>JANRJM010000017.1 GCA_033763975.1 Planctomycetota bacterium
CGATCAGGCCACCGACCGCGAAAGCCCCGGACGTCGCGAGGTCCGCCTGACGCCGATGGAGTTCAAGCTCCTGGCGTTCCTGGTCAAGCACGCGGGCAAGGTGCTCACCCACCAGATGATCCTCAAGGAGGTCTGGGGTCCCCAGCACGCCAGCGACGTGCAGTACCTCCGTGTGTACGCGGGAGAGCTTCGCAAGAAGCTGGAGGTCGATCCCGCACAGCCGCGGTTCATCGTCACCGAGCCTGGGGTGGGCTACCGCCTCGCGGAGGCGCGCAACACACCGATCCCCCCTGCGTGACCGTGTGCAAATGCTCTACGCCACAAGCGACTAGGTCTTGCTGGGGCGGTTCTCCGATTGTTCAGTTTCCTGCCCGTCCTCGGGCCCGCGATATCGTTCGATTACGCACTCAAAACTGTCCCCAAAAGTGTCCCCAGAACAGCAGCTCCGAATCGCGCCGATCCAAGAGATGGCTATTCGAACCGCTTCTCCGAAGGCCTGTTTTTGCAGTGGTTTAGGCAATAATGCACGATTGGCGGCTCGAAGGAGAGACCGCGCCCATCGACTCCCCCCCTCTCCGCTTGCAGTGCGCGGGCGAAGCGGACGACGCGGCTTCGCCGCGGGCGTGCGGCGCGAATTCCAATCGCGGCAGACCCGGTACTCAGGCCCTGAAGAGGGACCCCGTAGCGGGGCTCCGAGGCGAGACGCCGAGCGGGGTGCTGGACACGGACATGACGCGAAGTGCGCGCGCCGACGCCGCGGGGTTTGCCCCGGGTAGGGCGTGTGCGGGTAGTGGTGTGACGTTCTCGGGTCCAGTAGCATCCAAGCGGGGCGCCGGCGGCACAGGCCGCGGTGGCCGCGTGGGGATGTGCATGGCACGGCAGGTGGCGGAGATCGTGGTGCTGGTGGCGGCGGCGTACGCGGGCGTGGGCGTGGTGTTCGCGCTGGCGTTCGTGGTGCGCGGCGTGCAGCGTGTGGATGCGGGGGCCGCGGGGTCGGGGGTGCTGTTCCGGGCGCTCATCTTCCCGGGCGTGGCGGCGTTGTGGCCCGTGATGCTGCGGAAGTGGGTTTGGGCGCCGCGCGGCGCGTCGGGCGGGGGATCGCACGCATGACGCGGTCGCATCGGCGGTGGCACTTGCGGGCGTGGCTGGTGCTCGGGCCGGCGGCGATCGTGCTGCTGGTGGCGGCGGTGGTGTCGCGGGCGCGGGCGGAGGCGGCGCTGGATGCGTCGGGCGCGCAGCGGGCGGCGGAGGGGGCCCCGTGAGCGTCGGTTATACGTGGGTGCAGTGGAGCCCGCACAAGCGGGTGTACGACGCGGTGATGGCGGCGGGCGCGGTGGCGTACATCGCGGCGTTCGTGGGCGTGGGCAAGGTGATCTGGACGGGTGCGCACTCGATCAGCGACGAGGTGCTGGTCATGCGGGCGCTGGGGTCGTGCGGGTTCGGGCTGCTGACGCTGATCCTGTGCATTGGGCCGCTGGCGCGGCTGCACCGCCGGTTCCTGCCGGTGCTGTACAACCGGCGACACCTGGGCGTGATGACGTTCCTGATCTCGCTGGTGCATGGCGTGGTGGCGATCGGCTACTACCACGGGTTCGGCGTGCTGAACCCGCTGGTGTCGCTGCTGTCGATCAACACCGGGTTCGGCTCGCTGCGGACGTTCCCGTACCAGACGCTCGGGCTGGCGGCGCTGACGATCATGTTCCTGCTGGCGGCGACGAGCCACGACTTCTGGCTGAAGAGCCTGTCGGCCTCTGCGTGGAAGCGCCTGCACATGCTCGTCTACGGGGCGTACGCGCTGCTCGTCGGGCATGTCGCGCTGGGCGCGCTGCAGGCCGATCGCGGGTGGGGCGCCACGGCGGTCGTGCTCGCGGGGGTCGGCCTGGTGACGGGGCTTCACCTGGCGGCGGGACGGCGCGAGGTATCGCACGACAGCGCGAACGCGCCGAGCGCGGAGGACGGATGGATCGACGCGGGCCCGGCGTCGACGATCCCCGAGGGTCGCGCGCGGACGGTGTGCGCGGCGGGGGGCGAGCGGATCGCGGTGTTCCGGCATGCGGGGGGCGTGAGCGCGGTGACGAACCTGTGCGCGCACCAGGGCGGGCCGCTGGGCGAGGGGAAGGTGATCGACGGGTGCATCACGTGCCCGTGGCATGGGTGGCAGTATCGCCCGCAGGACGGGTGCGCCCCCCCACCGTTCGTGGAGAAGGTCGCGACGTACCAGGTGCGGATCGTGCGGGACCGGGTGCTGGTGAACCCCAAGGCGAATGCGCCGGGGACGCCGGTGGAGCCGGCGCGGGTGAACGACGTGGAACGATCGGGCCGGGCATCGTCGGGTGGCGCGTCGGATGGAGCGCGGGCGTCGGATGGAGCGCAGGCGTCGGGCGCGGGGGGCGAGCATGCCTAGTTCGACGGACGAGACGCGTGCGGCGGCGGGGCCGGACGAGATCTACGTGGGCTATCTGCCGGTGCCGCCCGGGCAGAAGCGGTTCTTGAAGGTGGTTGTGCCGCTGGTGCTGGGGGCGCTGGGGTTCATGGCGCTGGCGCTGGCGTGGACGCAGCCGGACCCCGGCGGGGCGGTGTGGGACGACGGGCGGCTGCGGACGTTTGAGGGCACGCTGCGCGCGACGCCCTACCCGATGCTCGAGGCGGAGGACCGGGGCGATGGGAAGCCGGGAACGCTGCTGATCGTGGAAGTCGGGAAGTTCTCCGGGGGGCAGCGTGCGGCGCCGTTCGACGGGCAGCGGGTGACGATTTCCGGGTGGCTGCTGCATCGCGACGAGCGGTTCATGATCGAACTCGAGCCGGGCGAGGGGGCGATCAGCCCGGCGGGCGGCGCGCCGGCGCCGGCGCCCGAGGCGCGGCGGCTGGGGCGCATGACGCTGCGCGGGGAGATCGTGGACTCCAAGTGCTACCTGGGCGCGATGAAGCCCGGCACGGGCAAGACGCACAAGGAGTGCGCGATCTTGTGCGTGACGGGCGGGATCCCGCCGTCGCTGGTGACGCGCGATGAATCGGGCGCGATGACGTTCTACCTGCTCGAGGGCGCGGACGGCGGGGCGCTGGACGAAGCGGCGTACCCGTTCATCGCGGACCCGGTCGAGGTGACGGGCGAGGTTGAAGAGCGCGCGGGGCTGCTGCGCCTGCGGGTGTCGACGAGCGACATTCGGAGGCTGTGAGGCAGCGGGACTGGGGAGCGGGCACGAGAGACCGGTGAACGCAGAGCCGCGACGCCACGGCAGAAGGCATCGCGGCGCGCAGCAGGAGCCTACTGCTGGCGCGCGAGCAGGTCGCGGATCTCGGTGAGGAGCTTCTGATCGGGCGTGGGGCCGGGCGGGGGCGGCGCGGGGACGGGGCCCTTGAGCTTGTTGACGATCTTCACGAGGATGAAGACGGCGAGGGCCATGAGGAAGAAGTCGATGCACACCGAGATGAACTTGCCGTAGGTGATGGCGACTTCGGCGATGGCGGCCTGGGTGACGACGCCGCCGGCGTCCTTGACCTCGGGCGCCGCTTCCTGAAGGATGAGCTTCTGATCGCTGAAGTCGACCTTGCCGGCGGCCATGCCGATGGGCGGCATCATGATGTCGGAGACGAACGACCCGGCGAGCTTGCCGAAGGCGCCGCCGATGATGACGCCGACGGCCATGTCGAAGACATTGCCACGCACGGCGAAGTCACGGAACTCTTTGACGATGCTCATCGGGTGTGCTCCTCTGGGAGGGCCGGAGGATACTGCGCCGCGGCAGGGTGTGCACGCCCTGGGCTCAGAACTCCCAGCCGAGCGTGACGAAGAAGTCGACGTCGTTGCGCCGGGTGTTCGCGCCCGGGTCGCTCGAGTAGCGGTCGGTGACGCCGACTTTGAGGTTGGTCTTGCTGTCGGGGTCCAGGAGCACTTCGAGCCCGGCGGATGCATTGGCCCGGTGCTGCGGCCAGTCGCTCAGGCTGGGGAAAAACTCGGCGGACGCGAAGAAGCGGGTGCGCTCGGTGAACTTGTGCTCGAAGTCGGCGCCGGCGAGCAGCTCGGGTTCCAGGCCTTCGTCGTCGCCGCCGATCTCGTAGGCGGCGCCGGCACCCGCGCGCAGGCGGAGCGAGGTCGAGTCGGTCTTGACGAGTTGGTAGCTCGGGCCGGCGGAGGTCGAGAGACGCCAGTCCCAGTCCTGGAACTCGTCGTACTCGGCCTTGGCCTGCGCGAAGTAGCCCCAGCGCGAGTCGGGGATGTTCCAGTCGTTGCGGATGAAGGCCTCGCCCCGGCTGGTGCTGGTGGTGCCGGCGTCGGCGGCGTAGACGTAGCCGATGGAGCCGGTGGTTTCGAGGCGCTCGGTGGTGCGCTTGGCGGTGACGACGCCGCGGAGCGAGAGGTTGTCGCTGTTGCCTTCGGAGCCGTTGGCGCCGAGGTTGACGGCGCCTTTCCAGCCGCGGAGCCAGGAGGTGGGCTGCGGGAGCGCGTCGGGCTCGTCGGGCGGCATGTCGGCGCCGGGGGGCGGGACGTCGGTCGGGACGGCGGCCGGCGCGGAGGGATCGACCGGCGGCGCGGACGCGTCAGCGGCGGGCGGCTCGTTGTCGCGTCGGAAGGACTCCACGCCGTCGCGCGGGATGGTGAGCGTGCCGAGCACGGCGTGGTCGAGCGTGAGGGAGGAATCGGAGACGGCGCGGATCGTGCCGCGGAGGCGCTCGCCGGAGGTGAGGACGACCTCGTCTTGGACGCAGGGGGCGGCGTGTGGGGCTGCGATCGCCGGGCCGCCGAGCGCGGCGAGAAGGGAGAAGAGACACGTCCGGCGGATGGCCATGGGGCTTCCTTTCGGGGCGGGCGGTCGGGTTTAGGAGGGCGTGCGCGGGGCGGATGGACCCGGCGGATCGAGCGGCCTGTGGGATCGACCCGGGGGCGCTCGTGCGTAGAATACGCCGCAACGCCGAGGTAGCTCAGCTGGTTTAGAGCGCTGGATTCATAACCCGGAGGTCGGCGGTTCGAGTCCGCCCCTCGGCATTACCGATAGGGTCCGACGATCGCGTGCTCGTCCGCGAGGTCCACGCGCGGGCGGTGTACGTCGAGTCGATTCAGTGTCCGGGGGCGGCGTGGTATGTTCGGAAAAGCGAGATCTACTTGCGCTTCGCACTTCCGAGATCGCGGGTGTGCGCCTCGAACTCAACCTTCGATGCGGTAACAGGGATCTTGTAGACGCTCGGGCGTGGCGGACTTGCTGCCTTCACGACCTCGGGCCAAACTTTGATCGCCTTCCATGCAAACTCTTCCCACTTGAGATCGAACCAGCCTCCCGCAAACAGGAAGAACGTGATCGGGATGCCGCGAAGAACTTGAAGTTCCGCTTGGTTGCGGAGGATTCGCCCATCTCCCGAGACAACAACGGGAACCGGCGCGCGCTTCGCAATCGCCTCTAGCCATTCGGTATCGGGAGTCGTCTTCTCAAAGAGATCATCGTGATAGACGACGTTGTGCGCGCGGTCGTAGTGCCCAAGCATTCGGGCCAGTTTTTCGGGCACGTTGCGGTCGATGAAGAAGTCCATCACGCAGCACAGGGAGCAAACTCGCCCTCGAACGCAACAGCCTGCCTGACCGCTTCGGGCGATACGTCGAACAAGTCGGCAACAAGGTCGGCGTCCTCACCGTTGGCGAAGTACGACCGGGCGAGGACGAACGTAGTAGTCCCTTCGGAAGCGATGACGGGCTTCCCGAAGGAACGCGCGGGGTCGATGACGACTCCATTCGCGATGTGCCAGCGTGCAGCGGTTTGCGTGTCGGGAGCGTACTCGATTTGCTTCAAGTACGGCTTCAAGATCTCGGGCATCGCCCGTTGTCCGCTCAACACCTCTTGCAGGTGCGAATCCCCCTCGACGAGGTCCACCGTCTCCATGAAGATCGTCCGCCCGTCGGTGAAAAGGCGTCGATGACTAAACGGGTGTGGTGTGCCGAGCGAGTCCCGCAACCGTCCGTAGACGCGGCGGATCGTTTGGAGTGAGACGCCCTCATCCCGGAACCTGCCCACCACAAGGAGATCGACGAGGTCGAGGAAGGAGAGGGCGTAGCGGCGATCGACGGGTGGAAGGTCGGGCTTGAACAGTCGATCGCGGCGATCCTGCCCTCCGCCCCCCATCCAGCGATTCGCGGTGCGCACGTTGACCCTCGCGAAGCGACAAGCCTCGGGAATCCCATACGCGCCTAGACCGACCAGACTCTTCACGGCAAACTCTCCGGCTCATCCGCTCTTCGGCGGGAAGGAACCCTAGGACGTCCCGACGTCGGGCACTATGCGGGCAGGTCCGCGAATCCCATGCCACTCTCATCGGACACCCGAAGCGCTGTGCGCAATCCGGTATTGACCGGATTCGGATTCTCGACCCCCTTTGGCGCGTCCAGAACCGGGCATGACTTGACCGGATTATCCCGGCTTGCGATCCGTGCGATAGTGCGGTATACTCTGACGAATCAAGCGTTTACGGCGTGGCTCGGCCATGCGAGAAAATCGGATTCATAACCCGGAGGTCGGCGGTTCGAGTCCGCCCCTCGGCACTTCACTTTCGCCCAGACGTTGAGCAGGTCGACGGCCGCCGGTGCGCGTCTGTCGCGCGGCGGGCTCAGTGCACTTTCTTGCAGATCGTGCAGGCCATGGGGCTGGGCAGTTTCTTATTCAGGTCGCGGATCTGTTTGAGGACGTTGTCCATGGTCTTCTGGGCGAAGGCTTTGTCCTGCGCGTTGGGATACTTGTCGCGTTTGGTCAGGTGCTCGTGGTAGGCCTTGAACTGGCCTTCGAGTTTGGTGCGGACGTCCTTGTTGTCGCCCATGGCAAGATCTCCGTGCCGCGGTGTGGAGGGTACCACACGTCTACGCTCGCGCGATGGGCGAGGGAACGACGAGGTTTGTGGCGTGGAACATCCTGCACGGGGGCGGGGCGGCGCGGACGGCGCCGATCGCGCTGGCGCTGCGGGAGATGGGCGCGGACGTGCTGGTGGTGACGGAGTTCCGCGTGACGCGGGGGTCGCAGATTCGCGGGGTGCTGGCGGACGCGGGGCTGGAGCACCAGGTGGTGTCGGGGGGCGTGGAGGGGAACGGGGTGCTGCTGGCGAGCCGCTGGCCTCTGGGGGGCGCGGCGGCGTCGCCGGCGGGGTTCCAAGGGCGGTGGCTGGAGGCGTGGTGCCCGGCGTTGGACATGACGATCGTGGGTGTGCACGCGCCGGACGACACGACGTGGGCGCGCAAGGCGGCGTTCTGGGGGCACCTGATCGACCTGGCGCGGACCGCGTGCGACCGGCGGGTGATGGTGCTGGGCGACATGAACGCGGGGCGACGCGGGCAGGACGGGCTGTTTTTCAAGGGTGAGGCGCTGCTGGGGCAGTTTTTGACGCTGGGGATGCGTGACGCGTGGCGGCATCTGCACCCGGGCGCGCGGGAGGTGTCGTGGGCGGGCGCGTGGGGCGCGGGGCGGTTGGACGCGGCGTATGTGACTGCGCCGCTGTGGGATGCGGTGATCGACGCGCGGTTCGCGCACGCGTGCCGGACAGAGGGATTGTCGGATCACAGCCCGCTGATCGTGACGCTGCGGGGGCGCTGCGCGGCGGGCGGTGAGCGTGGCAACGGGCTGTTTTCTGCGTGAGAAACGCGCGCGACTTTGTGAATGTGTGCAGGCTCGCGGTGGAAACAGCCGAAAAAACGCACGAAATCAGGCGGATTGAACGCGGGGGCCCCTTGCACGCCTCATCGGGAGGTGCTACAAGAACGCCTTCGTCCGGCGAATACACGCCGATTCCGCAGAGGCGTGCGAGCGAAGGCTCCGCACCGGGAGGATCCCAGATGGCGAAGAAAGTTGCCGCGAAGAGCGCACCCAAGGCCGCACCGAAGCCGGCGCCCAAGCCCACGAAGATCGTGGCGAGCGCGAAGCCTCGCAAGAAGGGTGAGCTGTTCAACCTGCTCGCGGAGCACGCGGGCCTGAAGCGCAAGGACGTGGCGAACGTCTTCGACGTGCTGGGCAAGATCATGGCGGTTGACCTCGCCAAGCCGGGCAAGGACAAGCCGAAGATGTTCGTGGTGCCCGGGCTGATGCGGGTGAAGAGCGTGTTCAAGCCCTCGCAGCCGGAGCGTCGCGGGATCGACCCGTTCACCAAGACGGAGAAGACGTTCAAGGCCAAGCCGGCGAGCACGGCCATCCGCATCCGCCCGCTCAAGGGCCTGAAGTCGATGGTCTGACGATCGCGGCCGAGCCCGATCGGGGCGTCGGACAGTGTGCACGATCCATACCCGCCGCGAGGGCGGGTTTTTTGTTGCGCGACGGCGGCGCGGGTTGACTCG
This sequence comes from Planctomycetota bacterium, assembly GCA_033763975.1. Taxonomy (NCBI): domain Bacteria; kingdom Pseudomonadati; phylum Planctomycetota; species Planctomycetota bacterium. The sequence goes on from JANRJM010000017.1 coordinate 8,300, forward strand.
TTCGGCGGCGCACGCCGGGTAGACTGGGCCATGAACGTACTTCGACGGGCGGGCCCACGCGGGGTGGCACTGGAGACGACGCTGCTGCTGCACGGCGTGCCGCGGGAGCGGGCGCTCGGGCTGGCGCGCGAGTTGGGCGAGGTGGTTCGCGCGGGCGGGGGCGAGCCGGCGATCGTCGGCGTGCTGGGCGGGCGGGCGGTGGCGGGGCTGACGGAGGCGGAGCTTCGGACGCTGCTGGACGCGGGCGACGTGCCGAAGGTGAACGCGTCGAACCTGGGCGTGGTGATGCACCGGGGCGGGCACGGCGCGACGACGGTGAGCGCGACGATGGAGATCGCCGCGGCGGCGGGGCTGCGCGTGTTCGCGACCGGCGGGCTGGGCGGGCTGCACCGCGGGGACGGCTCGATCGACATCAGCGCGGACCTGGGCGCGTTCACGCGGTTTCCGGTGGCGGTGGTGTCGAGCGGGGTGAAGGGGCTGCTGGACGTCGAGGGGACGCGCGAGTTGCTCGAGGCGCTGGGCGTGTGCGTGGTGGGCTTCCGCACGGACCGGTTCCCGGCGTTCTATCAGCGCGAGAGCGGGGCGCGGGTGGATGCGCGGTTCGACGACGAGGCGGACCTGGCCCGGTTCCTGCGGTGCGAACTGGCGCGGACCGGGCGGGGCGTGCTGGTGGCGAACCCGGTGCCGACAGAGGCCGAGATCCTGCCGGATGAGTGGCGCGCGTGGCTCGCGGAGGCGATGAATCGGGCCGGGGGCGCGAGCGGGCGCGACGTGACGCCCCGAGTGCTCGCGGGGCTGCACGAGGTGTCGGGCGGGCGGACGCTCGAGGCGAACGTGGCGCTGGTCAGGGACAACGCGCGGCTTGCCGGACGGCTGGCGGCGGCGTGGCTCGGGTAAGGCGCAAGGATGATTGCCCGCCGTCAGCGGCTGGCGAACCAGTCGCGGACGGCCTCGGGCGAACGCAGCGTGCCGACGCGGAGGTTCGAGGGCGTCCAGCGGACGCTTGCGTCGCGCGTCGGGACACGTGCCACGCGCACCGGCGGCACTGGGCGGGGCGCGTCTGCGGGCGGGGCGAGGGTGATGACCCGGGGCCGCAGGTGCAGCGGCTCGGGTGGACGCGTGAGCAGGGCGATGGAGATGGCGGCGGTGAGCGCGAGGGCGGCGCCGGCGCCGATGGCGGGCAGACGGGTCTTCCAGCGCCGGTGCGTGACGCGCCGGGCGAACGCGGTGAAGGCGGGATCGCCGGCGGGCTGGTCGTTCGCGGCGGAGCGCCCCCAGTCGTCGAGGCGCGATTCGAAGTCGGTGGCGCGCGGGTCAGGCATGGCGGACCTCCAGTGCATTGTTCGCGCGTGCGGGGCGGGGCGGGGCGGCCACCGTGCCGCGGAGGGTGTCGAGGGCGAGTTGGTACCGCGAGAACGCGGTCGTGCGGGGGATGTCGAGCGAGAGGGCGATCTGGTCGAACGAGAGGCCCGCGACGTGGCGGAGCACGACCGGCTCGCGCAGGCGTCGGGGGAGTGCTTCCACCGCCCGGGCGATGTCGGCGGACTGGTCCGGGGATGCGTGCGTGCCCGGCGCGGGCGCGGCCCGGCGGCGGCGTCGCTCGCGTGCGGCGGAGCGGGCGTGGGTGAGGGCGAGATGGCGCGCGACGCCCAGCAGCCAGGCGCGGACGTTCTCGACGCTCGCGAGCGTGCGCTCCGGGGTTTCGAGCACGCGGCAGAAGGTGTTCTGCACGACGTCGTCGCAGGTGGCGTCGCGATCGGCGGCCCCGAGCACGGCGCGCGCGAACGCCCGGACGACCGGGGCGTGTGAGGCCCAGAGCGTCCGGGCGGCGGCGGGATCTCCCCGGGCCGTGCGGAGCAGGGTGTCGCGATCGTGCGGCATGGTTACTTCACGTCGCGGAGGATCGCGCGGGTGGCGTCGAGTTCGGCGCGGTTCTTGCGGTCGGCCTGGAGGAGGCGCGAGGCGGAGGCGCCGATGACCGGGGCGAGCGGGCCGTACTCCAGGGCCTGGGATCGGGCCTCGAGGTCGGCGATGCGTGCTTCGGCGTCGGGGGCGTCGAAGGCCTGGAGGATGTCGGCGTAGTAGGAGCGGGTGCGGGCGATCTCGCGGTTGGCGCCGACCGCGTCGAGCACGCGGAGCACCTCGAGGTTGGGTGCGCCGCCCGCGTCGACGCCCACGCGCGTCAGCGTGTCCACGAGGGCCTCGCCGGCGTCGGGGCCTGTCGCGACGCGGCGGAACGAGTCGGCGAGGACCTCGCCCTCGGTGGCGAGAGCGCGGCGGATGCCGAAGGGGTCGCGCTGGTCGTAGCGGTCGAGTTCGGCGAGGATGGTCCGGGCCTGCGCGGCGGTGAGCCGCCCGGACTTGGCGAGGGCGGCGACCTCGGCGTGTCCGACGCCGGTCACGGCGGCGCTCACCAGCGACGAGATGAGCACGGGCTCGCGCGAGACGTGCAGCGCCACGCGGTAGACACCGGCGGTGCGCTCGACGGCGGCGTCGGTGCGGCCTTCGGCGGTGGCGAGCGAGGCGTCGGCGCCCAGCAGGCGGGCGGAGGCGCGGATCTTCGAGAGGTGCGGGACGACGGCGAGCAGGCCGGAGGTGTACTGCACACCGAAGTCGCACTCGGGCAGGCGCGAGGCGGAGAGCAGGGACTCGACGACGTTGGAGTTCTCGCGGAGGGTGCGCGCCAGGTCGCTCGCGGGATCGACGGGCGTGCCGGAGGAGTACGCCTCGCGGACCTTGTCGGCGAGGTCGGCCGGCTCGGTCGCCCAGATGCGCCAGTAGACGAGGGCCGCGTTGGTCGGGTCGGCGGGGATGGCCGGGGAGAGGGCGCCGCGGGCGTCGGGCGGCTGTGGTGCGGCGGGCTGGGCCGAGGCGAGCCCGGCGGAGCCGAGCAGCAGTGCGAGGGCCAGCGAACGGATCGGTCGGTGCGACATCGTCGTGCTCCTGCGTGGGGTGCGGGGCAGGGCGGGAAGTTCCGCCCCGTCGAGGAACAGACGCCGCCGAGGAGGACGCATCCGAAGAAAGCCGGGAAATCTCGTCGGGTCGTGCGGGCGCGCCGCGGGAAGAGGCGGATGGGCGTGCGTCGGCTCGCGGGGTAACTATACCGGCGGGCATGCATTCCTCCCCCACCGCGAGCGACGTCGTCTTCGAGGGCCAACTGCTGCTGCCTGTGGGCGACGGCCCGCGTGCGCCCGTCTCGCTCGCGTTCGGGCGGGTCGTCGTGCGGGGCGGGGTGATCGAGCAGGTGATCGTGGGAGAGGGCGGGCCGCGGGCCGACGTGGGCGGCGGCGACTACTTCATCGCGCCGGGGTTCGTGGACGCGCACGTGCACCTGGCGCAGTTCGGGGTGATCGGCGCGACCGGCATGCCGCTGCTCGAATGGCTGGCGCGGATGGTGTTCCCGGCCGAGGCGTCGTGGGCGGACGAGCGGGAGGCGGCCGCGCAGGCCGAGCGGGCGGCGCGGAGCCTGCTGTCGTTCGGAACGACGGCGGTGGCGGCGTACGCGACGAGCCACGCGCCGGGGGCAACGGCGGCGTTGCACGTGCTCGCGGAGTTGGGGATGGCGGGGCACGTGGGGCAGGTGCTGATGGATCGCGGCGGGCCGGCGGAGTTGCTCGTGCCGGCGGAGCGAGCGCTGCGCGAAGCGGCGGGGATGCGGGCGCGCGGGCGCGTGTCGCCTGCGGTGACGCCACGCTTTGCGCTGTCGTGCTCGCCGGAGTTGCTCGCGGGCGCCGGGCGGCTGGCAAAGGCGACGGGCTGGCTGGTGCAGACGCACGTGAGCGAGACGATCGAGGAATGCGAGGCGGTGCGGGAGTTGCACGACGCGCCGGACTACGCGAGCGTGTACGACCGGGCGGGCCTGCTGGGGGGGCGAACGCTGCTGGCGCACGGGATCCACCTGAGCGACGATGAACGCCGCCTCATCGCGGGGCGCGGGGCGAGCATCGCGCACTGCCCGACGGCGAACCGGTTCTTGCGGGCGGGGACGTTTGGCCGGGCGCGGGCGCTGGAGGCGGGGGTGGGCGTGTGCTTGGGGAGCGACGTGGCGGGCGGGCCGGAACGGTCGATGGTGCGTGTGGGGCGGGCGATGATCGAGGCGGCGGAGGCGGTGGCGGACGGGCAATCGCGGCGGCCCTCTGACGGGCCGCGCGTGCCGACGCCGGCGGAGGCGTGGTGGCAGATCACCGCGGGGAACGCGGCGGTGCTGGGCCTGGAGGGGTGCGGGCAACTGCGGGCCGGGGGCGATGCGGACGTGGTGGTGTGCCGCCCGGACGCGGGGTGGCGCGATGCGCCCGACCCGCTGTCGTACCTGCTGTACGCGTGGGACGACCGGTGGATCGAGGGCGTGTGGGCGGCGGGGGTCCGGCGGCACGGCGGGCCGGTCGGGGGCGGGTAGCCCGGCGGTTGGGCGGCGCGGGCGAAACGTGAACCCCTCGCGTTGTGCGGGCGCTCTCTGTATGCTCGACGGCTTGAGGTTCGCAACCGCCATCATCGGAGCACCCCTCGCATGAGCGCCGCCGCTACTTCGCCAGCCGCTTCCCAGCCCGCCCCCGGCTCGGGTCCGGAGATGTTCGGGCATCCCACGGGTCTGTTCACGCTCTTCTTCGCGGAGATGTGGGAGCGGTTCTCGTACTACGGCATGCGGGCGCTGCTCGTGTTCTACATGATCAAGGGGTTCTTGGGCTACGGCGACACGGAGGCGTACTCGGTGTACGGGGCGTACACGGCGCTCGTGTACGCGACGCCCTTCATCGGCGGGCTGCTCGCCGACAAACTGCTCGGAGCGCGCAAGGCGGTGGTGCTGGGCGGGCTGCTGATGGCGGCGGGGCACCTGCTGATGGCGGTGGAGAACGAGTACGCCTTCTTCGTGGCGCTGGCGCTCTTGATCTGCGGCAACGGGTTCTTCAAGCCGAACATCTCGACGATGGTGGGCCAGCTCTATCCCAAGGGCAGCGGGAAGCGCGACGCGGGCTTCACGATTTTCTACATCGGCATCAACCTCGGCGCGGCGCTTGCGCCGCTGCTGTGCGGGTACGTCGGCGAGACGTACGGCTGGCACTACGGGTTCGGGCTCGCGACCATCGGCATGCTCATCGGCGTGGCGATCTTTGTGGCGCCGACGGTGGTGACGCAGGGGCTGATCGTGGTCGGAGCGCTGGCCACCGCGGGCAGCATGGTCGTGGTGCAATGGAACGATCCGCTCATGCTGGCGATCTACTCGCCCGTGGGGCTGGCGTTGCTGGTGGCGGCGGGTGCCGCGACGGCGGCGCTGGGCAAGGGCGGGCTGCCCAAGCATGTGGGGCGTTTGCCGGCCCCTGCCGCGGGAAGCGCGCCGCGACTTTCCTTCGGGTTCGCCCAGTTGCTGGTGTACGCGGGGGTGATCGTCGCGGTGCCGATCCTGGCGTTCCTGGTGAGCCGCAACACGCTGGCGGGGTATGCGCTGTCCGGGTTCGGGATTCTGGCGCTGGGGATGATCTTGTTCGAGGCGTTGCGCTCGCCGAAGATCGAGCGAGAGCGGCTGTTCGTCGTCCTGATCCTGATGTTCTTCTCGATGCTGTTCTGGGCGTTCTTCGAGCAGGCGGGCAGCAGCGTGAACAACTTCACGGACCGCAACGTGAACCGCGTCGTGGACGCCGAGACGTTCACGCCGGGGCAGGTCGGCACGACGGTCGAGGTGCCGGCGAACCAGGCGCTGGTGGGGCTCAAGCGTCCCGACGGAAGCACGGTGGTGCTGACGGAAATCGACGGGCTGGTGGAGGCGTATCGGAAGGAGAACGAGGACGCGTTCCTGCGGGGCGAGCGACCGACGGTGTCATGGCAGGTGCTGCCCGAGCACGTGGGCAAGCAGTACGGAGGCCAGGAGGTCAAGGCGTCGATCTTCCAGGCGGTGAACCCTGTCGGCATCATGATCTTCGGGCTGATCTTCTCGGCGCTGTGGGGGCTGATGGGACGATTGAAGTTGGAGCCCAACACGGCGGTGAAGTTCGCGCTCGGGCTGGCGCAGCTCGGCCTGGGGTTCATCGCGTTCTGGTACGGGGCGTCGAACGCGTCCGATCGAGGGATGACCTCGATGATGTTCCTGGCGCTGGGGTATGTGCTGCACACCACGGGCGAGTTGTGTCTGTCGCCGGTGGGGCTGTCGATGGTGACGCGCCTGTCGCCGGCGAGGATGGTGAGCACGGTGATGGGCGGGTGGTTCCTGGCGACGGCGTTCTCGAACTACCTGGCCGGCGCCATCGCCTCGCTGACGGGGGTCTCGCACGGGGAGGATGGCTCTGGCGCCCTGCCCCCGCCGCAGGAGACGGTGGGCGTGTACGGCTCGGTGTTCGGGCAGATCGGCATCGCGGCGTGCGTCTCGGCGCTGATCGTGCTGGCGCTCTCGCCGCTGCTGAAGAAGTGGATGCACGCCGGCGCCGACGCCCCCGAGCCGAGCACGGGCGGGCACTAGCCGGCGTTCGGCGGGGCGCTCGCCCGCGCACCGTCGGACGCACGGACCTCGGTGACGGTGCACGCGCGCCCGAACCGCGCGGCGAAGCGCGAGGCGATGTGCGCCCGCGCGTTGTCGGCCGCGTCGCGGCGGGCGAGCACGACGGCGCTCCCGCCGAAGCCCGCGCCGGTGAGGCGAGCGCCGTAGACCCCCGGGTGCTCGCGTGCGGCGTCGACCACGGCGTCGAGTTCGTCGCACGAGACGCGGTAGTCGTCGCGCAGCGACGCGTGCGAGGCGAGCATGATCGCGCCGAGCGCGGGCCAGTCGCGGGCCGCGAGCGCGCGGATGAACCCGTCCACGCGGTCGCGCTCGCTCAGGACGTGCCGTGCGGCGCGGCGGATGGTGTCGGGCATGGCGAGGATTGCGGCGTCTGTCTGCGGGCCCGATGGGGCGTCGCAGAGCACGCGCACGCCCAGCGCGCGGGCGGCGGTCTCGCACGCGGCGCGGCGATCGGCGTACGCGCCGTCGGCGAGGGCGTGGCGCACTCCGGTGTTCACGACGAGCAGCGCGCACGACGCGGGGTCTGGCGCGGGCACGTACGAGATGGCGGACGCGTCGCCCATCTGCACGCGGTCGCAGGCGATGCGCATGGCGTGCCCGGCTCGTCCGAACACGGAGGCTGCCTGGTCCATGATGCCGCAGGGCACGCCCGCGTAGCGGTGCTCGGCGCGCTGGCAGAGGAGCGCGAGGCGCACGGGCTCGATGGAGAGGCGGCGGCACGCGGCGCACGCGGTGGCGACGCTCACTTCGAGAGCGGCGGAACTCGAGAGGCCCGCGCCCAGGGGCACATCGCCCGCGAAGGCGATGTCGCAGGCGTGGTTCGCATCGGGGCCTTCGGGAGCGATGCCGCGGACCTCGGCGTGGAGTTCGGCGAGCGTGCCCAGGACGTACGGGCGCCAGGCCGGAGCGGCGAGGGCCAGGCTCTCGGGCGAGAGATCTGCGGGCACGCGGAGCATCTCGCCCGAATCTGCGGCCAGCACGCGCAGGAAGCCGGGTTCGCCCGGCGGCCCGACGCACGCGGCGCAGCGCGCGTCGATCGCGATCGGGAGGACGGGCCCGCCGCAGTAGTCGATGTGCTCGCCGATGAGGTTTACGCGGCCCGGCGCGGAGCCGATGACCTCGGGCGGGCGGGCGAAGGCGCGTTCGAACGCGGCCCGCGCGCGAGCGGGGGCGTTCACCGGGCGGCCCCGGCGCCGGCGTCGGCGATCCAGTCGTACGCGACCAGCGCGGTCCAGGCGGCGATCGCCCCGAGCGCGTGCAGGCCCGCGACGAGCGTGAGTCGCTCGCGCGGGAGACGCAGCAGCGCGTGCAGGGTGAGGATGTAGGCGCACGCCGCGGCGGGGATGAGCAGCAGCCGGCCCCAGGCGCCGAGCGCCGGAAGCGTCAGCGCGTTGACCAACTGGAACGCCGCGACGGAGCCGGCGATGGCGGCGATGGCACGCGACCACGAGCCGACGATGACGCCCTGGAAGTGGGCCGCGAGTCGGATGGCGCCCACCCCGACGCCGAAGCCGAGCATGGCGAAGTAGACGACGGACACACCGGCCGCGAGACGCGCGGCGTCGGCGGTGGCGGCCCCCACCGCCGCGGCGACGACGAGCACCGCGATGGCGGCGCCGACGACGATCTCGGGGTCGAGTTTTGAGGGGAGCACGAGCGCGCCGCCGGACGGGTGGTCGTCGTCTTCGTCGTCGTGCGGCACGCCGCCGCTAACGCGGGCGCCGACGGGCCCCGCGGCGGGACGGGGCTTCTTCTTCGCGCGGGGTCGGCCGAGGGCGGCGTCGACTTCCGGGTCGCGTTCGAAGTCGGCGTCTTCGTCGAAGCCCTCGAGGAGGCTGTCCTTTTGCGGTCCGGCGGGGTGCGGATGGGGCTCGAGTTCGTAGACGTCCGAATCGGGGGCGGACGGGTCGGGCGCGGGGGCGTTCTCGTCGGGCGCGGGCTCTTCGGGTGGCGTGGGATCGCTGGGCATCGCGTGCTCCCCGTGGGGTCGCCGGTCGGCGAGGCGGTCAGCGCCGGCGGCCGGTCAGTCCCGATTTCAGGACGAACTCGAGCAGCGTGTGCCCGGGGTCGACCTGCAGGTCTCCCTCTGCCGCGTCCGCTTCCGTCAGGCGCCGGGGCACCACGCCCCGGATCCAGGCGCCGCTGACGACGAAGGGTACGTGCGCGTCGAGCACCCGCCCGGTGGAGGCCTCGACGCGGCGTCCGGGCGTGACGAGGACGCGCCAGTCATCGCCGGCGCGCTCCGCGAGGGCGTCGAGCGCCGGCGCGAGGAGGTCGGCGTCGAGGCGTTCGAGGGCGTCGACCTTGTCGCGCACGTCGCGCGTCGCGCGGGCGGCCGAGGCGTCGTGCACGCAGACAACCTCGTCGTGCCCGGCGGCGTCGCGCGTGCGATCGGCGAGGGCGCCGGGCGCGACGGGCTCGCTGGTCCACCCGAGCAGGCTCGCGACGGCGCACGCATCGTCGGACTCGCTCAGGAATACGCGGCGTCGGTCGGGGGTGCGGGGCGCCGGCGCGGGGCCACCCCCCCACACCCAGGCGAGCGTTGCGCGTCGGAGGCCTTGCTCACGCCGGGCCGCGTTGACCTCGTGGACGCCGAGGACGGCGCGGGCCTCGCGCATGCACCGGGCGAGAACCTGGGCCGGGGCGCGGCGTCCGGTGGGTCCCAGGTCGGCCCACGCGCGTCCGATCACTGCGGACGGGCCTGGGCAGGTGACGCGGTCCCAGGTTTCGCCGGATTGATCGAGCAGCAGGGCGGCGCCCGCGCGGACGTGCGAGACCGTCCAGGCGCCGCAGGGGTCCAAGAGCGAGGCGCGCAGGCGGCTCATGACGGCCTCGACCAGCGCGCGGGTCTCGGCCTGGCTGATGGCGTGGCACCACTGCGCGATTCCCTGCGTCTGGTCGGACTCGCCCTCGCCGAGGAGGTCGAGGCAGAGCGGGACGCCGGGGACGGGGCCGAGGCCCCAGGCGTGGGCGCGGATGGCGCCGCCGGGGAGCGGGACGACGCGAGGGTCTTCGCCGAGCACGCCGGTGAGCCAGGCCCAGTCGTCGCCGCCGACCTCGAGCGGTGCGAAGCGGGCCATGCCGACGCGTCCGGCCTGCGCGAGTGCGTCGAGGCGCGGCGTGCGGGCGACCTCAAGCGGCGTGCGGTCGTCGAGCGCCTCGGAGGGCTCGTCGGTGGCGCCGTCGATGATGACGAAGAGGTACCGCACGCGAGGGCCAGCGTATCGCGTGCGCGGGGAGGCGGACGGCTACGCTGGCGTCCTGCACGAGTGGAGGTGACGCATGCCGTTCGATCCTGACGCCGCGGCGCAGCCCGGGGCGGGCATCTTTGGGTTGCCTGAGAACGCGGCGGACGCGGGGGTGGTGCTGGTGCCGGTGCCGTTCGACGCGACGACGTCGTACCGGCGAGGCACGGCGGGCGGGCCGCGCGCGGTGTTCGAGGCGTCGATGCAGGTGGATCTCTTCGACCCGCGACTGGGGCGGGTGTACGAGCGCGGGATCGTGATGCAGCCGGAGGATGCGAAGATCCGGCGAGCGAACGCGGAGGCGCGCCGGGCCGCGGACCCGATCATCGCGCGGGGCGGGGTCGAGCCGGACGCGCCGGTGCCGGCGTCGGTGCGTCGGTCGCTGGCGAAGGTGAACGCGGCGTGCGAGCGCGTGAACGAGATCGTCGACGCGCGCGTGAGCGAGATTTTGGAGGCGGGGCGCGTTCCGGGGGTGCTGGGCGGCGAGCATTCGGTGCCGTTCGGGGCGATCCGCGCGGTGGCGCGGCGGTTCCCGGGTGTGGGCATCCTGCACGTGGACGCGCACATGGACCTGCGCGAGGCGTTCGAGGGGTTCGCGTGGTCGCACGCGTCGATCATGCACAACGTGCTGACGCGCCTCGCGGGCGTGGCGCACGTGGTGCAGGTGGGCATCCGCGACTTCGGCGAGCGGGAGCGCGCGTTCGCGCTCGAGCAGGGGTCGCGGGTGCGGGTCTGGTACGACCATGAACTGGCCGAGGCGCTGCTGGAGGGCGAGCGGTGGAGCGTGCTCGCGGCGAAGATCATCCGGTCGCTGCCGCGCCAGGTGTACGTGTCGTTCGACATCGACGCGCTGGACCCGTCGCTGTGCCCGCACACGGGCACGCCGGTGCCGGGGGGGCTGTCGTTCCACCAGGCGTCGCTGCTGCTGGAGGCGTTGCGGGCGAGCGGGCGCACGGTGGTGGGCTTTGATCTCGTGGAGGTCGCGCCGGGTGCGAAGGGTTCGCCCGAGTGGGACGCGAACGTCGGCGCGCGCGTGCTGTACAAGTTGTGCGGGCTGGCGGGGAGCGTCGAGCCGACGGGGCGCCGCCGTGCGGGCGGCCGGCCGGCTCGCTAGATGGGGGATCGCCAGTCACCGCCGGCGAGCGTGAGCCCTGCGCGCACGGCGAAGGCCGCGGTCGTGTGCACGGCCTCCCAGACGTACCGCCCGCCGAAGAGGAAGAGCGCGGCGAACGCGGCCATGCCGTACATGGCGGCGTTGGGCCCTTCCCAGATGCGCCGGTAGGCGGGGACGAGGCTGCGGAGGATGTGCGAGCCGTCGAGCGGGGGGACGGGGAGCAGGTTGAACATGAAGCCCATGAGGTTGATCATGAGGCCGGTCCAGAGCACGGTGTGGACGTTGGCGTGGAAGGGATCGGGCGTGGAGGTCATGAACGTGAGCCAGGCGACGTCGAGCACGAGGCAGACGGCCGCGAGCAGCAGGTTCATGGCGGGGCCGGCGAAGGAAACCTTGGCGTCGTCGTAGCGCCCGCGGAAGTTGGCGGGCTGGACGGGCATGAGCCCCCAGGTGAATCCGAAGAGCGCGAGCATGATCCACGCCCAGGGGAATGGGATGTGGACGGTGGGGTTCCAGGTCATGTGCCCGGAGCGGATGGGGACGTCATCGCCGCAGAGGATCGCGACCCAGCCGTGGGCGAGTTCGTGGAGGGTGATGGAGACGATGACCCAACCGAGCCACGCGAGCGCGAAGACGGGGTTGAGGTGCCAGATGTCGCTGAGCCACCAGCCGGTCATGGGCGGAGCGTATCTGCACGCGCGCGAAATATCTCAGGCGCGTGGGCGACAGCGCCGCGGGGCCCGCCGGGGGACGGGGCTCAGGCGGTCTTGGCGGGGGTGGCGCGGCTGGCCTGCACGGCGCTCTGGCAGATCGTGTCGAAGAGCTTGGGGTCTTCGATGGCGATCTGGCTGAGCATCTTGCGGTTCAGGAGGATGCCGCTGCGCTTGATGCCGTTGAGGAAGAGGCTGTAGCGGGTGCCCCGCATGTGGCAGGCGGCGGTGATGCGCGTGACCCAGAGGCGCCGGTAGTCGCGCTTGACGCGGCGGCGGTCGCGGAAGCGGTAGACGCCCGCGCGGACGAGCGCGTTGACGGCGTGGTACTTGTTCTTGGACTTGACGCCGAAGTACCCGCGTGCCTTGCGGAGGACACGCTTGCGGGCCTGGGCGCGGGCGGCGCCTTTGCGGACACGAGGCATCTCGAGGCTCCTTCAATCACGCCGCGTGCGGGGCGGAGGGGCGGCCCTCCGGCTTCAAGCCCGACGGGCAGGGATCGGTTACGAACTCTTGGCGGCCTGACGGGCGGCGCGGCGCTGGGCGGGCGAGGGGCTGCGGCGCATCGCCGACTTGGGCTGCGTTCGCCCGCGCAGTCGGCGGTACAGCAGTTTCTCGAGGCGCTTCGTGTCCGCCGAGGCCATGTACGGGTCCTTGCGCATCTGGAGGAGGCGCTGTCCGCCCTTGCCCGAGCGCAGGTGCTTGTGACCGGCCATGCGATGACGGACCTTTCCGGTCTTGGTGATCCGGATGCGCTTCAGCAGGCCTTTGTGGCTCTTGTTCTTGGACATCCAGCGGGCTCCGCGTGCGATTCGACCGCCCGACACGAAAAGTCGCGCCGGGCAGGGTCAGGATGCTAGGCGTCAGCCCCGCCGGGTTCTACCACCCGTGGGCGGGCGCGTTCGCCGGGGAGCGGGTCACGGCGTGAGGAACGCGTCTTCCTCGGAGGAGGGGAACTCGCGCCCGCGGATCTCGATGAAGCCCTCGCGGACGCCGCGACGCCCCAGTTCGAGCGCGGTCTGCTCGGCGAGCTGCATCGGGGTGGTCAGCCAGATGTTGTCGCCGTCGACGACCGGGGAGGTGACCCAGCCGCCCGAGCCGTCGTTGCGCAGGACCCATTGGCCCTTGCCGCCGTGGTTGGCGGAGTTCTGCCCGGCGACCCAGGCGGACCCGGCCAGGACGCTGCGGACGACGGGCGACGCGTCGGCGAGGATGACGAGGCGGGGGCCCTGCGACCAGCGCGGGCGGCTCTCGCCGAACATGTTCTGATAACTGTACGAAACCTCGGAGATGCAGGACCAGTCTTCGGCGTTCGTCGGGCAGCGGCCGGCGGGGGCGGCGTCGTTGTTCGGGCAGGCCATCGCCGTAAGCGTGGTGTACTGGAGTTTGGGCAGACGGAAGAGATTGGCGGAGTTGGACTTTCCGGGCCCGCCGCCGACCTCCCACCACGCGCCGCCACCAAGGCCGGCGGCGGCGACGGGCAACTGGTCGCGATAGTCGTTGGAGTACATGCCGAAGGCACCGGCGAGCGTGGCGTAGTTGGTGCCGCACGCGCCCCGGGCCTGGTGCGAGCGGACGGTGGAGACCATCGGGACGAGGATGGAGGAGGCGATGAGCAGCGTGGCGGCGACGGAGACGAGATCGCCCAGGCGGAAGCCGCCGAACACGGCGCGCGAGGAGCGGTCCTGGCGGCGGACGCGGATGGGCACGCCCGACAGCGTGCGCTCGACGAGCGAGGGGTTGGAGATGGCGGGCCCGGCCGAGGCCGTGAGGAGCGAGCCGATGAGGGCGAGTCGCTCGGCGCGTGGGCGGAGCGAAGCGGGGACGCGCTCGGGGCTGAATCGTTCGGTGACGAAGGCGTCGAGGGCGTCCTGGTCGTCGGTGGAAAGGGCCGGCTCCCGGGCCGGGGCGGCGCGGAGCACGCGAGCCATGGTGACATCCGCGAGGGTTGCGGGGTCGCGGGCGCGCAGGCCGGGATCGGCGCGATCGAGCAGGGAGAGGAGTGAGACGATGCGATCGGCCCGGTGTCGGCGCTCGTCCGAGACGCGGCGCGGGTCCCAGCCTGCGGAGCAGATGTCGTCGAGAGCGTGCTGGTCGGCGGGAGAGAGCCGGTGCTGATTGAAGTCGGTCGGATGGGCGTGGTCGGTGGTCATGGCGTGTGAGGCGGCGTCCTGGGGTGGTCTTCTGTCGAACCTCGTGCGCGGGCGAGCGCGTCCCACTTTTTCGCGAACGCGGCGACGGCCGCGTGGAGTCGAGATTTCACGGTGCCGAGCGGGATTCCCAGTTCGTCGTGCATCTGTGCGTAGCTGAGGCGTTGGAAGTAGGCCAGGAGCAGGATTTCTCGGAGGAGCGGGGGCATCTCGTCGAGGGCTTCCTGGACGAGCCGGCTTGTCTCCTCCGCGTCGAGCCGGGCGTCGGGCCCGGGCAGGTTGATCTCCATCAGGTCGACGTAGGACGTGCCCGAGTCGTCGGAGCCGTTGTCGACCGGGGCGGAGAGTTCCAGCATCCTCCGCCGTCCCTTCCTACGGAGGTAGTCGCGCGCTTTGTTCGCCGCGATCGTGAAAAGCCAGGGACGAAAGCGGCGCGTGGGGTCGAATGTGTCGGCGGAGAGGTGAATCTGGAGAAAGGTCTCCTGGAAGACGTCCTCGGCGCCGGCGGCGTCGCCGGCCAGGCGGATGAGGAACCGCATGAGTTCCGCCTGGTGGCGTTCGATGAGCGTTCGGAGGGCGCCCCGGTCGCCGGTCCGATACTGCTCGAACAGTACTTCGTCGCTGGCCTGCTCCACCCGGCCCCTTTCCGCACGGCGCTGATTGAAGGACGCCCGGCAATACTACAGGATCGTTCCGAGTGTGCGTTCGAATCGCACCCCCCGCGTGCCGAAGCGCTGGACGCCCTCGGCCCGCAGCGCGGGGGCGACCTCCGCGACATAGCGGTCATAAGCCGCCCGGTCAGGGAAGACGTACCGCGTGATGACCTGCGGTGGTGCGGCGGGCTCGAGCACGAGGACGACCTCGGCGGCGAGCGCGCCGCCCCGGACGACGGCGGCGGTGTGCCCGTCCTGAAGCCACCGAACATACTCTTGACGAACGGCATCGTCCGGAAGAAACGCGGCGACCGTGTAGACGACCTGGTGCACGGGGGAAACCTAGGCTCGGGCGCCGGGAAAAGGCAATGAGCGGGCGGCGGCGGCGTTGTGCGCCGGGCAAGGAGTTCGACAGGCGATGGGGCATGAACATCCCCGGCACGAAGAAGCCGTCGGCTCTGCGCTGCCGTCCGGAGGGGACGGACCCGACGCCGACCTGGCGCGCGTGCTGCGCGAGGCGGCGGGCGGGAGCCAGCAGGCGTGGGGCGTGCTGGTGGGGATGTACGGGCGGCGGATCTTCGCGCTCGCGAAGAGCCGCTGCAGGAAGCGCGAGGTGGCGGAGGACATCACGCAATCGGTGCTCGCAACGGTTGCGACGAAGCTGTCGAGCGGGGAGTACGTGGAACAGGGCCGGTTCGAGGCGTGGCTGTTCCGGGTGGTGATGAACCGCGTGCGCGACCATGTGCGGTCGGTGCGGCGGCGTCCGGAGATGGCGGCGGGCGAGGCGGTGGAGGGCGTGGCGGCGAGCGGGCATGCCGCGACGGGCGGGAGCGAGTTGGACGCGCTGCGGAGCGCGATGGATCGTCTGGCGGACGCGGACCGGGAGGTCATCGAGTTGCGTCACCACGGGGGCATGAGTTTCAAGGAGATGGCCGAGATGCTGGGCGAGCCCCTGGGCACCTTGCTGGCGCGTCACCACCGGGCGCTGCGCAAGCTGCGGGAAATGATGGAAGCGGCGGAGGTTCGCGGGGAGGTCACGACATGACGCACAACGAACACACACACGACACGCCCGACGCCCTGATGGCGTCCCGCCTCGACGCGCTGGCGCGTGCGGAGCGCGCCGAGCCCGACGCCGGGTTCGAGGCGCGCCTGACGGCGGCGACCGTGGGGCGGCTGCGAGCCGCGCCGGTGATGGCGATTGCGCATGCGCCGGACGAAGTCGGCTCGGTGCGCCCGGCGGGGCGCCACCGCGCGGGCGGCGGGTGGCGGGCGGGCCTGCGCGTGGCCGCGGTGCTGGGTCTGGCGGCGGTGGCGGGCACGGCGATCCTGGGTCGTCTGGGCGGGGAGCCCGGGGCGCCGCCGGTCGTCGCGTCGCTGGCGGACGTGTCGGACGAGGATCTGTCGCTGGTGTTCGACGACCGCGCGATGACCGTGCTCTTCAGCGAGGCGGACGCCCTGGCGGAGTCGGTGCGGTCGCTGGACGAGGACGATGTGCTAGGAGGCGCGCTGTGAGGAAGCCGATGGTCGCGGCGTTGGTGCTCGTGATGGCGTGCGGCGCGGCTGCGGCGCAGCCGGCGGGCCCGGGGGGGGCTCCACCTCCGCCGGCGGACGTGCCGCGCGCGGGGTTCGGGAACGGCGAAGAACTCAAGCGGCGGCTGGAGCGCTGGCTGGACGAGATGGACGAGCGCGAGCAGCGGATACGAGACGCGCTGACGCGTCTGGAGGCCGGGGAAGAGCCGCGCGAGGTCGTGCGCGGGCTCGAGGGGATCTTGCGGATGGGCGCGCGCCTGGAGCCGGGCCGGGGCGAGGGCCCGCGGGGCGAGGGTGCGGAGCGGCGGTTCGGGCCGGACGGACCGGATGGGCCGGGGCCGGGCGACGATCGTCCGCGGCCTCGGGAAGGGGAGGGCTGGGGCCTGGCGGGCCCCGGGCAGCCCCTGACCCCCGAGTCACGCACGCGAGTTCTGAAGTTCCTGGGCGAGGTCATGCCCCAGTTCGCGAAGCGCCTGGAGCAGTATCGGGAGGTTGATCCCGAGGCGGCGGACCGGTTCCTGGGGCGCATCGCGCCGCGACTGCAGGACGCGGCCCGCCTGCGGAACAGCGATCCCACGCTGTTCGCGCTGCGCGTCGACGAGGTTCGTGCCGGGGTCGAGGTTATCGAGGCGATCCGCGAGGTGCGCCGGGCGCAGAGCGCGGGCGAGGACCTCAAGGCCCCCACCGCGCGTCTGCGCGAGACGATGGTGGCGCAGAACGAGGCTCGCTCGAAGTTGATGGCGCACGAGATCACCGTGCTCGAGAAGCGCATCGAGTCGATGAAGGGCGAACTGCGCCAGCGCGACACAGATGCGGCCGAACGCATTGATGATGTGGTGCGGCGCGTGCTCGAGGGACGGGGCGGCGAAGAGGGTCCCGGGCGTCCGGGCGGTCGGCCGGGGCGCAAGCCCTGAAGCGGGTGCCTGGGTTCGGCGGAACTACGAGACGATCGAGCCCGGGGGCATCTCGCTGCGCGTGGTGAGCACGACGACGCGGCGTTCGACGCCGGCGTCCTTGGGGGCGTCGCTGGCGGCGAGGAGCATGCCGTTGGAGTCTTCGCCCCGGATCTTGCGGGGCGCCAGGTTGGCGACGATGACGATGGTGGCGCCGACGAGGTCGGAGGGCTGGTAGTACTGACGGATGCCCGCGCAGATCTGGCGGGGCGTGCCCGAGCCGTCTTCGACCTGGAGTTTGTACAGGCGGTCGGCGGTCGGGTGCGGCTCGCACGAGAGCACCTTGGCGACGCGGAGGTCGACCTTGGCGAACTCCTCGAAGGTGATGGTGGGCTTGGGCTGGGGCTCGCCGGCGGACTGGCCCGCGGCGGACGGTGCGACCTCGGACATGGGCAACACTCCCGATCGCCCGGCGCGGGCGAGGCCGACTCTAGGTGCGCGTTGCGCCGGGCGGGCGGTGCGCTACGAGCCGGAGGTGCTGGGCGCGGGCGTGCTCGTCGCGGGCTCGTTGCTCGGCGCGTCGGCGGGTTCTTCGGCGGGTTCTGAGCCGTCGGGCGTGCGGACCCAGCGGCCGTCGCGCCAGTAGACGGCGCGCGGGTCGACTTCGAAGACGCGGGCCACGCCATCGGGGGTTGGATCGTGCAGGGGCGCCCCGGCATCGGTCACGACCTGGGCGGCCCAGGAGCGCTGGGTTCCCTCGAGCACCCAGGATTCGAAACGCAGGTGCGCCAGCAGTTCGGCGCGGGTCAGCCGGGGGCCGGGGTTGCCCGCGCAATGGAAGCAGATGCGCGGGTCGGCACGCCCGCGCTTGAGCAGGCGGTCGTTGCCGCACTCCGGGCAGGGCCAGCGTTCGGCCTCGCGCGAGAGCGACGAGACGCTGCCCGCGCCCAGGCGACGCAGCAGCGTGTCGTAGCGGTCGAGCGAGGCTCGCACCGCGGGCCGCGCGAGCAACTGACGGGCGCGGAGCCCTTCGCCGCTGCGAACGAGCCCGAGAAAGAGCACGGCCTGGTACTCGTCGGACTCGACGGCGGTGGGCGGGCCGGCCTGCATCCAGGGCGGGGGCGCGTGGCGCGGGTCGAACGTCCGCGCGAGCGCGACGAGCCACCGGCGTTCGCCCTCGTCGCGGGTGAGGTCGGCGAGCGCGAGGCACGCGGCGGCGCTGATCCACCCGGAGCCAGGGGCCGCCCGTCCGGTCTCGAACGCGAGCACGAGCAGGGTGGTCGCGAGCTCGCGCGAATCGGCGTCTGGCGCTTCGGCGGCGGCCTCTTCGCCCAGGAGCAGATACGCCTCGGGATCTGTGGGCGCCAGCGCCAGCAGCCGGTCGGAGAGGCGTCGCTCGATCGGTTCGGCGGGCGGGATCGCCTGCCCGGCTGCTTCGGGGGGCGTCGGGGGCGCGGGCTGCGCGTGGGCCGCCACGGCGGCGGCGAGGATGACGGCGGGCACGAGCCGGCGTGTCATGAGGCACCCCCACCGAAGCGGAGCAGGTTGAGTCGGAGCATCGCGCGTTCACCGGCCTCGATCTGCGAGAAGACGTGGCGTGCGCCGGCGCGGGAGGCTTCCAGGTCGGCGAGGGCGGCCTTGGCCTCGGAAGCGGCATCGGCCCGCTCGGACGCAACCATGTACGCGAGGAGTTCGCACAGCGACACCTGCTCGGCGGCGAAGGCCTGGATGCGTCCGGAGGCGACCTGCACGCGAGCGGCACGGCGGGCGTCGAGCTCGAGCAGGCCGAACGGCTCGCGCCCGGTGACGAGCAGCGATTCCGCGTCGCGGCGCATGCGGGCGCGGAGCGTGGCGGCGGAGGCTTCCGGCGGAGGAGGCTCGGCGGCGTCCGCGGCGGTGTCGCCCAGTCGCCCGAGGTACGAGGTCGCGATCTCGGCGGCGGCCTTGTCGAAGAACGCGAGTTCGCCTTCGTCGGTGACGAGTTCGATGAGGCGCTCGACGAGCGCCCGCCGGACCGCGACGCGCCATTGCGGGCTGCGCGGAGAAGGGAGCGGGGAAAGGCAGACCTGGGCGAGCAGGTTGGAGTTGTCGCGCGTGGCGGGCAGCGTCGGGCTGAGTTCGAGCAGGGCGTTCACGATGGTCGCCTCGCCCGAGTAGCGCAGCACCAGCGCCCGCGCGTCCTGTCGCACCTGCACGGGCGAGCCGCGCATCGCCTCGTCGGCGATGATGTCGGCCTCGAGCGGCGAGGGGGGCTGCGAGATCTGATTGAGGATCTCGCGGCGCGGGGGGATGGCCTGCCCGGCGCTGAGGTACCGCACGGCCCAGGTGGTCGTGAGCACGTCGGCGTCGGACCGGAGCAGCGCGGGCGCCGACGCGCCGGGCGTCGGCGGGGCGGGCGGCTGGAGCGGTGCCGCGGAAATCAGCGACGCCACGCCCTCGGTGCGACCGGCCCAGAGGAGGGTGGCGGCCTCGTTGAGGCGCGCGAGGGTTGTCGCGGCGGCGATGTCGCCGGCGGGGGTGCCCGGCGGCGGCACGAGCGCCTCGCGCGCGAGGGTCATCCAGCGGTCGAGCAGTTCGGATCGCGTCGGGCCCGCGAGCACGCCCCACACGCTCCCGTAGCGTTCGCGCAGTTCCGATCGCTGGGAGTCGGTGGCGCCCGGGGAGAGCACCATCGTGAAGTCCACGCCCGGCGCGCCGGATTTCGTGGCGATCGCCGCGGTCACCGCGTGCAGGTCGGCGCCGCTGATCGCGGGCGAGCCGAACCAGCCGAGCAGCGCGTTCCGCGTGGCGTCGCCCTCGCGCCAGGACAGCGTCGCCGTGAGGCGGGTGAGCGCGTCGAACACGGCGCGGCTCTGGAATGGCTCGGGGGCTTCGCGCATGAGCTGGTCCATCGCCTGCACGCCGAAGCGCTGGTCGAGCGACTCGCCATCGCCCTGCAGGGCCCGGGCGGTCGCGAGGTACGCGTCCCACGCCTGGTCCGCGTCGCGGAGCGTGCGCTCGTCGGCGTTCGGCGGCACGAGCAGGCGGGCGGGCAGGGCCGCGAGCGACGCGAGCGCGCCGGCGCGGAAGGTGGTCTCGGCGGGCGCCGATCCGCCCGCGAATGCGCGTGCGAAGGCGTCGCGGCAGGCGTCGCGGACAGGGGTGGGCAGGTCGCGCTCGCGGAGGAACCGGGCGGCGAGCCCGCCCCGCCAGGTCTGCGTCGAGACGAGTGACGCGCTGACGGGAGCGGAGGCCGCGCGGGCGTCGGGAGGGATGGCCGCGGCAACCGCGATGGCGCCGCGGGAGGCGCTGTCGGACGCGCGGTAGACGAACTCGACCTGCGAGGCGACGGCGGCGACGACGGCGTCGGGGCTGCCGGTCACCCATTCGACCTCCACGCGCCGGCAGGCCCGCTCGTAGCGGTCGAGGGCGGCGTCGGGATCGAGCTCCAGCGCCTGCACGCTCGCGTCGAGTTCACGCAGCACGTCGGTGAAGTCGCCCACGCGCGCCGGGGTGGGCGGCGGCGTTGGTGCGGGCGTCTGCGGGGGCGGCGCGGGGAACAACTGCGCGGGGGCATCGGCCCCGGCCGGCGCGACGGGGGGCGCAGCCTGCGCGATTTCGGGCGTGGGCGGCGGAGGCGTGGCGCCCGGGGGCGCGGAGGGCGTGCCGAGCAGGATGAGGACGCCCACGATCGCGACGAGCACCACCACGCCGACGATTGCCGCGCCCGCAACGACGAGCACCTTCACCGGGCGGTTGCCGGTCTCGATGGGCGGGAACTCGTCGGCGCCGATCGGGACTGGCGGCGTGCTCGAAGGCACATCGATACGTCGCGCGGCGGGCGCGACGGCGGTTTGCGGCGGGGGCGAGGGCAGCGGCGGCGCGGCCTCTCGGAGTCGGAGACGAGGCGGCGGCGGGGACGCGGGCGCACGCGTCAGGTCTGCGACGGCGGCCATCAGTTGGTCGGCGTCGATGCCGTGCGACTGCGCGATGAGCGTGACGCGGCGCATGGCGTCGCGATTCCACCCGCCGGAAACACCGACCGCGCGGAGGAGTTCTTCGCGCAGCGAGGTGTCGTTGGCGGGCGCGTCGGACGCCGCGATGAGCAGGCGGGCGGCGGCGGCGTGGAGCGCCATGCGGACTTCATCGGCGAGCACGCTGTTGGCGTTGGGGTGGGCGTCGATGGTGGCGAGGCGGGCGTGCAGGGCGTCGAGGACGTCCTGGTCGAGGTACGGGCCGTCGGGCAGCGCGAGCAGGCTGCGCGGATCGGAGCGCACGTCCGCGCCGAAGAACTGCTGCGCCGGGCTGCGCTGGGTGTCGCTCACCGTGGGGGTGCCTCCGTGGGAGCGGGTGTCCCGGGAGCGGGCGCGGGTGGTGGTGCGGGCGGGGCGGGGCGGGCGAGCTCCAGCTCCTGGAACTTGGAGCGCCAGGGCTCCGGGCCGCGGTCGGGGTGAAGGACGATGAACTGCTCGAAGGCGGCGTGCGTGTTGGGGTCGGTGGTCTTGACCATGAGCCGGAGCGAGTGGTAGCGGGCCTCGAACCAGGCGTCGCTGGCGCTCTCGGTGCTGAGCAGCACCTCGTTCCACGCGCTGAGGGCACCGGCGGGGTCGCCGTCGCGCTCGAGCAACTCGCCGAGGCGGCGGAGCGAGGCGAGGGTGCGCTGCCCGCTCTCGAGCTGGGCGCGATCCGTGCGGATGGCGAGCTCGCGCATGGCGGGGTCGTCGGTGGCGCGGAAGAGTGCCGCGGCGGCGTCGGCGACGGACTCGCGGACGGAGGCGAGCACCACGCCCTCGCCGGCGCCCTCGAGTTCGTCGAGCACGCGCAGGCCGAAGCCGACGACATCGCGGGCGGCCTGGGGATCGTGCGGCGCGTCCTTCCAGCGGAGCTGGGCGCGCCGGAGCATGAGCCGGTCGGCGCCGCGCGAGAACCCGTCGGGGTCCTGGCGGAGGAGATCGAGCAGGCGGCGGGCCTGCGATTCGTCGTCCTTCGCGAGCGCGATCTGGAACCGGCGAAATCGCAGCTCGGACTGCAGTTCATCGAGCGGGAGACCGTGGTGCGACTGCACGGCGTCGAGCGCCAGCATCGCGGCCTCGGCACGCGCGACGTCCGGCGCCGCCAGCGAGAGCAGCGCGTCGGCGAGCTGGCGGACGCGGAGCACCACCGCGTCTGCGGCCCGACGCGATTCCTCGTCGTTGCCCGCCAGCGCCCGCGCACGCTCGAGGCGAAGGGCCAACTCCCCCACGTCCGCGAAGCGCAGGGCGGCGAAGTCGCGATCGGCGGGCGAGGCCCGCTTGAACAGCGCGTACAGCAGGCGGGCGGCCTGGCGACGCGACGCCTCGAAGAGCGGGGAATCGTCCGGCACCGCGAGCAGCACCTCGACGGACTTCGCGTCGCTCAGACGATCGGCGCGCGTCTGGCGCAGGAGCAGGCGGGCGGCGTTGTCGGACCCCGGAAACTCCTGCAGGTACAGCGTCGCCAGGCGGTCGCGCGGCTCGATGTTCGACGCCAGCCCGCGCTCGACCGCGCGGTCGAGCGACACGATGGCGTACCACAGCGCGTCGCGCCGCACGTCGGGCGGGGCACCCTGCGCGGCCCGCTGGAAGCGCTCGGCGGCGGGGGCGAACGCGCCCGCGTAGTAGAGCGCCAGGCCTTCGCGCACCCGGGCGCGCGGGAGTTCGGCGGGAAAGTCGCGTGCGTCGGCGGCGTCGAGCGCCGCCCCGAGCAACTCGGCGGCCTCGCGGTAGAGGTTGGAGGTGGCGGCGTCGGTCGCGGGCTCTTCGGCCGATCCCGTGGCGCGGTGCGACTCGCGGGCGCGTTCGTACGTCTGCAGGCCCCGGACGTAGCCGACGATGAAGCCCTTCTCGCCGATGGGCGCGGTGCCGAAGAGGCGGACGAGGTCGAGCACGTGCCCGACCTCGGCGCGAGAGACGAGATCGGCGAGGGCGATCTGGGCGCATCGCTCGGCGATGGGGCGCAGGCCCGGGCGGGTGTCCTGGCTGCGGGCCGCCTGGAGTGATTCAATCGCGAGCAGGCGGGCCTCGGGGACGGTGAGGCGCGGATCCTCTCGCCCGAGTTCGTCGTCGACGAGGCGATGGCGCTTCACGCGCAGGTCGATGTCGGCCCAGTAGCCGGCGGCGGCGGCGACGCGGATGCGCCGGGCGAACAACTGCTCGGCGACGCTCGGGGGCAGGTCCTCGGCGCGTTCCAGTTCGTCGAGCCAGCGCTGGGCCTCGACATGCGAGCCCAGCAGCGAGGCGCACAGGGCGGCTCCCATGCAGGCGCGGGCGACGTGCTCGTAGCGCAGCAGGTCCTTGGGCATGCGTTCGACGCTCGCCGGGCGCCCGGGGACGGCGTTGAGGATGGCGCCGAAGTCCACGAGGGCCGCCTGGGCGTCGCGGGGCGAGTTGGTGAGCATCGCGAGGTAGCACCCCGACCAGCCGGCGTAGTAGCGGGCGAGCGAGCGCAGGCGGCGTGCGTCGGAGAGTTCGGCGCGGATGGCCTCGAGGTCGGCGTCGCGCGCGTTGGGCTCGCGCGCCTCGAGCACCTCGATCTTGCGGTGCAGCTTGGCGCCGAGTTCGTCGAAGACGGGGCGCACGGTGCGCAGCACGCGCTCGGCCTCGGCCCGGTCCGCGGGCGAGAGGAGTTTCAGCGCGTCGCGCTCGGCGAGTTCCTCCGCCTGGAGGTACGTCGCCTTCGCGAGGTTGATGCGCAGTTCGTACGACTCGGCCTCGGGAACGATCTCGAGCAGTTGGCGGGACTCGGCCTCGAGCGATTGGCGCCGGGCGGCGTCGGTCGTGCCGGTCAGCATGCGGACGTACAGGCGGCCCAGCGACTCGGCCGCCTCAACGCGGTCTTCCGGGGCGCCCTCGGACAGTCGCCTGCGGAGGTGGGCGGCGAGCACGCGCTCGAGCCCGTGGTCGGCGAGGTAGGCCTCCAGAACTTCGTCGCCGGTGGGTTCGCTCTGGGCGAGCAGTGTCGAGGCGGGCGCGAGCACGCCCAGCAGCGAGCAGAAGGCGAGGAGTTGGACGCTACGACCCGGGCACATAGCTGATCTTCGTGAAACCCGCCTCCCGACCGGCCGCGACCGCGGCGGCCGCGGCACCCACGGGAACGTCGGCGTTCACGCGGATGACGATGCCCGCGGAAGTCGGCAGGCTGCGGAGGACCGCCCCCAGCGCCTCGCGCGACTCCATCACGCGCTCGCCCATCCTGTACCGGACGCGGCCCCCCGCGGATTCAACGATCAGGACCTGCGGCACCAGGCCCCCCGACGCGCCGCCCGGGCTGGTGTCGGCCTGGATGGCGCTGGCCAGGTGGCGTTCTTCGGGCGTCAGGTCGGCGACATAGCAGAAGTACAGCAGCAGGAAGAGGACGACGTCGATGATCGCGACGAGCGGGAGGCGGGGCGTGTGCCCGTGCCCGCGGCCCGTGGAGCGGGCGAAGTTCATGGGCGGGGGCCCTCCTCGGCGGAGGTGGCGAGGCGCCAGGTGCGGACGCCCGCACGGGAGAGCACGCCGGCGAGGGTGTTGAGGTGAGCCGCGGACGCGGCGCGGTCGGCGCGGACGATGACGTCGAGGTTCTGCCCGCCGCCGGCGGCGCGGACGTCGCGTGCGACGGACTGCACCAGCCATTCGGGGTCGGCCCGCTGCCCCATGACGAGGAACGAGCCGTCGCGGGTGATGTCGATGACGAGGGCCTTTGGCGCGGCGCCGGCGGCCTCGCGGGCGCCCTGCTCACGCGGGAGGTCCACGGGCGTGGCGAGCGTGCGCGTGAACTGCGCCGTGAACGCGAAGAAGATGACGAGCAGCATCACGACGTCGACCATCGCGGTGAGGTCGAACTCGGCGGTGTCCTCGTGGATGGTGCGGCCGAACCTCACGGGGCACCCACCCCGCGGGGGGCGTCGGGGCGCGGCGCGGGGCGCTGGACCGGCGCGGGCTGGGCCGCGCGGGGAGGCGCGGGCTTGTCGGGCGCGCCGCGCCCTTCAAGCGGCGTGACGATGCGTTCGACGACGGTACCGGCGTCGGTCGCGAGGCGGTCGATGCGGCGCTTGAAGTAGAAGTAGAACGCGGTGCAGGGGATGGCGACAGCCAGGCCCTGCGCGGTGTTCACAAGGGCGAGGGACATGAACCTGGCCAGCTCGCGCGAGCGGGTGGCGCCCTCGAGGTCGGCGAGGCTGCCGAAGGCGCCGATGAGGCCGATGACGGTGCCCAGCAGGCCCAGCATCGGGCCCAGGGCCGCGAGGAGCTGGAGCCCGTCGTTCGTGCGGTAGCGCCGGTCGGCCTCGATCTGGCCGGCCTCTTCGATGGCGCTGCGCAGTTCGAGGAAGCCGAAGGCGCTGCGTCCGCAGCGGGCGAGGGCGCGGCCGATGACGGCGGTGAGGAAACTCGCGTTGGCGGGGTCGTCGCAGTAGCGGCGCACGCCGTCGAGGTCCTGCTCGCGGACGAGGCGGGTGAGGGCGTCCTGCACGTCGCGCGGCATCCAGGCGTCGGCGCGCAGGCGGATGAACTGGAGGATCACCAGCGCGAGCGACGAGATGGAGAGCCCGATGAGGATGTACCCCAGCAGCCCGCCCGCGCGGATGTAGTCGAGCAGCGAGCGGGTGGTCTCGGGCTCGGGGGCGGGGGCCTGCGCGAGCAGCGCGAAGGAGGCCTGGGCGGTCACGTCGATCACGGGGGACCTCCTGCGGTTGGTGCGTCGTCTGGCTCGGTTGGGGCGGGCGATGCGCGTCGGGCCTGGGCACGCAGCGGCGCCAGGGCGTCCCACGCGAGCACGGGGTGCCCGGCGAATCGTTCGGTCAGGTCTGCGTACAGCGAGTTCGCGGCGTCGGGCTCGCCCAACTGGTGCAGCGTGACGGCGGCCTCGGCGAGGCACAGCCCGGTGAGGTAGGGCACGTCGCGCTCGAACTGGGCGGGCACGCGCAGCAGTTCGGCGACGCCCAGCAGCTTCGTCTCGGTCTCGAGCTCGCGGATCATGGAGCGCCCGACCGCCGCGTGCAGCCAGGCGCGCGTCCACGCCGGGGTGTCGGGCGTGAGGCGGGCGCGCAGGGCGACGACGGCCGCGGCGCGGGCGGGCGGGTCGCCGGTGCGGGCGGCGACGACGTCGTGCGCGAGCAGCACGCCTTCGTCGGCGTCGGGCCGCGGGGCCAACCGGGTGGGGAGCCCGGCCTCGTGTCGGAGCGCGTGCAGGTAGATCTGGGCGAGGCGCGCGCCCCTCCCGTCGCCCAGGCCGCTCGCGAGCGCGTCGCCCCGCTGGGCCTGCGCCCGGACGCTGGGCAGCGGGGCCCACATGGGGGGCACGCCGGGGCTGAGGCGCAACTGCTCGTCCCACGCGAGGCCCGACGCGAGGCGGTCGCCCGGCGCGCTGATGGACGGGGGCTCGGCGGGCAGCCAGGACTGGTCGCCCTCGCTGCGGGATGCCGCCAGCGCGAGCATGGGCTCGACCGCCCCCACCACCGCGCCGCGCGCCAGGCGGCACTTGAGCAGGCCCGACGCGACCGCGGCGGGCGTGGGCCCCACCAAGCCCCGCATCGCGGGGAACAACTCTTCCAACAGCGGCTCGGCGGTGACGTAGTCGCCCCGGCCAACGCGCGACGCGGCCCGCCAGGCGTCATCGGCCAGCGTGCGCATCTCGGGCGGCAGGCTCGGGACATCGGCGACGCGTTCCCATCCGATGAGGGTGCGGCGGCCCTCGGCGATGACGACGAGCGCCTCGGGCGTCGACTCGACGACGCGGACCCGCAGCGCCTGCCCGCCGCGCAGGCGCAGGACCTGGGCCGGCGGGTCGGGCGCGGATGCCCGGGCCGGGCCTTCGCTTGCCGGGGCCTGCGCACGCGTGGCGGGCGCGGTGCACAGGCACACGCCGGCGGCGAGCAAGATCGCGCGCGGGCGGGGGGTCATCGGTCCAGCCTCACGAAGGTGAAGGTGCCCTTGGTGGCGCGGGCGATTGCGCGCATGCGGGTCTCGCCTTCCTGAGAACCCAGGCAGATACCGTGCACGGGCACTTTCATCTGCTTGGCCATGGCGATGATTCGGGTGGTGTCGTCGTCGCTGAACTCGCCGTCGGTCATGAAGTAGATCGCGTCGGGGCGTGGGCGGCGGGCGGCGACGATCTCGAAGCCGGGGACCGGGAAGGTGTTGGCCTCGGCCAGGAGCCCGTCGATGTGGGCGCGCATCGCGCGGCGCACGGCGGGTGACGCCTCCTGCCAGCCCTCGACGTCGCCGATCTGCTTGGCGTCGGACGAGTACTTGATGATCATGAACTGGGCGGTCTCGAGGAGCGCCTCGACCGAGCGGATGAGTTCGCGCCGCAGGGCGTTCATGCGGACGTCGTCCATGGAGGCGGAGACATCGACGATGTACGCGAAGCGGTGACCGGTGGCCTCGACGCCGAAGAACGACGCGCCACCCCCGCCGCCCCCCAGGCCGGACCCTTCGCCCCCGCCGCCGATGTCGCCCCCGCCGCCGACGTCGCCGACTTCGCCGATCTGCCCGGGCTCGCCGCCGAGTTCTCCCTCGCCCCCGATGGCCTCGGGGATGTCGGCGGTCATGCCGACGTCTTCGGGAAGGGCGTCGGGCACGCTGGGCGTTCCGGCGTCGATGGCGCTGCC
Source organism: Planctomycetota bacterium (assembly GCA_033763975.1). Lineage (NCBI taxonomy): Bacteria > Pseudomonadati > Planctomycetota > Planctomycetota bacterium. Next base: position 35,673 of record JANRJM010000017.1, read on the forward strand.
GATGATGGCGTCGAGTTCGCCCTGGGAGAGAATGGCCATCTCGACGGAGCCGTCGTCCTCGCCGCCCTGCTGGGCGCGGGTCGAGGGGCCGATCTGGATGAAGCGGGAAATCTGCCAGCCGGCCAGGTGAAGCCCGAGGGAGGCGAGAAGCGCGAGCACGGCGGCGCTGCCGATCCAGCGGAGGAGGAGCTCGCCGAGAGTCGGCGGGATCACCGCGTCACGGTCGTTGCCGATCTGCGGCGGGGCGTGCTGGGTCGGCGTGGTGTTCATCCGTGAACGCGCCCTGTGGGCGGCCCGGGGAGTGTATCGGACCACCGCGTGCGTACGCTTGGCAGACCGCTCGGGTCGATGGAGTGACTCGCATGGGCACGGCGACGAGGACGCGCGGGGGGGGCGATTCTGCCCGCCGCGCCTACCGGAGGATTCTTCTCAAAATCAGCGGCGAGTCGTTCTGCAAGCCCGGGGGCTTCGGGATCGATTCCTCGGAGTTGGACGCGATCGCGGGGGAGATCCGCGAGGCGCGCACCGACGGGGTGCAGTTGGCGGTGGTCGTGGGCGGGGGGAACATCATCCGCGGGGCCGAACTGGCGGCCCAGGGGCACATCGCCCAGGCGACGGCGGACCAGATGGGCATGCTGGGCACGGTGATCAACGCCCTGGCGCTGAAGGAAAAACTGGTGTCGCTGGGGGTTGATTGCCGGGCGATGAGCGCGATCGAGATCCGCGCGGTGGCGGAGCCCTTCATCCGCAGCCGCGCGCTGCGGCACATGGAAAAGGGGCGGGTCGTGATCCTCGCGGCGGGGACGGGCAACCCGTTCTTCACCACGGACACGTGCGCGGCCCTGCGGGCGACGGAGCTCGAGTGCGAGATCCTGCTGAAGGCGACGAAGGTGGACGGGGTCTACAGCGCGGACCCCAAGAAGGACCCGACGGCGGTGAAGTTCGAGTCGCTGAGCTTCTCGGAGGCGATGGCCAAGAACCTGCGCGTGATGGACATGACCGCCTTGGCGATGTGCAGCGAGCAGCGGATTCCGGTGATCGTGTTTGATTTCAAGCGTCCCGGGAACATCGCGCGGGTGGCGCGGGGTGAGCCGATCGGCACGCTGCTGCACTCGGCGTAGCGGCGGGCACCCCCGGCACGGGCGGGCGCGGGCGGGCCGACGCCCCACGGACCAGCCATGGCCCCGTATCGCTGTACCGCTCGCGGGCCCCGAAGGTTGCGTGAGAACCCGCGGGGAGTGACGTAGACTGACGCACGGCGCGGGATCGGGTTTCGTGGGAACTCGGCCCGCCGGTTCGGAGATGCATGATGTCGGACCCTGACACGATCCTGCTCGAGGCCGAGGAGCACATGGAGAAGGCCCTGGACTACCTGAAGGCCGAACTCCGAGGGGTACGCACGGGGCGGGCGTCGCCGGCGCTGGTGGAGTTCGTGAAGGTCGAGTACTACGGGTCGCAGTCGGACCTCAAGAGCATCGCGTCGGTGTCGGTGCCCGAGCCCACGCAACTGCTCATCAAGCCGTTCGACCAGGCGTCGATCGCGGCGATCAAGCAGGCGATCGAGAAGTCGGGGCTGGGGCTCAACCCCATCAGCGAGGGCAAGCAGATCCGGCTGATGGTGCCCCCGATGTCGGCCGAGCGCCGCGCGAAAGACGCGGCCCGCATCAAGAAAATGGGCGAAGAGGCCAAGGTCGTCATCCGCAACGCGCGGCGCGACGCGAACAAGCACGCCGACGCCCTGAAGAACCAGCCCGGGCACAACATTCCCGAGGACGAGATCGAGACCCTCAAGGAAGAGATCCAGACGCTGCTCAAGAAGTACGAGGACGCGGTGGATCAGCGCATCGACGAGAAGACAAAGGAAGTCATGACGCTGTGAGCGCCGATTCACCGGCGGAGCCGCCGGCCCCGGGAGGCTACTGGTACCCCAGGCGGTCGAGGTCGTCCTCGTCGAGCCCGAACTGGTGTCCGATCTCGTGCAGCAGCGTGACGCGGATCTGCTCGCGGACGGCGTCGTCGGCGTCGGGCCCGTCCCAGCCCCCCGCGTGATCGACGATGCCCTCGCGGAAGAGCCGGATGTCGGCCGGTAGTTCGGCGTGGTGCTCGACGCTCTGCTCGGTGAAAGCGACGCCGGTGTGCAGCCCGAGCAGGGCGAGGGGATCGTCCTCGCCCATCTCGCGGAGCAGGGCGGCGTCGGGCACGTCATCAACGACAACGGGAATCTCGTCGAGCAGGGCGCGAACGCCGCGGGGCAGGGCGTCGATAACCTCTTCGAGGAGAGCGTCGAACCGGTCTCGCTGCGCCTGCTTCATCGGGGCGGGTCTTTCTGGGCGCCCCGGGGTGCGGCCGGGCGGGCCGCGATGATCTGCCCGAACGACAGCGGGGCCTCGGTAAGCACAGGGTAGAGACGGACGCAGTCGTAGGCGACGCCGACGAGGCCGATGGTGAGCAGCAGCGAGCCGATGAGCGTGAGGACCTGCCCGGCCTGATCGAGCATCTCGCGGGGGCCCAGGCTACTGCCAATTCCGGCGAGGCGGAGCAGGTCGCCCAGCAGGAGCACCCCCGCGACGGCGGCGAGCGCGAGCATGGTCTGGCGGTCGACGCGTCCGGCGCGCATGAGCATGCTGCGGGCGGCGAGCGTGCGGGCGTTGGGGCGGAGCAGCAGCAGGATGGCGCCGATGCAGACGTTCGCGACGACCCGCGTCCAGAGGCGGGCGGGGAGAGGCGTCGCGTCGCTCCCGTAGACGCCGAGGTGGCCGGCGAACGGGCCGGCGTGGAGCCGCCACAGGGCCCAGACGAGGGGGATGTAGAGCGCCACGCCGCAGAGCGTGACGACGACGTCGCGCGGGCGGATGCCGGCGTGCGGGCGGACGAGCGCGAGCGCCGCCAGACCTGAGAGGGCGATGAAGACGACGCCAAGGACCGGTGGCGAGAGCCAACCGTCCGGCCCCCACGTGGGGCCCGCCACGCGGAGCGACCAGAAGAGCGCGGCGGCGAGACCCGGCGCGATTCCCCACACGAGCAGGGCGAGGGCGGTGAGTCGGGGCGTGCGGAGCGGGCGGAGTTCGTCGGCGTAGGGGTCGACCTTGGTGAGGATGGTGGCGCGGACAGGGGTGGCGCACTCGGGGCAAGTGCCGCGGATGGAGAGGCCCCGGAGGTTGTACCCGCAGCGGGCACAGCGCAGGTCGCCGCCCAGTTCGACGTCGAGCGGGCGGGTCGGGGGCGGCGGGGGTTCGGCTGGCGCCGAATCGGGCTGCATTGCGCGCAGCGTATCCGGCGGCGGCTATCATCGCAGCCGCCCGCATGCACGACGCCATATCCCGACTGCGTGACAACGTCGCCTCGGTCCTGTTCGGGAAGCAGGACGTCGTGGACCGCGTGATCGTGTGCCTGCTGGCGCGCGGGCACCTGCTGATCGAGGACGTGCCGGGCGTGGGCAAGACGGTGCTGGCGACGGCGCTGGCCCGGAGCATCGACGCGACGTTCAGCCGCGTGCAACTGACGCCCGACCTGCTGCCGAGCGACATCCTGGGCGTGGAAGTGCTGGACGCCCGCACGGGGACGTTCACGTTCAAGAAGGGGCCGATCTTCGCGAACGTGGTGCTGGCGGACGAGGTGAACCGCACGCCCCCGCGGACGCAGGCGGCCCTGCTCGAGGCGATGGCCGAATCGACGGTGACGGTCGACGGGCGGGTGCTGGCGCTGGAGGCGCCGTTCATGGTGATCGCGACGCAGAACCCGTTCGACTTCGAGGGGACGTACGCCCTGCCCGAGAACCAGCTCGACCGGTTCCTGATGCGCGTGAGCATCGGCTACCCCAGCCCGGACGAGGAATCGCGCGTGCTGCGCGATCGCCCGGCGAACTCGCCCCTGCACTCGCTCCGGCCGGCGATCTCGCGGGCCGACCTGCTGGCACTGCAGGAGGCGGTCGACCGCGTGACGATCGCGCGCCCGCTGCTGGAGTACATCGTCGCGTTCGCGAACGCGACCCGGCGTGACCCGCGCCTGCTGCACGGGCTCTCGCCCCGCGGGTCGCTCGCGCTCGCGCAGGCGGCCCGGGCGTCGGCGCTCTTCGCGGGGCGCGACCATGCGCTGCCCGAGGACGTCGTCGAGAACGTCGTCGCGGTGTGCGCGCACCGCGTGGTGCCCAAGGGCGGGACCATCGCCGACGCCGCGTCGAGCGAGCGCGTCGTCACGGATATCCTGCGATCGCTCCCGCCGATCGTGTAGGCCTCGTTCGGCGGGCCGTTCACGCCGCCCGTCACGCCACGAGGACGACACCCATGCCGCGACTCATCCGACTCGACGCCACCGGCCCGGTCCGCATCGACCCGGCGGACTTTCCGCGCGACGAGCAGGGCAACCTCAAGCCGATCTTCGTGTGCGCGTGCGGGCTGTCGGGGCGGTTCCCGATGTGCGACGGGACGCACAAGGCATGCCGCACGAGCGAGCAGGCCGACGTGCTGTACACCTACGACCACGTGACGAAGACGGTGATCGACCAGCGGCCGCTGTAGCGGGCGTCGGGCGGCGTGCTCAGCCGGGCTCGTGCGCGAGGTTGGCGAGCGCCTCGCCCTGCAGCCGGAAGATGGTCCAGTCGGAGAGGGGCGTGGCGCCCAGGGCCTTGTAGAAGCCGATGGCCGGCTCGTTCCAGTCGATGACGAGCCAGTCGACGCGCGGGCAGCCGCGCGCGAGGGCGACGCGGGCGACCTCGCGCAGCAGGGCGCGCCCAAGGCCGTGCCCGCGGGCGGCGGGGCGGACGAAGAGGTCTTCGAGGTACACGCCGCGGCGTCCCGTCCAGGTCGAGAAGTTGTGGAAGATGACGGCGATGCCCTGCGCGACGCCGTCGACCTCGCCGATGAACGCCTCGCAGGCGGGGCGCTCGCCGAAGAGCGCGTCGCGCAGCATCACGGGCGTGGTCTCGACGGCGTTGGGCGCCCGCTCGTAGACGGCGAGATCGCGGACGAGTTCGAGGATGACGCCGACATCGTCGGGCGTCGCGGGGCGGACGCGGATGGTCATGCGGGCGTCTCCAACAGCGCCGCGGCGACTTCGATGGGGTGCAGCGCGTCGCGGTGCAGGGCGTCGTGCACTTGGTGGCGGCAGCTCGTGCCGGTGGCGCAGGCGATGGCGTCGGGCGCGCCGCGCAACGCGGGGAAGAGCGCCAGTTCGCCGATCTTCTGCGAGAGGTCGAAGCGGTCGCGGGTGTAGCCGAAGGAGCCGGCCATGCCGCAGCAGCCGGTGTCGAGCACGGTGAGCCGCCCCGGCGCGACGCGCCGGAGCAGCGCGGCGCTGGTGTTCGCGCCCCACAGGGCCTTCTGGTGGCAGTGCGCGTGCAGGAGGACGTCGGCGGTGGGCCGGCGGAAGGCGGGCGCCCGCGGATGCGAGGTCCAGCGCGACTCGACAAAGTCCTCGGGCAGAAAGGCCTTGGCGGCGATCGTCGCGCGGGTGGTTCGCTCGGCACGCACTTTGAGGGCGAGCCAGTCGTCCTTGATGGCCGACAGGCACGAGGGCTCGGCCACGAGGATCGCGACGACGCGCGGGTCGGCGGCGACGGGCGCGAGACGCTCGATGGTGGCGTCGATCTCGTCGATGGCCTGCGGGAGCAGTCCGAGGGAGATCTTCGCGCGCCCGCAGCAGCCGGCGTCGGCGAGGACGACCTCGTAGCCGCAGGCTTCGAGCACGCGGCGCGTGGCGAGGCCGATGCCCGGCTCGTTGAACATGGTGAAGCAGTCGCCGAACAGCGCGACGCGCGGGGCGCCCGGCGGGGGTGAGCCGTCGGCGAGCCCGGCCTGTGCGCGGGCCGCGTGCTCCTCGTCCCATCGCGCGGCGAGCGAGCGTGCGAAGCGCGGCAGCGACCGTCGGGGATCGAGCCCGAGCACGATGTCGGCGAGCGCGCGCGCCGGGCCGAACGCGGCGCCGAAGTTTGCGATCCGCGGCGCCAGAGCGCCCAGGCGGTTCAGCGTGCGGATCTCGCCCATGATGCGGTGCGCGAGGGGCGCGCCGGTCTCGCGGTACTGCTGGGCCGCGTACTCGGCCTTCAGGCGCGCGATGTCCACGTTGCTCGGGCACTCGGTCTTGCAGGCCTTGCACGACAGGCACAGGCGGAGCGTCTCGTTCGTGCCGGGGTCGTTCCACGCCGGGCGCGGGCGGCCCGCGCGGGGCGCGGCTTCGCCGGGAGATTGCTCGAACTGGCCGGTGATGGCGAGCCGCAGCGCGTTGCCCCGCCCGCGGGTGGAGTGTCGCTCGTCGAGCGTCGCCATGTACGAGGGGCACATGGTGCCCCCCTGCTTCTTGCGGCAGACGCCCGCGCCGTTGCACATCTCGACCGCGCCGTCGAAGCCGTGCTGGTCGGCGTAGTCGAAGTAGGTCTCGACGCCGCCCCAGTCGACCTCCGGGCGGCGCGGGCCGGGCTCGGGCGAGGACAGGTCGGCGCGGAGGTTCCAGGTGATGGATTCGAGCGGGCGGGGGCTGTCGCCGGCGATGTCCACGATGTTGCCGGGGTTCAGCAGGTTCGCGGGGTCGAAGAGGCGCTTGACGTCGCGGAAGGCGCCCATGAGGTCGTGGCCGAAGTGGCGCTCGAGGAAGGGCGAGCGGATGCGTCCGTCGCCGTGCTCGCCGCTCATGACCCCGCCGAGGCTGCGGGCGAGGTCGGCGGCCTCGAGCGCGATGGCCTTCATGCGGACGCGGTCGTGCGGGTCGTGCAGGTCGATGAGCGGGCGCACGTGCAGCACGCCCACGCTGGCGTGCGCGTAGTACGCGGCGATCGTGCCGTGACGCGTGACGATCTCGCGCAGCGACCGGACGAACTCGCCGAGGCGTTCGACGGGCACGGCGTTGTCCTCGATGAACGTGATGGGCTTGCGGTGCCCGGGGATGCCGTGCAGCAGGGGTTCGCCCGCCTTGCGGAGCTTCCAGGCGTTGAGCATCGCGCCGGCGTCGACGTGCTCCTGGGCGGCGACGCCCGGGCAGAGGCGGCGCACCGCGGCGAAGCGCTCTCGCACATCGTCGGCCGAGTCGGCGAAGAACTCGACGTAGAGCACGCCCTTGAGCGGGCCCTCGACGGGCTGGGGCATCAGGTCGACGTACCGCCGGTATTCGGCGTTCGCCCGCGCCAGGTCGACGACCATGTCGTCGAGCAGTTCGACGGCGGAGGGGGCGGTGGTGAGGATGGCGGGCACGCGCTCGATGGCTTCGTCGACGCCCGGGAAGCCGAGCACCATGAGCCCCTTGGCGCGCGGGCGAGGGTGCAGGCGCAGCGACGCGCCGAGCGTGACGCAGAGCGTGCCCTCGCTGCCGCAGACGAGGTGCGCGAGGTTGACGCCCGCGCACACGCGCTCGTCGATCGCGCCGCCGGGGCTCCAGCCGGCCCGCTGCATCTGGTCGAGGATCATGTCGAGCGCGTAGCCGGCGTTGCGCCGGATCGTCCTGGGAAATCGCTCGCGGATCTGCGCGTGGTGGCGTGCGACGATCTCGCACACGGCCCGCGTGAGGCGTGCGACGCGCGGATCTCGCGACGCGGCGCCCTCGTCGAGCGTCAGGCGCGTGCCGTCCGCCAGGCAGACATCCACGCCCAGCAGGCTCTCGCTCGTGCGCCCGTAGCGGACGGAGCGTGCGCCGGCGGCGTTGTTGCCGATGCACCCGCCGATGTTCGCGTGCCGGCTCGTGGCGGGGTCGGGGGCGAAGAAGAGCGAGGCGTCTTCACCGCCCCGGGCCGCGAGCGCGTCGTTCAGGTCGTCGACGGTGATGCCCGGCTCGACGCGGACGCGCCGGGCGGGGGCGTCGACCTCCAGCACGCGGGCGCAGCGCGGAGAGAAATCGATGACGACGGCCCGGTTCGTGCATTGCCCGGCGAGGCTCGTTCCGCCGCCCCGCGGGAGGATCGGCACGCCCCGCGCGGCGCACACGCGAACTGCCTCGACGGCGTCGTCGGTGCTCGCGGGGATGACGACGCCGAGCGGCTCGACCTGGTAGAGCGACGCGTCGGTCGCGTAGAGCATGCGGTCGTGCTGGTCGAAGCGCACCTCGCCGGCGATCGCGTTGGTGAGGGCGCGCTCGAGGTTGGCGGCGCCGGGCTGGGTTCGCAGGACGGGCAGCTCCATGCGGGCGGACTGTAGATTGCCCGCGACGGGCTCAGAACAGCCCGGGCTGGTCTTCGGCGGGGACGAGCTTGCCGTTCACGAGGCGAACCTTGGGCTTTGCGGCGCGGGCGGGAGGGGCGGAGGGGGGAGACTTTTCGCCGGTGCTGCGGGTTCGTACAGGGCCGGAGGAAGAAGGAGCAGGAGGGGAAGAACCCTCGCTCGCGCCACGGGCTCGTGCTGCGGAGGGGGATCCCTCGGCACGGTCGGGCGCCGGGGGCGGCTCGGGCTGCCCGACGATCAGCACGCCCTCCTGGTCGGCGGGGTTCTCGTCCCGGATGCGTTTGCCCTCGTCGTCGAGTTCGAGGTCGGCGATGGCGGTGCGCTTGCGCGCCTGCGCCAGCAGCGCGTCGTAGAGCGTCTTCGCGTCGTCGCCGCTGATCGCCTCGACGGCCTTGGCGATCTCGCCGATGTACCGCTCGAAGACGTCGCGACGCTCGCCCTCGCGCTTCATCTTCGCGCGCTTGCGGAGGTACGTGCCGAGCTTTCGCCCGCACTCCATGAGCGCGAGCTTCATCTCCTTGCGAATCTCGTCGTAGTCGGCGATCGCTTCCTTGCTCTCGCTCGTGAACGGCACCCACACGCTCGCCATGTGGATCATGATCACCAGCGGGCCGATCGGCAGCGCCCCGCGCGGGTGCTGCAGGTCGTAGTTGCGCCAGTTCGTCTCCGCGACGGCCTTGAACGACGAGCACGCCGACTGCTGGAAGAGCAGCGGCACGCGGTTCGCGAACCGGATGACGCGGGCCGACTCGTCCGACGGCAGTTCGCCCCCGAACGCGATCGCCGTCTCGATCAGGAACGGGCGCCCGCGGTAGATGTCCGGCTCGCGCGAGCTGGCGGCGTAGAACTCGGCGCGCACGCCCTTGAACATCCCCTTCAGCAACTGCTGCACGCCGATCGGGGCGAGGCAGTCCGTCGGGGGCGGTGCCAGCTTGGCCGTCTGGAACGCCTTGTACAGCGCCTCGGCCTGCGGGGGCTCGATGTCGGCGACCTTCGTGCGGCTGGTGACGTCGATCTGCTCGCAGAAGTCGGCGGCGGTCGAGGCGGACACGCGGCAGAACTGCTCCTGCAGAAAGTTGTACAGCGTGCCCGCCTTGTGCGATTCCTGGTAGTCCTTCAGCATCTGCAGCAGCGTGCCCAGTTCCACGCCCCGCGGGTGCGGCTGGATCTCCTTGGTCTCGGGCGGGAGCGTCTGCACGGCACGCGGGAAGACGGCGAGCGGGCCGAAGTCCTCGGTGATGACGTTCGGGTCGATCTCGCCCGGGTCGCCCGCGGGCGCGTTGCCGGCGCGGGTGGTCGCCGCGTCGAGGCGCGACTGGCGCGAGTCCTGCTGGTCGTCGTCGTCGGTCGCGCGCGTGGGGCGGACGAAGGTGAACTTCGCGTGCGGGTTGGCGATGGCGGTGAGCTCGAGGAACTCGTCCACGCTGCCCCGTCCGCGCTGGTACTTGCCCTCGAGCTCGATGGTGACGCTGGTGCCCGTGGGGAAGGCCTCGCGCGAGAGGAACTCGCCCCGGTGGGCGAGGTCGCGGACGCCCGGCAGGTCGCGCAGGCGCGCGAGCGGGAAGTCGTCGGTCTCCTCGTCGTGCGTCACCTCGGCGCGGTTCGTCTTCGTGTTCATCGCGAGCTCGATGTGGTGCGCACGCTTGCGGGCGTCGGGGCGGGTCTGGATCATCATGGGCTTGCCCGTGGTGATCAGGCCGTACATGCCCGCGGCGGAGATGCCGATACCCTGCTGCCCGCGCGACATCTTGAGGCGGTGGAACTTCGAGCCGTAGAGCAGGCGTCCGAAGATGTTCTCGACCTGGCGGCGGACGATCCCCGGGCCGTTGTCCACGACGGTGACGCGGTAGCGCGAGGACTTGGCGTTCGCGGGGCGATCGGGCTGCAGGTCTTCGATGACGACGGCGACCTCGGGCAGGATGCCGGCTTCCTCGCAGGCGTCGAGCGAGTTGTCGACGGCCTCCTTGATGGTCGTGAGGAGGGCCTTGCGCGGGTTGTCGAACCCGAGCAGGTGCCGGTTCTTGGCGAAGAACTCGGAGACGGAGATGTCGCGCTGGCGCGAGGCCATGGACTCCGCCGTGGCGCGGGGCCCCTCGGCGGACTTGCGCTTCGACACGCGCTCGCGCGCTCGCTCCAGCTCGAGTTCCTCACCTGGCGTCATGGCTGCGGTTGGGGCGGAAGTCGGGGTGACCGTCGGGGGCGTGTCCATCCGTGAACCCTCGCTGGAATGCCGCACGATCCATCGTGCGGGCGGACGCTTGCTCGTCCCAAAGATACGCCCACGAGCCCGGTCGTGGGACGCGGCGTGCCGGGCACGCGGACCCGACGCCGTGCCCGACCTACACGCGGGCCGGGCGGGCGGCGGGCCAACCTACGCGCTCGAGCGCCCGCTTCCAGCGGGCGCGTTCGGCGGCGGCCTCGGCGTGCTCGGCGCTCCACCACCAGACCGCCTCGATGGGCGCGCCCAGGTCCGCCGCGAGATCGACGATCTGCGTGTCGGAAAAGTCCAGCAGCGGGGTCTCGACCCGGATCGACGGCATCGCGTGCGTCGATGCGTCGAGGGCGACCAGGCGTCCCACGAGCAGGGCGCGGTCGGCGGCCTGCGCGAGACGATCGATATCGATGCCCTCGCCGCGCCATGCGGTGACGGGCCAGACCACCACGCTCGCGCCGGCCCGGGCGGCGCCGTAGGTGGCGGCGAGGAGGTCGCGCGTCTCGCCCTCGCCGTCGGCGGAGGCCAGCGTGGGCTGGACGGGCGGGAGGAGGTCGAGGCGCAGACGCTCGCACTGGCGGCGGATCGCGTCGGCGTAGATCTCGCCGCAGGGGAAGGCCGGCGTCGGAACCACGAGCGGGTGATCGCCCGCCCCGGCGAGCAGCGCCTCGTCGGCGGCGAGTGCGGCGGCGACCAGCGAAGGGAGCCCGCCGTCGGAGAGGATCAGCCGTCGCTCGGACATCGAGGGATGGTACCGCGGCGTTCGGGGCGGCACGCGACCGCCGGCCGCGCACTCCGGCGAGGGCGGGCAAGCCCCCGGGCGGGGGAGGGCTCAGAAGTTGGGGGTGGGCGGACGGTACTGGCGCAGGTCGATCGTGCGGAACCAGGCCATGGTCTTCATCAGGCCCTCGCGGAGCGGGACGCGGGGCTCCCAGTGCAGGTGCTGGCGTGCGAGGGTGATGTCGGGCTGGCGCTGCGTGGGGTCGTCCTGCGGGAGGGGCTTGTAGACGACCTTGGACTTGGAGCCCGCGAGCGTGGCGATGTTCTGCGCCAGTTCGTTCATCGTGAACTCGACGGGGTTGCCGAGGTTGATGGGCCCGGTGACCTCGTCGGGGGCGTTCATGAGGCGGATGAGCCCGTCGACGAGGTCGTCGACGTAGCAGAACGAGCGGGACTGCGTGCCGTCGCCGAAGACGGTGAGGTCGTCGCCGGCGAGGGCCTGGCGGATGAAGTTGGAGACGACGCGTCCGTCGAAGGGGTGCATGCGCGGGCCGTAGGTGTTGAAGATGCGGGCGACGCGGATGTTGACGCGGTTGGTGCGGTGGTAGTCGAAGAAGAGGGTCTCGGCGGCGCGCTTGCCCTCGTCGTAGCAGGCGCGGGGGCCGATGGGGTTGACGTTCCCGCGGTAGGTCTCGGGCTGCGGGTGCACCTCGGGGTCGCCGTAGACCTCGCTGGTGGAGGCCTGCAGCACCTTGGCGCGGCAGCGCTTGGCCATGCCCAGCACGTTGATCGCGCCCATGACGCTGGTCTTCATGGTCTTGATGGGGTTGTACTGGTAGTGCCCGGGGGCGGCGGGGCAGGCGAGGTTGTAGATCTCGTCGACCTCCAGCCAGAGCGCGTGCGTGACGTCGTGGCGGATGAGCTCGAAGTTGGGCTTGGCGAGCAGGTGCGCGACGTTGATCTTCTGGCTGGTGAAGAAGTTGTCGACGCAGATGACGTCGTGCCCCTGCTCCACAAGCCGGTCGCACAGGTGCGAGCCCAGGAACCCGGCGCCGCCGGTGACGAGAATCCGACGCATCTTCATGTGAGTCTGCCCCCCTTCGAGTGTCCGGCCTTGCGCCGGACGCGAGTTTACGCGCGGCCGGCACGCAGCAGCCGCGCGTACTCGACGATCGCCCGCTCGGGGTCGCGGGCGGGGCGCCAGGAGAGTCCCTCGGCCGCCAGACGCATGTCGGCGCAGGTGAAGTCCTGGTAGAAGCGGCGCACGGCGGGGGGCATCTCGAAGTACTCGGTCTCGAGCGTGCCCGCGGGGATCTCGAGGGCCTCGCGCAGGCAGCGGACGATCTGGTTGAACGACGTGGCGCGCCCGGAGCCCAGGTTGTACACGCCCGAGCGGATCGGGGACGCGCCGAACAGGCCCGACGCGCGGAGCGTGCAGTCGACCACGTCTTCGACGGGCACCTGGTCGCGGGCCTGCGTGCCGTCGGTGAACAGCCGGGGCGCCTGGCCCGCCAGCAGGCGCGTGGCGAGCTGGTAGACCATCGACGCCATGTGCCCCTTGCGCGATTCGCCCGGGCCGAAGACGTTGAAATAGCGGAGCCCGACGATCGTCGCCCGGCCGGTGATCGACTGCGCCGTGCCGGCGTGCTCTCGCTCGAAGCGCGCGTGCTCCTGCTCCATCAGCCACTTGCTGAAGCCGTACACGTTGCTCGGGCGCCCGGCGGCGTGCTCGGGGAAGGGCGTACGGTCGGCGGCGTCGGCGGGCGAGCCGTACGTCGCGGCGGACGAGGCGTACACGAGCGGCACGTCCGTCGCGTGGCACGCGGCGAGCATGCCCGTCTCGAGGTCGGCGTAAAAGCCCCCGAGATTGGCGTGCAGCATCCGCTGCTCGTCGGTCACCGTCGTGTCGGTGATCGCCCCGAGGTGGAACACGCCCGCGGCTCGGGTGGTGCGGAGCATGTGGGGCCAGTCCATGTTGCCGGCGTGCTCGGGGAGCACCTCGCCCCGGAACGGGCGCAGCCCGGCGCGTGCCAACGCCTCCACGATGTTCGCGAACGAACCCGAGAGCATCGGGTCGACGACGACGACGTGCGCCTCGGGGCGCCGGCGCAGGATCTCCGCGACGAGGTTCGAGCCGATGAACCCGGCGCCGCCGGTGACGATGTACGTGGTAGTGCTCATCGGGGGTCGCTCGCGGGGCGGGGCGGGATGCGCAGGGTCTGGCCGATCTTCAGCGAGTGCTCGTCGTCGAGCACGTCGCGGTTGGCGTCGAAGATGACCCCCGCCAGGCGAGGATCGCCGTACACGGACTTGGCGATGCCCGACAGCGTGTCGCCGGACTTCACGACGTACGTCCGCTCGGCGCCCGCCGGCGGCGGGGTGGGCGTGGGCGACGGGTCCGGCTGGCCCGGCAGCGGCTCGCCCTGCACGTTCGACGGGTCGCGCGGCACGCGGATGGTGCGACCCACCTTCAGCCGGTTCGGGTCCATCAGCGGGTTCGCACGCGCGATCGCCTCCGCGAGTTCGCTCCGCCCGTACCGGCGACGCGCGATCGACGCGAGCGTGTCGCCCTCGCGGATCACGTAGTCGTCAAACTCGGGCGCGCGAACGGCCGGAGGCGCGGGCTTCTGCGGCGCTGGCGTTGGCGGCGCCGGCTTCTCGGGTTGCACTTCCTCCGGCGCGGGGGCCGGGGGCGGCGTTGGCGCAGGCGTCAGCCCGGGCCCCGCCTCGCGGGGCTCGGGCGGGAGCCCGCCGCCGGTTCGGTCGTCCTCGGGCGCGGGCTCCTGCGCGAATGTCACCGGCGGCTCGGCCGGCCACGACCAGTACACGACGATCCAGAGGATCGCGAGCAGGGCCAGCCCGGCGGCGAACTTGGGCGCGGCGTCTCGCAGGGCCATTGCTCCCGGAAGGCGGCCTACACGGCCTGCGGCGTGATGCCCCCCATCGCGGCGAACTCGCGGTCAAACTTCCGCGACCACACCAGCGGGGCCGCGACCGCCACCGACGAGTACGTGCCCACGATGAGCCCGGTCAGCAGGCAGAACGCGAACGAACGCATCCCCTCGCCGCCGATCGCATAGAGGATCAGGCACGACCCGATCGTCGTGCCGCCCGTGATGACGGTGCGGCTGAACGTCTGGTTGATCGAGAGGTTGATGATCGCGGACGTCGCGTGCGGGAGCTTCCCGCGATTCTCGCGGATGCGGTCCATCACCACGACCGTGTCGTTCAGCGAGTACCCCGCGATCGTCAGCAGCGCCGCCACCGCGTTGAGATCGATCTTGAAGGGCAGCAGCCCGATCGCGATCGCGAATCCCTGCGTCGCCTCCCACTCGTACAAGATCTCGCACAGCGCGAGCAGCCCGACCACCGTCACCACGTCGTGCACGAGCGCGACCACGGCGGCCAGCGAGTACCTGGGCGTCTTGAACCGCACCCAGATGTACACGCCGATCAGCAGGAAACTGACCAGCGACGCGGTGATGGCGTCGGCCCGGAACGTGCTCGCGACGCTCGCCGAGAAGTTCTGCACGCTCGCCGGCGTCGTCGCGCGCGTCAGCGCCCGCTGCACCAGCGTCCACTCGCGGTCGCGAACATCCCGCTCCCACCGCGCCTGGCTCTCGAACAGCGTCGAATCCGGCGCGTAGACGAGGATCACCGCCGCGGTCGCGGCGTCGTCGGTGCCCGACAGGGGCTGCACCTCGACCTTGCGCGACAGCGTGTCCGAGAACTCGGCCGTCTGCCGCTCGCTGTGCACCCGCTCGGCCAGATCGCGCACGGCCTCCGGGGGCGAGATGTCGTCGATGACGATCGCCGCCCCGCCCATGAACCCTCGCACCGACCACGTCACCTCGGGGCGGTCGATGTTCTGTCCCAGGACCTCCTTGTCGATGGGGAACACCGGCGCCTGGGCGCCGGCGCGCACGTCGGCCCCGCGGAAGTCCAGCGGCGGCTTGATCCGCGTGACGTCGCGGAACTTGGGCAGCACCGCGTCGAGCACGGCGCGGCTGTTCTCGATGACCGTCTTGATCTGGAACTGGTCCGACGTCACGCCGTCCGCTTCCGGGTCGATCGGGTAGACCTCGGCGGAGGCGAGCTTGCGCAGCTCGTCGCCCGCCGGCGCTTCCTCGGCGACCTGGCGGACCCGCGCCTCGACGTCCGGGCGGCGCATCGTGACGCGGGCGTCCTCGCTCCCCAGCTGCAGCGTCACGACGGTGCCGCCCAGGAACTCGTTGTCGAGCATCCGGCTGCCCTGATACGCGATCAGGCCGATGCCCAGCCCGACGTAGATGAGCGAGACGACGGCGAACACGTAGCGCAGGCGGATCCAGTTGACGTTGGGCGTCAGCAGGCGCTGGATCCCCGGGAGCGCCATGGGCAGCATGGACGTCTTGCGCCACCCGGCGGCGAGCATGAGCGTGAAGATCAGCCGGCTGACGACGAGGGCGGAGAAGAGCGTCGCCACGACGCCCACGCCCATGGTCACGGCGAAGCCCTTGATCTCGGTCGTGCCGAGGTAGTAGAGCACGACGCAGACGATGAGGTTCGTGACGTTGCCGTCGACGATCGAGGCGAGCGCGCGATCGAACCCCAGGCGGATCGCGGTCTTGAGGTCGGCGCCGCGCTGCAGCTCCTCGCGGACGCGTTCGTAGATGAGCACGTTGCTGTCGACGGCCATGCCGAAGGTGAGGATCAGGCCCGCGATGCCGGGCATGGTGAACGCGGCCTGCGACACCGCCATGGCGCCCACGATGATCATGGAGTTGACGAAGAGCGACACGACCGCCACGACGCCGCTGCTGAAGTAGTAGAGGATCATGAACCCGGCGACGATGATGATCGAGTAGATGCCCGAGACAACGCCCTTGCGGAGGTTGTCGGCCCCGAGCTCGGGGCCGACGGCGTTGATGCTCAGGGGCTCGGGGACGAGCTTGGCCTGGAGCGAACCACCGCCCAGCACGCGCACCACGTACTGGATCTCCTCGGGGCTGAACTTGCCCTCGATGCTCCCGTTCGAGCTGATCCGCCCGCGCAGGTTCGGGGCGGTGTACACCTCGTCGTCGAGCAGCACGGCCATCTGATCGCCGATGTGGTCGCCCGTGAGGCGCCCCAGCAGGATCGCGCCGTTCGTGTTCATCTGGAAGTTGATCGACGCGCGCCCGTAGCTGTCCACGCCCGGGTAGGAGCGTGCCACGGCCCACGATCCCTCTTCCTGCGTCAGGCGCGCGGCGCGGGTGTCCCAGCAGAGCATGTAGTAGCTGCCCCCGAAGGGCTCGACCACGTACCCCATGCCGCCGAAGTACCGCGCCCCGTAGTTCGGGTCCTCGTTGAAGGCGCGGGCCTGCTCGGGCGTTTCGATCCACGTCTGGATCTCGTTGATCCGGCACCACTTGACGTCGGTCGCGGAGATCGCGCCCGGGCCGCGTTCACGCAGTTCGTCGCGCGCCTGCTGCTCGCCGGGATACTCCCCGGGCTTCACCGTGATCCGGAAACTCAGCACGCCCGCGTTGCGGAGCAACCGCACCACGTCCTGCGGGTCGTCGAACCCCTTGCGCCGCGCCTCGTACGCGCTGTGCAGGGCGAGAAGGCGGTCGATGTCGGCGGCGGCCTCGGGATGGGCCGCACGCACGCGCCGCTCGGCGACCTCGCGCGCGCTGTCGAGCTGCACCGCGCCGTCCTTGCCGGACACGCTGCGCTTGGTCTTCGAGGCGTTCACGATCGCCAGGATCTCTTCGGCCGAGACCGCCCCGCGGATCGCGGCGTCGCGGGCGTCCTCGTACGCGATGAGCGCCGCGCCCACGCCCAGTTCCATGGCTCGCTTCGCCGCGGCGTCGGGCGCCGCGTCGTACGCCTGCTTGGCCTGCTGGTAGGCGTCCCACGCCGCGACCGCCTTCTCGAGCAGTGCGCGCCGCGAGTCGCTGCCGGCCGAGAGCGACGCCAGCGTCGACGCTCGGTCGGCGGGGGGCGCTTTCACCATCAGGTCGACGCGGGCCGCGTTCAGCGAGGCCGCCCCGAGTTCGGCGAGCGCCTGCTCGAAGGCCGCCTTCAGCGCCTTGACCTCGTCGTTGGGCAGCGGCATCGAAATCTCGATGCGGTCGCGGCCCATCGAAACGATCTGCACCTCCATGACGCCCGTGGGGTCCAGACGGCGCTTCAGCGCGTCGATCAGGCGGGGCATGATCTCCCGGTGATCTTCCGACGGGCCGATCTGCACGGCGTAGATCATGCTCACGCCGCCCGCGAGGTCCTTCCCGCGGCGAAGGCTCTGCTCGGGCGGCACGATCGCGTAGATCGCGAGGAGCAGCACGGCGACAACAAGAGCGAGAGTGGTCCAGGTGCGTTTCATGGAGGGGGGTACCGTAGAACGGGCGGAACGGGCGGCGCGACGGACGTGTCAGACGGGTGCTTTGACCTCGGGCTTGGACTCCACCGTGGCGCCCGGCGCCCGGGTGGACTGCAACACACCCTGGATCGCGCTCTTGGCCACGCGCACGCGGCCTTCCTCGAGCCGCAGCACCACGTCGTCGTCTCCCAGTTCGGCGATCGTTCCGATAATCCCGCCCATGGTCTGCACGCGGTCGCCCCGCTTGATCCCCGCGAGGAGTTCCTGCCGGCGCTTCTTTTCCTTGCGACCGCCAAAGACGCTCACCAGCACCATGACCAGCAGCATGGCGGGCAGGATCCAGAAGATCGGGTCCATCCCGGACTTGGGCGCCGGGCCGGGGGGAGGGCCGCCGGGCGTCGGCGCGCCGGTCACCGGGGCGGCACCGGTCGTCGCGTCGGAACCGCGAACCCCGATCGGAACCACGGGGCCGGCGGTTGTGCCGGGTGTCTCAGTGCCGGCCTGCGCGACGATCCACAGCCCGAAGTCCACGTTCGTCATCGTCCAGTTTCCCCGACGCGGGACCATGCCCCCGCGCCCACCCGAACCAGGTTCGCCATCACGGGGCGACGATCGCGCCCCTGGCAGCCGGCCAACGCGCCAGCAGCGCGGCCCAGTCGTCCGTCGGGATGGCCTCCCGCACGTCGGACATGAACCGCTGGAAGTGCCGTAGGTTATGCAGGCTCACGAGGATCGGACCCAGCATTTCGCCGGCCATGAACAGATGGCGAAGGTAGGCCCGCGTGAAGGGCCGCGCGTCGGGGGTCTTCCAGCCGTGGGCGCTCGGGCGGCAGGCCGGGCAGTCGCACCCGGGATCGATCGGCCCGTCGTCTTCGGCGAACTGCTGATTGCGCAGGCGGATCTGGCCCGCGGGCGTGAACGCGTTCGCGTTCCGCCCGTTGCGCGTCGGGAGCACGCAGTCGAACATGTCCACACCGGCGAGCACGGCGTTCAGGAGGTCACGCTCGTACCCCACGCCCATGAGGTAGCGCGGGCGATCGAGCGGCAGGAGCGGCGCGGTGGCCCGAACGACCCGGGCGATCTCGTCGGGCGGCTCGCCCACCGCGACCCCGCCGATGGCGTAGCCCGGCAGGTCGATCTGCGTGACGCGCTCCGCGCACCACGCGCGCCGGGCTTCGTCGGTGCCACCCTGCACGATGCCGAAGAGCGACTGCTCGTCGGCGCGGGCGTGCGACGCCTTGCAGCGTTCGAGCCAGCGGAGGGTGCGCTCGTTGGCGATGTCGAGGCGCTTCTGGAAGTCGGCGCCGGGCGCGACCCGATCGCGCCGCAGCACGCGAGAGAGACGCGCGTCGGGGGCGTCGGCGTCGTCCGCGCCCTGCGCGGGCGGACAGTCGTCGAAGGCCATGATGATGTCGGCGCCCAGTTCGTTCTGCACGTGGGTGGCGCGTTCCGGGGTGAGGCGGACCATGCTGCCGTCGATGATGGACTTGAAGGTGACGCCGTCGTCGTCGACGCGGTTGACGTCGGCCATGGAGTAGGCCTGATACCCGCCGGAATCGGTGAGGATGGGGGCGTCCCAGTTCATGAAGCGGTGCAGCCCGCCCCGGCGGGCGACGAGATCGGAGCCCGGGCGGAGCAGCAGGTGGTAGGTGTTCGCGAGCAGGATCTGGGCGCCGGTGCGTGAGACCCAGTCGGGGACGATGCCCTTGACGCTGGCGCGGGTGCCGACGGGCATGAAGGCCGGAGTGTCGAACGAGCCGTGGCGCGTGGTGACGCGTCCGCGCCGCGCGCGGCGGGCGCCCGAGCGTGCGAAGATCTCGAAGCGCAGGGCGCTCACGCGACGCCGCCCGAGCGGCGGGCCTCGGTGGCGCGGCGGAGGAGCGACTTCTCCGCGTCGGTCAGGCTGTGCAGGCCCTGCGAGGCGACCTTGGCGAGGATGCGGTCGACCTCGGCGTCTTCCTCGGTGGTGGCGCGCCGTGCGGGCGGGCGCGAGGGAACGTCGGGCGCGCGGGCGGGCGGGCGCGCGGACTTGCGCGAGTCGGTGAAGACGTCGAAGAAATCGCGGAGCAGGTGCGCGCGCCGGATGAGCACGAACCCCGCGGCGGCGCCCCCGAGGTGGGCCGCCTCGCCCCCGGCGTTGTTGCTCTGGAAGAGCACCGAGATCGCGGCGATGCCGACGTAGAGGTAGGCCATGGTCCGGAGTTTGAGGGGGATCGGCGGGAAGAGCAGCTGCACGACGATGTTGGGAGCGATGTACGCGCACGCGAGGATGACGCCGAACACGCCCGCGGACGCGCCCACCAGCGGGGTCTTGACGTCGTTGAACAGCAGGAACGGCACGCGGAACCCCCACTGCGAGGCGAGGTATCCCCCCGCGTTGAGGAGCAGGTAGAACAGCGCACCGGCGATGCCGCAGGTGAGGTAGAACGCGAGGTAGCGCTTGCGCCCCAGGTGGGCCTCGACCATCGGGCCGAACATGTACATGCCGAACATGTTGAAGGCGATGTGCATGATGTCGGCGTGGAGGAACTGGAAGGTGAGGAACCGCCAGAACTCGAGCCCGCCCTGGCTCGTGACCTTGTAGGTGGAGAAGTAGCCGAACGCCCGGATGGGGAGGCTGGACTGGCGCGACATGACATCCACGACGAAGACGATGATGTTGGCGATGATGATCCAGGTGTTGACGGACCACATCGCCGGCCGGGCACGCCGGCGCGACCCCCACACGTACTCGCGGTCGTAGATCCCCATCGCGGCGTCGCCTCCCGAACGGACGCGGCGTCCGGCGCGGTCGCGCCGGGCCCGGAACGTCCGTGCTCCGGTCTAGACGCGGAGTTTAGCGTCGCCGCCGACGCTCGGTCTCACGCTCGAGCACCCGGCGCTCCTGGGGCGTGAGCGAGGCCATCCCGTCGCGCGAGATACGGGCGAGCACGTCGTCGAGGTCCGGGGGCGGGGCGGGCTCCGCCTCGAGGCTCACATCCGGGGCCGGGCGCTCGGCGGGCACGTCGCGCACGGTGATGGTCTGCGTGCCCAGCGCGATGAACTCGAGGCGCCGTGTGTCGAGGTACGTCGCCAGCCCCCCCAGCGCGGCGACCGCCATCAGGCGCGTCTCGCCCGCGCTGGCGCCGATCACGAACACCGCCAGCGCCGCGAAGAGCCCGATGCGCAGGGCGAGCGCCCGGTAGTCGTCCCGGGCGCGCCGGGCCCAGGACTGCACCACGCGCCCGGCATCGAAGGCCGACATCGGCAGCAGCAGGTTCGCCGCCAGCATGATGAGATTCGCGTAGTAGGCCCACCAGGCCCACACCTGCCAGGTCGAGCGCAATCCCGCCGCGGTGATGCGCGGGTCCAGCGGCGAGGGGAGCAGCGCCTCGGGCGATGCCCCCGACGCCAGCACCAGCGACCCCAGCGCCGGCACGAGCAACACCCCGGCGACCAGCCCGCCGCACTCGGCCAGGGGCGACGGCCCGCCCGGCGAGATCGGCGTGGGCGACAGCCCGCCCAGCGGCCAGAGCACCGACGGTGCGCTCTCGCACCCCAGGCGTCGCGCCACCGAGGCACGGAACAGTTCGCGGAACGCCGCGATGACCAGCAGCGATGTGACGACCGCCACGACGTGCACGAGCCCCACGGCGTCGCGCCGCAGCCAGGTCACCAACTCGGCGCCGATCCAGATCGGGACCAGCGCGTGCACGCGCAGCACGCCCGGGATCAGCGGGAACGACCAGACGATCGGGTCTTCGCCCGCGCCCGGCGACCGCAATCCGCGGGCTCCCGGCGGGGGCGCCGGCGTCCGCGTCTCGTCGTGTGCCCCGCGCCCGGTCATGCAAGCCGCTCCGACATCACGCCTCGAGCATCCCCCGCGTCCACGCCGCCTTGGCCGCCGCGGGCATCGCGGGCGCGTTCGCCGCCAGGAACATGGTCAGCATGCTCTTGGCATCGGACAACACCCCGCGCCGGATGAGCGCCGGCACACTCCCCAGGGGCGTCGGCTCGACAACGATGTGCTCGTCCGGCTCCGGCCGGGCGTCACCCCCGGTCAACCCCCGCGCCAGGAACGCCCACATCACCTCGTCGGACAGGCCTGGCGAGGTGTGAAACCACCCGATGGGGTCGAGAGTTGCGGCGGCGAAGCCGGTTTCCTCGCGCAGTTCCCGGGCCGCGGCGTGCCGGGGGTCTTCGCCCCTCCCCAGCGTGCCCGCGGGAAGCTCGAGGATGGCGCGGGCAAGGCTGAGGCGCCAGTTACGGATGAGGACGACCCGAGGGCCCGCGTGATCCTCGAGCAGAGGCAGGATGACGACCGCGCCCGGGTGCCGGATGAACTCGCGGGTGATCGGCGTGCCGTCGCGCGCGGGAAGCGAGGCCTGGACGAAATCGAACTTGGCGCCGTGATGAAGAATGCGTGTGGGGAGAGCGGTCGGAAAGTTCGCGTCGCCTAACATGGCAGATTGTAGTGGCGAGCACGCGATGGGCCGCGCGATGAGCACGGGCAGCACCGACGAGAACCAGAGGGCGAGCGCGGGAACGGCGGGCGCCGCCGCGCCGATCATCCGTCTCGTGGGGCTGCGCAAGTCGTTCGGCCCGCAGGTGGTGCTCGACGGGGTGTCGATCGATTTCGAGCCCGCGAAGACGACGGTGATCATGGGCCCGTCGGGGTGCGGGAAGTCGGTGACGCTCAAGCACATTGTGGGGTTGCTGCGTCCGGACGCGGGCGAGGTGTACGTGCGCGGGCGACGTGTGGACGCGCTGCGCGAGCGCGAGTGGCTCTCGATCCGCCTGGAGATCGGGCTGCTGTTCCAGATGGGAGCGCTGTTCGACTCGATGACCGTGCTCGAGAACGTCTGCTTCCCGCTGCGCGAGCACACCGACCTCTCGGAGCGGGCGCGCGTGGAGCGGGCGCACGAGGCGCTCGACGTGGTGGACATGGTGGGGTTCGACGATCGGCTGCCCTCGCAGCTCTCGGGCGGGCAGCGCAAGCGCGTGGCGCTCGCACGGGCGATCGTGCTGCGTCCCAGCGTCGTGCTGTACGACGAGCCGACCACGGGCCTGGACCCCGTGCGATCCGACGGGATCAACCAGCTCATCCTGAAGCTCCGCCGCACGCTGGGGGTGACGAACATCGTCGTCACGCACGACCTCACCAGCGCCCGGACCATCGCCGACCGCGTCGTGATGCTGCTGGGCGGGAAGGTGGCGGCGTCGGGCACGCTCGACGACCTCGCCCGCTCGCCCGATCCGCGCGTGCAACACTTCCTGTCGGGCACGTACGTGCGGGAGGAAGACGAGCCCGACGCCCCGACCCCCGCCTCGCCCTCGCTCTCGGAGACCCGGTAGATGTTCAAGCATCCGCTGCTGCGCGATTTTCTGACGGGCGTGTTCGCGCTTGGCGCGGTCGCCGGCCTGGCGGCGGTGCTCATCCTCTTCGGCGAGATGAGCGACCTGGGCACCCGGTACTACCGCTTCACCGTTGTCCTTCCCTCCGCGGGCGGGCTGGGGCCGACCTCGCCCGTCACGGTCAACGGCGTGCGCGTCGGGCAGGTGCTCGAGACCGACGTCGTGCCCGAGGGCGCGGCGCTCCTCATCAAGGTGCGCGAGGACGTCAAGATCCCCACCACCTCGCCCGTCACGGTCGAGAAGGGCCTCATCGGCGATTCGGCGCTCGAGTTCACCGTGCGCGACGCGACGAACGTCGCGGCGGAGGCGTTCGTGCGGGACGGCGGGCGCATGGCGTCGACGGCCACCGGCGGGTTCTTCGATCGCATCGCGGGCTCGTTCCAGAAGCCCCTGGACCGGTTGACGGCGTCGGCCGACAAGTTCGACCGGCTCGCCGACACCTGGACGCAGACGGGCGAACTCGTGAACGCGATGCTCCGCCCGCGGACGCCGGGCGAGGTCGACGCCGGCGCCACGCCGAACATCGCCAGCGTCGTCGCGCGCCTCGACGGCGTGGGGGCCGCGGCGCAGTCCTGGCTCGCCGACGATCAGATCCGCGCGGGCGTGCGCGACACCGTCACCCGCGCGGGCGTGGTGCTCGCCGACCTCCAGACGTTTCTCGAGGCGTGGACGGCCACGGCGGACTCGGTGGACATCACGGCGCAGAAGGTTGGCATCGTGGCCGAGAACGTGGATCGCCAGGCCGCCGGGCTCGCGCAGGACGCGTCGAACACGCTGCGGCGCGTCGACGCCGCCGCCGCCGAACTGCAGACCGCCCTGGGCGCGATCAACGCGGGCGAGGGCACCGCCGGGCAACTCGCCCGCAACCCGGACCTGTACAACTCGCTCAACAGCGCGGCCCGGCGCCTGGACGGCGTGCTGACGGAACTCAACCTGCTGGTGCAGCAGATGAAGGCCGAGGGCGTGAAGCTCAAGCTGTGAGCGAAGGGACTGGGGACTGGGGAGGGATTGCCGCCGCACGCGGGGCTGGGCGCGCGCGGAACTGCGAGGGGAGAAGCCCTTGCGTGCGCTTGACGCGAGCGCGACGAGGAGCACTCGCTTGCGCTTCGGGCTCGGAGCGATTCGGCTGCTTGGCGGATCAGCCCCGGTTCCACACGACGCTGCCGTAGACACCCTGCTCGCCGAGCTGCTCGGCGATGCGCAGCAACTGGTTGTACTTCGCGTTGCGGTCGGAGCGGCATGGGGCGCCGGTCTTGATCTGCCCGCAGTTGGTCGCGACGGCCAGGTCGGCGATGATCGAGTCTTCGGTCTCGCCGCTGCGGTGCGACATCACCGCGCCGTAGCGGTTGCGCAGCGCGAGGTTCACCGCCTCGAAGGTCTCCGAGAGCGTGCCGATCTGGTTCACCTTCACGAGGATGGCGTTCGCGCACCCCTCGTCGAGCCCGCGCTGGAGGAACTTGCGGTTCGTGACGAACAGGTCGTCGCCCACGAGCTGCACCTTCGCGCCCAGCTTCTCCGTGAGTTTCTTCCACCCGGCCCAGTCGTTCTCGGCCAGCCCGTCCTCGAGCGAGCGGATCGGGTACTTCTTGCACCAGTCGGCCCACATCTGGATCACGCCGTCGGTCGACATCACCTCGCCCGTGCTCTTGAAGAGCTTGTACCCCTGCTTCTTGTTCTTCTTGTCGGCGGCGGCCTCGTTCCACAGCTCGCTCATCGCCGGGTCCAGCGCGATGAAGATCTGCTCGCCCAGGTCGTACCCCGCCTTGTCCACCGATTCCTCGATGATCTTGAGCGCCTCTTCGTTGCTCTTGAGGTTCGGCGCGAACCCGCCCTCGTCGCCCACGGCGGTCGAGAGCCCCTTGTCGTGCAGCACCTTCTTCAGCGTGTGGTAGATCTCCACGCACGCCCGCGTCGCCTCGAGGAAGTCGTCGAACCCCCACGGCTGGATCATGAACTCCTGGAAGTCCACCGTGTTGTCCGCGTGCTTCCCGCCGTTCAGGATGTTCATCATCGGCACCGGCAGCACCTTCGCCGCGCTCCCGCCGAGGTAGCGGTACAGCGGGAGGCCCGAGCCCTCCGCCGCCGCCTTCGCGCACGCCATCGACACCCCGAGGATCCCGTTCGCGCCGAGCTTGCCCTTGTTCGTCGTCCCGTCCAGGCGGTTGAGCTGCTCGTCGATGCCCTCCTGGTCGCGCACGTCCATGCCGACGATCGCGGGCGCGATCACCGAGTTGACGTTGTGCACGGCCTTGAGCACGCCCTTGCCCATGTAGCGCTTCTTGTCCCCGTCCCGAAGCTCCACCGCCTCGTGCTCGCCGGTCGAGGCCCCGCTGGGAACCGCCGCCCGCCCGGTCTCGCCGGACTCCAGGATGACGTCCACCTCCACGGTGGGGTTGCCGCGGCTGTCGAGGATCTGACGGGCGTGAACGTGGTCGATCGCGAATGCCATGAGTGCCTCCCTCGTCGTTGAGCGGGACGAGGATACTCAGTTCGCGGGCGTGTCGGCGGACCCGAATCGACGGCGCGTCCGCGGGGGGGCTATGTTTTACCCGAGGTACGCATGCCGACGTCGGCCGAGGGATTCAGCGCACGCGCCGACGCCCTGAAGGGCGATCTTGTCGCCCAGGGGCGCCGTGTGCAGGCCATGCTCGAGGGCGCCTTCGAGGCGCTGTTCGATCGCTCGATCGAGCGGGCGTCGTGGGCGATCGCCCAGGACGACGAGATCGACCGGCACGACGTCGAGATCGAGCACGCGTGCGTCGCGCTCCTCACCGACGCCACCCGCCAGGGGGCGGAACTGGCGCCCCAGCAACTGCGGGCGGTGCTGATGGTCGTGAAGGTGAACAACGAGCTCGAGCGTGCCGCGGACGTGGCGACGGACATCGCGACCCTCGCGAAGGATGCCCCGGCCGATCAGCCGCCCTTCCCGGACACGTTCCGCGTGATGGCCAACAGCGTGATCGGCATCGTCCGCGACGCGAACACCGCGATGGCCCGCAGCGACCCGGCGCTCGCGAACATCGTGCTGCAGAGCCAGCACGCCGTCACGGCGTTCAAGGACGCCGTGCTCCGCGACGCGGAGAACAGGCTGGCGACCGGGGCCATGCGTCCCGATTTCGCGTTCTTGCTGCACGAGATCGCAAGCGCGTGCGAGACCGTCGCCGACCATTGCACGAACGTCGCCGAGCAGGTGATCTACCTGACCACCGGGTCGATCGTCCGCCACATGCCCACGAGCTGGGTGCAGGTGGGACGCACCAGCGCGGGCTGAGGCCCGCGGCCACCCGCGGGGCTGTCAGTCGGCGACGCGCACGCCGTCGAGCACGAGCACGCCCTCGGGCGCGTCCTCGACCGAGAGTTCGCTCAGCACGCCGGTGACCGCGATGATCGAGCCGGGCGCGAGCGGACGCGTGGGCTCGCTCAGCAGCAGCACGACGACGGGCGACGGGGCCTCGCTGCGCCCGCGTGCGCGGCAGTACAGCACCTGCCCGCCCGAGGCGTCGCTCTCCGCACGCTCGAGCACCAGTTCCCAGGCGCCGGCGACGGACTTGCCCAGGTACCGCCCGGCAACAGCGGCCCGCTCGCCCAGCGTGGAGCCGCGGATGGTCTCGATGACGCGGACGGGCGTGTCCGACCAGTCGAGCACGCCGCCGCGAGAGGACGCGCGGTACACCACCGACGCGCGCGGGGCGTCGGCGGCGGGCGGGGCGACGCGTTCGTCGGCGAGCGCCGGGGCCGGTACGGGTTCGAACCAGTCGGACGGCAGGTCCCGCCACTGCGTGCCCGAGTCGTCGGCGACGGGGATGTCGAGATACGTGGAGACGCCCGGCGCGGCCGAGGCGGTGTAGATCGCCTCCGCGCCCAGCGAGGCGGAATACACCGAGCCCGCGTCGTACCACGGCACGGCGGGCTCGCACCACGCGCTGTACGCGGGGACGGCCGGAATCACGGCGCAGTACGACACGGGGCGGCAGATTACGACGGGCGTGCACCACGCGCCGCACGGATCGAACCCGCAGCGGTGCCACGAACGCCAGGACGGCGGGCAGGGGGCGTAGTGGTAGCGGTGCCCGTACCAGTGCGAGCGGTACGACACGGTCGTGTACCACGGGTCGCACCAGGGGTCGCGATACCAGTGCGACCAGCCGCTGGAGTACCCGACCGAGACGCCCCACCCGGCGGAACCGAAGCCGATGGAGATGCCCCAGCCGGAGGAACGGGGACGGATCCAGTCGCAATCGTCTTCCCAGTGCCGGTAGCCGCGGGAATGCCGGTAGTGGGCGTACGAGCCGTGCCCGTGCCCGTAGCCGCGGTGGTCATCGTGATGATCCCAGTGCCGCTCGGAATGGTGGCCCCGGTACGAATCGTGCCCGCGCCCGTCGTGGAGACGCTCGGGCGTCTGGGCCGCGACGGCGACCGATCGCTCGACCATGCGGGCCCGCGGGTGCGTCGATGCGTACGTGAACGACTCGGGCGCGGTGCGCGTGCTCGGGGTCCGCTCGCGCGAGACGACCTCGACCGCGTTGGGCTCGGCCTTCTCCGCGGGGCGAGTTGCGGCCCGGTCGATCGGCGTGAAGATGCGGCGTGCCGGGCCGGTGCGCGTGCTGGGATCGGTGCGCACGACCTCCGCCGGCGGGCGGTTCTGCGGGACGTTCTTCACCACGCCGTCGGGCCCGGTGAACGTGGAGGGCGGGGCGACGCGCGGCGCATCGGCGTTCGAGGCGGAGTCACGCGCGCGGTCCATCATTCGGAACCGCGGGTTGGTCGGCGCTCGCTCCACCGTCCCTCGCCCGACGGTGGAGCGGTCCATCTTGAGGTCGCTGGGCGGGGGCGTCGCCGGCCGGGTGGGCGCGCGGTCCGGCCCGGACAGGTCCGAGGGCGTGCTCGACTGCATCGGAGGCGGAGAAGTTCGCGGCTGAGGCCCGGTCCGCTCGAGCATGCGCTGGCGGGGGTTCGGGGGCGCGACGTACCCGCCCGGCACGCTGGACGAGGAGCGCGGCGCGGGACCAACCTGCGGCGTGCGCGCCCTGGGTGCCTGCGGCGCGGGGGCCGCCTGCGGCGCGCGAGGTCCCGGGGCCGGCGCGGCGCGGCGGTCGTCGGAGCGCGGCGGGGGCGTCGGGCCGGCACGCTCGATCATCCGGGCGCGCGGGTTCGAACTGGGCGCGGGACGCGAAGGCTCGGCGCGCGGCGGCTCGGCGCGCGGCGCGGGAGCCGCCCGGGGCGCCTCGACACGCGGCGCGGGACGCGGCTGCTCGGCACGCGGCGCCTGCTGGCGCGCGCGTTCCACCATCTTCGCGCGCGGGTTCTTGTTCTTGTCGTCGTCAGCCCTCGAGATCGGCGTGCCGGCGACCATCACCAGCGCGGCGCACGCGGCGAGCGGGATCCAACGGCTCTTCATCTCAGGGTTCATGAGAGTGTTTGAGGCGCGGGGAGAGAGGATGTTCCGAGATTCCGCGCCCCACCTTTGTACGGACGATATCCGTCCGGGTTTCCCGGGGCATCCCGCAGGGCGCCGGCAACCGCGGCCTGGTGCGCGACAGGCTGGACGCCCCAGCCGCATTCCGGGCACATTCGCCCTGCGTTCGGGTGTGCGAGGGTGGGATGCTCGCAGCAGGGGCAGGCGCCGGCGAGGACGCGCCGAGCCCGGTACATCCCCCACCGCCGGGCCGCCAGAAGGCCGACCGGCACCGCGGCCACCCACAGGGGCACGTGCAAGTACCTGTAGCCCGACGGGAACGGCCACGGCGCCTCGGCGACGTGGTACGGGCGCCAGTTCAGGCGCACCGTGCCCGCCCCGAACTGCCGGCACACGAACTGCAGAGGGCTGGCGACGGTGGCGTAGCGGCTGTACCCGATGACGAGCTCACCCTGGTTGACCGTCACCTGCGTCCCGCCGCTGGACGTCCTCGCCCACAGGCCGATCTGTCGGAACGCGCTGGCCCACACAGCCAGACCGAGCGCGCAGGCGATGAACGTCCAACCCCAGGGCGCGGTGCCGGTGTGGCGCATGAAACGAGCCTCCGTTTGAGATGAACGATCTCTCAGGTTGATCGGGCATCGGCGCCGTCCGTCTCGACGATTCATCCGATCGTCCGGACGCGCGGTACGCTTTCGCATGAGAACGTCCATCCTGCTGGTGCTGGCGATGTGCGTTGCGGTCCTCCCGGGGTGCGTCGCGTGGGAGATCCGCGACGAGATCCGCGGTGCCAACGCGAAGCTCGACTCGGTGCAGTCCACGCTCGGGCAGACCAAC
Organism: Planctomycetota bacterium; assembly: GCA_033763975.1. Classification (NCBI taxonomy): domain Bacteria; kingdom Pseudomonadati; phylum Planctomycetota; species Planctomycetota bacterium. The sequence goes on from JANRJM010000017.1 coordinate 64,736, forward strand.
GAGCGACTCAACTCTGTCGAGGACAAGCTCACCCGACTGGAGACCACCAACGCGCTGCTCGGGAATGTCGAGCAGGGGCTGGGGCGGATCGACTCCACCAACTCGTCGCTCTCCACCCTCGAGCAGCAGCTCGCGGTGCTGAACTCGATCAACACCTCGCTCCAGCGGCTGGACTCGCACCTGGCCTCGCTGCGCGGCACCATCGGGCGGATCGACAGCGTGATGCCCTTCCTCGACCTGGGGGGCGGGCCGGTGGACGTCCCGCCCGCGCCGCCGGCCAACGCCGAGGGCTCGCCCGAGGGGAGCCCCGCGGACGGCGGAACGCCCGGCGGCCAGGCGGCACCCGCGCGACGCGATCCGCTGCTGGGGGCGTGGGTGAGCGTCTACCCCGACGGCACAATGGCGCTCGTGTTCTTCACCGACGGAAAACTCGTCTACGCGGCGCAGGGGCTCGGAGCGCACGACTGGACGTGGAGGCGCGACGGGGCGAACCTGGTCCTGGTGGAGCCCGCGCGCCAGGCGCAGGACCTCAACGGCGAGGTGACCACGATTCCGGCGCGGGAGCGTACGTTTGTTGTGGAGGCGGTGGCGGCCCGTTCACTGGTGCTGCGCGAGGGGAACGTTCTGCGGATGTTCTCAAGGCCGTAGTGGGAGCGATCGGGCTCGCGTCGCACGGAGACGGGCCCTCGCCGGCGCTCCGGGCGTTTTCAGAGGGCGGATCGGTCAGGGCCGGCGCCTATTCCAGCCAGTCTTCGGCGGCGAGCCGCTCGGGCACGTACGTCTCGGTCACGTACGAGATGTCCTTGTTAAGCATGGCTTCGACTTCCATCTTGAAGCCGTTGTCGAGGAGCATGCGGATCTCCTTCTGCCAGCCCTTGTGCTCGGCGAACCAGGGGTAGGCGAGGATCTCGTTGGCGCGCTTGATGTCGGTGTCCTTGAGCTCGATCTTGACGGCGTCGGAAAGATCGCACTCGACGAAGTCCTTGGCGCGAACGCCCAGAAACTTCGCCTCGGGGATGGCGAGGCGTGAAGACTCGAACGCCAGCGAGATCGAGCCCTGCTTGATGACGCTGTAGATGTAGTGCCCCCAGGGATCGCAGTCGAGCAGGCAGATGACGGGGAGTTTGAGCTCCTGGTTGAATCGCTGGAGGAGCCGCCGGACGCCCCGGGGGGGCTGGCCCCCGCCGTGGGTGAGGATGCAGTTGTGCTTCTCCCAGAAGCGGTCCTCGTTGAAGCGATTCCAGACGGTGCCCTTCTCCACATGCAGGACGAACTCGGCCTCGCACTTGCCGAACTCGAAGATGTCGGGCTCGACGATGCTGGGGATGCCGTGCCCGCCCCGCCCGGTCTGGCGGCAGTCGATGACATCGCCCCCGTCGACGATGGTGATGTTGCCGGCCATGACGCCGCGGTTCTCGGCGAAGATGTGCAGTTCCTCGCGCAGGGCCCCGAGCGAGACCTCGAGGTCTTCGAGGATGGGGTCGGACTCGTCCTGGGTGTCGAAGGTGTTCTCCTTCGTGCCCGCGACGGTGTGCTTGGCGATGTAGAACACACCTCGCAGGCTGGAAGTCTTGCCCTCGTCGATGAGCTTCTTGATCGTGCTCGCGTGGAGCATGGTCTGCATGAACTGCTTGGCCTGGTTCAGGTTGAACAGCTCGCGCTCGGCGGTGGCGTCGCCCATCTGCAGGATCTTCTGCTTCTTGCTCCACGTCGTGTTGCTCTTGGTGCGCAGCGGGATGTCGAGGCGGGGCTCCTTCCCGGCTTTGGCGGTCTTCGCCACCGTGGAGGCCAGCCCCGTGAGCTTGCCCAGGGTGACGCGGTCTCGCTCCTTGAGGGCGGCGCCCCCCGCCTTGGCGTCGGACTTCTTCGGGGCGGCTTTCTTGGCCATGCGTTCGCACTCCGTTGCTGGGGCCCTGCGGCTGGAAGGTCCAGTGTAGAAGCGGGCGGCGGGCGCGGGCCGCCCGCGCGGTATGCTGGTCGCCATGAACCGGATTCTCGTGTGCGTGGCGTTCGCGGCGTGCGGCGCGTCGGCCCTGGCGCAGTCCATGGCCCCCGCGACCGACCCGGGCCAGAAGCAGTCGCCGAGCGCCGAACCGCCCCCCACCCTGCGCGGGCCCGACGTGCCCCGCGAGGTCAAGACGACGCTCGTGCAGCGCGACGCGCGGGGGAACCTGCGGCGGGTGGAAGGGCGCCCGGAGGACGCGGCGCTGGCGCTGCTCGATCTCGAGCCCGACGTGCGCGAGCGCGCCAAGAGCGTGGCGTCGGACCGGGCCGTGCGACTGGGCACGCGCATGATCGAGGACATCGAGCGGGTGCGGGTCATCTCGGACGCGACGCAGGCGGGAGACCGCGAGCGTGCGGCCGACCTGGTCCGCGAGTTCTGGCACGAGTTCGAGGCGGGCGAGCCGCGCGAGCCCCTGCTGGCGGAGATCGCCGGGATGCTCACCACCGAGCAGGCGGCGTCGCTGCGCCGGCTGACGGACGAGTACTGGAACGCGTGGATCGACTGGGAGCTGCGCAACAGCAAGGACACGTCGGAACGCGCGCGAGAGCGCGTGCGCACGCGCCTCGCGTTCCAGCTCTTCCAGGACGAGGTGCGCCAGGCGTACGAGCGGATCATCAAGCCGTATCGCGATCGCATCGAGGGGCTGTACGGCGCACTCGACCCGACGCCCGAGCAGCGCGAGGCCATCCGCGACGTGGTGATCGCGTACGTGAAGGAATCGAAGGCCAAGCCCACGCCCGAGCAGCGCCGGGCGGTGCTGGGAAAGATCTACCGACTGCTGGACGAAGAGCGGCGGGCGAAGTTCTTCGACCTCGTGGCGCGCGACGTGTCGAATCCATAGCATGCGATGTCGCGGACGGCGTCGCGGTGGAGGAGTTTCGCATGGCGGAGCAGGCGAAGAAGAAAAAGAAGAAGAAGGCGAAAAAGAAGTCCGCCGGGGCTTCGGGCGGGCGCATGAAGAAGGCGGCCCCTCGCCCCACGCGATCCGGCTCGACGCACGCCTTCCCATCGAAGGCTCCCGCGAGCGCGACGAGACGATCGGACTATGGCGAGCCCGGGCACGTCGCGATCGATCGCCTGCCCGAGCCCCATCGCTCCATCGCCCGCGCCGCCGACGCGATGATCGTGCGGGCTGTGAAAGGGTGCGAGTCAGTGGTCAAGTGGGGCAACGCGTGCTACTTCAAGGACGGGGTAGCGTTCGCCGCGCTCGCACGCACGAAGAAGGGCATCAACCTCGTGCTCCCCGGCGTGGGACTCGACGACCCGCACGGGCTGCTCGAGGGCTCCGGGGCGTTCATGCGCCACATCAAGCTCCACGACGCGGACATGGCGACGCGGCCCGGGGTGGCGGCGCTCGTCAAGCAGGCGGTCGGCGTGGGGTTCGAGCGGATGTGACGCTCGGCCGGACCCGCGCACCACGGCGCACCCACCGGGCTCACAGCTCGGGCGCGAACCCGCGGCGCATCGTGTTCTCGGCGCAGTTGCGCGGCTCGACGAAGTGGTACAGGTACTCGAGGCCCCCGGCCTTCGTGCCCACGCCCGACATCCCGAACCCGCCGAACGGGTGGCGGCCCACGAGCGCGCCGGTGATGCCCCGGTTGATGTAGAGGTTGCCGACGCGGAACTCACGCCGGGCCCGCTCGATGTTCGAGGGCTTGCGCGTGAACACCCCGCCCGTCAGCTTGAAGACGCTGGCGTTCGCGAGGTCGAGCGCGTGCGAAAAATCGCGCGCGTGCAGGATCGCCAGCACCGGGCCGAAGATCTCTTCCTGCGCCAGTTCGTGCTCGGGCGGCACGGGCCAGAAGACGTGCGGCGAGACGAACTCCAGCGATTGCGAAACGCCCGCCTTCATCGCCCCGATGTCCGGCGGCAGCGGCAGCGACGCGAACTCCAGCCCCGACTTCTTCGCCCGCTCGATGTACCCCTCGATCTTGGCCTTCGCGTCGGCGTCGATCACCGGGCCGACGTCCGTCCCGGGGCGGGTGGGGTCGCCGATGACCAGGGCCTTCATGGCCTCGGTGAGCCGGCGGCGGAACGCGGTGAACGCCGGGCCGTCGGGCCCCTGCGGGTCCACCACGATGCAGCGCGAGCAGGCCGAGCACTTCTGCCCCTGGTAGCCGAACGCGGAGTACCGCACGGCGAGGACGGCCTCGTCGAAGTCGGCGCTCGTGTCGACGATCAGCGCGTTCTTGCCGCCCATCTCGCAGACGACCTTCTTGACGTGCGTCGGCGCCGGGGCGGGCGCGCCCTCGGCGCGGGCGAAGGGCGACGGCGGCGCGGCGGCGTTGAGGATGTCGAGCCCGACCTCGCGCGAGCCGGTGAAGGCGATGAGCGCCACGCGCGGGTCGCGGACGAGTGCCGCGCCCGTCCTGCTGCCCGGGCCCGGGCAGAACTGCACGATGTCGTCGGTGCGCACGCGGGCGCCGCCGGCCTCGGCCAGCACCTCGCGCAGCGAATCGCGCAGGATGTCGATCATGATGCTCGCGATGCCTAGCGTCTGCTCGCTGGGCTTCACGATGACGGTGTTGCCGGTGACGAGGGCGGCGACGGCCATGCCGCAGCAGATCGCGAGCGGGAAGTTCCACGGCGCGATGACGACCGCGACGCCCCGGGGCTGGTGCCACTGCTCGTCGAGCTCGCCGATGAACCTGCCGAGGCGCTGGCGCTGGAACAGCGGCACGGCGCAGCGCGCGTAGAACTCGCAGAAGTCGATGGCCTCGCAGACGTCGGCGTCGGCCTCGCGCCAGGCCTTGCCGGCCTCCTTGATCATGACGCCCGATAGGCCGTCGCGCTCGGCGCGCATGCGGGCGGCGGCACGCACGAGCACCGCGGCGCGGAGCGCCGGGTCGGCGTCGCGCCAGGCGGGGAACGCGGCCTCGGCGCGGGCGACCATCTCGCGCGCGTGCTCGGGCGTGCGGTCGTTGGCGATGCGCGGCACGGTGGCCTTCGCCACCGCCGCCCCGAACGCCTCGCGCTGCCTGGCGTCGGCGAAGTCGCGCAGGGGCTCGTTGAAGAACGGGCGGGGCGCGACGCCCGGCACGACCGGCGAGAGGTTGTGCCGCTCGGGCATCACCTCCGGCGAGAGCGTCAGCACGCCCGCGCCGGGCTCGCGCGCGGGCGGGGCGGGGGCGCGCAGCAGCACGGCGGGGTCGGCGTTGTCGAGGAACCCGGCCTTCAGCCAGCTCTCGTTGCTCGTGTTCTCCAGCAGCCGGCGCACGAGGTACGCCATCCCCGGGATCATCTCGCCCACGGGGACGTACTCGCGCACGCGCAGGCCCATCTCGCCCGCGGCGTACTTGAGCTGGTCGGCCATGCCGTGCAGCATCTGGATCTCGATCGCGCTGTGCGGCAGGCCGCGAGATTCGGCGCCCGCGAGCGCCGCGGCGATCGACCGCACGTTGTGGCTGCCCAGGGCCAGCTTCACGCCCCCCTCACCGGCGGTGCGCGGGCACGCGTCGAGGAAGACACCCGTCATGCGCTCGAAGCACGCGTCGGTCTGCCACTTCTCGCTCCAGACCGGCACGGGCCAGCCGTGCAGTTCGGCCTTGATCGTCTCGGCGTCCCAGTACGCGCCCTTCACCAGGCGCACCGTGACCTGCTTGCCCGTGCGGCGCGCCCACTCGCACACCCGGCGCGCGTCGTCGGGCCCGCTGCGCAGGTACGCCTGCATCGCCAGCCCGCCCTGGAACTCCACCCGCTCGCGGCAGCGCATGAACAGGTCGATCGTGAGGTCCTTGAGCGCGTGGTGCTCCATGTCGAAGTTCACGAACACGCCCCGGTCGCGCGCCGTCTCGAGGATCGGCACGATGCGGCGCATCGCCTCGGCGATCGAGCCCTCGGTGTCGATCGGGTCGCACCGGGCCGAGAGCGCCGAGATCTTGATCGAGACGTTCGTCCGCGGGATCGGGCCCAGGTGGTCGCTCTCGAGGCGCGCCACGCCCGGCCAGGCGGCGACCGCGCCGGGCAGGTTCTGCACCAGGTCGAGGTACTTGCGCTGGTAGTGGTCCGCCTCTTCGTCCGAGACGCACACCTCCCCCAGCAGGTCGACCGAGAACGCGATCCCGTCGTCCCACAGCGACTTGAGCCCGGGCAGGGCGCTCGCGGCGTCGGTGCCCGCGATGAACTTGCTCGCCATCCCCGTGATCTGCTTGCCGATCTGCGACGCCGCCAGCCCCTTCGCCAGCTTGCCCGCCTTGATCGCCGCGTCGATCACGCCCGGCACGGTGACGCCCGGCTGGCTCAGGTAGTCGGTCAGGTGGTCGTAGATGTCCTCGGGGGTCTTGAGCATCGGGAAGCAGTCGACGAACCGGAACAGTTGGACCTTGAAGTTGGGGTCCTTCATGGACCATTCCATCAGGGCGTCGCTGTAGAACCTCGACGACAGCAGGCTCGACTTGTGCGCCCGCGCACGGGCGAGCATGTCGCCCCCCAGTTCGAGCACCCGCGCCTCGCTCCCGCCCGTCGAGGCGGGGCCGGCAGCGACGCCGGCGGAGGGGGCTGGAACGACGACGACCGCCTGCGGCTGCTTGGACTTGCGCGAGAAGAACGCCATACGCCTCCCGGATACAGACTTGCGCAAGCGTATCCCGACGCACCGGGCGCCCGCCCTCCCGCAACCGCCCCCGCAACCCGTTCGGCCTCGTGGCGGTACGAGTCCCGCGTGCCTGACACCCATCCATTCCGACGAGCCCCCGTCCGCGCGCTGGCATTGGTCGCCGCGGGGATGCTGCTCGCCCTGCCCGCGTGCAAGCCCTCCGACCCGGCCTTCCGGGCCAGTACCCTCGCGGCGTCGCCGGCCGGCGGGCGAGCGGCGGCTGCCCAGCAGATCGCGGCGGACTGGGCCGCGGGGACGCTCCGCCTCGACGAGTGCATCGACCTCGGGCAGGAAATGCTGGAATCGGCGGCGAGCGGGTCGCCCTTCCGCAACGGGCCCCCGACGCCCTCGGCCGACGCCACGGCGTTCGCCGGGGCCGTGCTCGACGCCGCCTCGCTGCTCGACGCGAAGCTGCCCAAGGACGACAACTCGCAGTTGTTCTGGATGCGCCTGGGGCGCCTGGCGTTCCGCGGTGCCGAGGAAGCGCACGCCGCCGGGCGCCTCGCGGAGGCGTCGTCCATCATGCTCGCCGGCCCGCAGCGCTGGCAGGGCGAGGGGTACTGGTACATGTACCCCGACCACGACGGGCTGGTCGCGGTGATCCTGGCGAAATCCGGTCGCCGGAGCGAGGCGATCGCGCGGCTTCAGAACCGCGTAGACCTCAAGGGCGTCGCCCTCGAGGTCTACGAGATGCTGCAGCGCGGGCAGTAGCCGCCCGTGTCACGCACGCGTCACAAGCAATCGAACACGTGTGCGGCGTCGCGCGTCCGATGAGTACGCTGTGCGCGCCGCACACCCAGGAGACACCCCATGCGCGTCCCGACGTTGCTCGCCCTTGTCGCCGGCACCACCCTCGCACTCGCCGCGTTCTCGCCCGTGAGCCACGCCCAGCCGGCGCCGCGCGCTGCCGCAGGCAGCGCCCCCGCGGGCGGCGCGGCTCCCGTCGCGCAGGCCGCCGACCTGCCGATCCGGCGCATCACCCTGTACCGCTCGGGCGTGGCCTCGTTCGAGCGGCGCGGGCTGGTGCAGGACGACGTGTTGATCCAGCTCCGCTTCAAGACCGACCAGATCAACGACATCCTGAAGTCCATGGTCGTGCTCGACCTCTCCCGCGGCAAGGGACGCGTCGACGGCATCTCCTACGCCTCGCGCGAGCCGCTGGACCGGCGCCTTGCCTCCTTCGGCGTCGACCTGTCCGACAACCCCACGCTCCCCGCCATGCTCACCCGCCTGCGGGGCTCGGGCGTCACGCTCGCGCTGCCCGAGGGCAACCTCAGCGGCACGATCATCGGCACCGAGATGCGCGCCCAGGCGATGGGCAACGCGCAGCAGCCGATCAGCGTGCCGTTCCTGAACGTCCTGACGCCCACCGGCATCCGCAGCGTCAGCCTGTACGACATCCGCGGCGCCAAGCTCGACGACGCGGCCCTCGCCGACGAACTCGCCAAGGCTCTGGCCGCCCTGGCCGAGCACCGCGCGGACCGCACGAAGACCGTGGACATCCACCTCTCGGGCGAGGACGCGCGCGAGATCGTCGTCGCGTACGTGCAGGAATCGCCGGTGTGGAAGACCAGTTACCGCCTGGTGCTGCCCGACGCGCCGCAGACCGGCCCCGGCGATTCGGCCTCGCCCGCCGACCGCTTCACGCTGCAGGGCTGGGCGATCGTCGAGAACACCACCGACGAAGACTGGACGAACGTCGGGCTGTCGCTCGTCTCGGGGCGGCCGGTGAGCTTCCGCATGGACCTGTACGAGCCGCTGTACCTTGATCGCCCGGAACTCGCCGTGCCGACCGAGGCCGGGGCGCTCGCGCGGGCGTACGACGGAGGCGAAGAAGCCGCCGCCGAGCTGGCGGAGGTCGACGCCGCCCCGGGGCGCTCGCTCCAATCCCGCGGCAGACGTGACGAGGCCTTCTCCATGGGCGCGCCCGTCGCCCCGGCGCCCGCCGCCGGACGTGCCGCCGAGATGCTCGACAAGCGCCTGTCCTCGGGCGAGATGGCCGACTACGCCGGCGCGGGGGTCGGGCGGGGCGTCGAGACCGGCGAGGTCTTCCAGTTCGAGATTTCCCACCCCGTCACCGTCGAGCGCCAGCGCTCGGCCATGCTGCTCATCACCAACACGGGCATCGACGGGCGACGCGTGAGCATCTACAACGCGGCCGACAACCCCGCGCACCCCATGCGGGGCGTGCGCGTCACCAACTCCACCGGCGCGCCGCTCATGCCCGGCCCGATCGCCGTCTACGACGCGGGGACGTACGCCGGCGACGCGGTTGTCTCGCACGTGCCCGCGGGCGATGATCGCCTGCTCGCCTACGCCGTCGACCTCGACGTGCGTGCCGAGACCACCTCGCGCCCGACGCAGGAACTCCAGAAGTTCCGCATCGCGGGGGGCCTGCTCGAGAGCTCCACCCTCGTCACGTCGCGGACCATCTACGCCATGTCCAACAAGGACACGCAGCGCCCGCGCACGATCCTGATCGAGCACCCGAAGATGGACGGCTGGGAACTCGTGGGCCCCGCGAAGCCCGCGGAGACGACCGCCGACACGCTCCGCTTCTCGCTCGACGTGCCCGCCGGCAAGGCCGCCTCGCTCGACCTCGCCTTCCGGCGCGTCGAGCGCCAGACCTTCGCGATCGTCTCGTTCGATCTCACGCGTCTGGCGGCGTACGCCCGCCAGGGCAAGGTCTCCGACGCCGTCGTCGCCGCCGTACGCGACGCCGCGAAGCGCCAGAGCGACATCAACGCGCTCACGCAGCGACTCTCGGCCCTGGAGACGGAACGCCGGGAGATCGGCGAAGACCAGAGCCGCGTGCGTCAGAACATCGGCAGCATCGACCGCACCAACGAGCTGTACTCGCGCTACATGAAGAAACTCAACGACCAGGAGACGCGCCTGGAAGCCATCGAGAACGACCTCGCCCAGACCCGGGCGGCCCAGGAAAAAGCCCAACGCGACCTCGCGACGTTCATCGCGTCGCTCAACGTGGAGTAAGCCTCTGCACGAGCCCGGCGGAACGAGCCCGGAGCGCGAGCGAGCCAGACCCCAGACCCGCGCCGGCGCTTCGGGCTCGCATGAACGAAACCCCCAAAAGACAACGCCCGGACCTTTCGGCCCGGGCGTTGGGATCATTCACTCAGCCGATCGGGTGATCGGGTGATTTAGTCGAACCAGAACTGGACGTTGCCGGAGGACGAGATCGCGCCGCCCGGGTTGGTGAAGGTGGTGCCGGTGTGGCTCCAGTTGCGGAGGAAGTTGTTGGTGGCAACGTTGTCGGCGCTGGTCATGGTCGCGCCCGTGCCCGTCTGCAGGCGGGTGTTGTCGTTCTCGTTCACGAAGATGTTGTCGAACTGGGTCTTCTGCCCGGCCGGGAGGCTGTTGAAGGTGAAGGGCAGGGTCTCGGGATCAGCGCGGGTCTCGAAGTTGACGTGGTTATCGTTGTAGCAGACGTTGCCTTCCCAGGTGGTGCGGCCGCCGTGGATGAGCAGCGTGTTCGAGTTGATGCCGACGGGCGTGGCGAAGTTGGCCGTGTCGATGGTGCCGGTCGAGCTCAGCACCCACGTGAGGGTGGCGCCGGAGCCGTTGGCCGTGTAGCCGGGGCCGCGGTTGCCGAGGATGGTCTCGGTGGACTGGAACGTGTTGCTCCACTTGGCGCGGCGGCCGCCCAACGGGATCTGGTAGGCGTAGGAGAAGCCACCCGGATCAGTGACCTGCTGCGCGGGCGTGCCGCCGGTGATGGCGGCGTCCTTCGGCAGGGCGCGGAAGCGGGGGTCCCACAGGGCGAGCTTCTTGTCCGTGGCGGCGGCGCCGGCGGGCTCGGAGTACTCGTACTTGTCGTAGACCTTGATGTCGCCGTTGACTTCGGCGGGGCTCACGCACAGCTCGGGGCTGAAGAAGCCGTTGTAGATCATCACCGAGGTGATGTGGCGCGGGATGTCGCGCGGCTGCGCGGGGTTGACCGTCGCGGTCGCGGCGGTCGTGCTCTTGTCGATGGCGCTCGGGAGGGGGTACTGATCGTTGTTGTTCTGCGCCCAGAGGACCATGCCCTGGTGGACGCCGCGGACCTGCGTGCTGTCCTTGATCTGGCGGGCCGAGGCGCGCGCCTTACCGAGGGCGGGGAGCAGGATGCCGATGAGCAGGGCGATGATCGCGATCACCACCAGCAGCTCGATCAGCGTGAAGGCCTTCTTCTTCATGGGAACTCCTTGGCCCGGGTCCTGATTGCTCAGGGGTCCGGCGCGGGACACTCCGCCCCGCGTACACCCGGATGTGGGCCACACGTGCGAACATCGACGACCGCTTCCGCTCGTTCCCGACCTGAAGCCGCGCCTGGCTCGCTGCCGACCGGCCCCGCAAGGGGCTGGGTGGCGGGGCGAACCCGCGGGCGGCACGTCGTGAACGGGCCTGCCTGACTCGGCGCGACGGGTGAAAACACAACCCGCACGCCGGCTGTGGAACGCGAGACGTGTCGCTCGGCGGATCGTCGATATGCCGGCGACCGCGACGCGCGTTCCAGTCCGAGATGTCGGCAGGCTCCGGTGCGGTGTCCCGTGCGGGAACAAGTTCGGCAAGGGCTCAGCCTCGCCAACCAGAGCATTGAACCATCGGATGCACGTGAGACCGTCGTGAACCTGCCAGAAGGGGCGAGAATACCAGATCCGCTACGCGAGTCAAGGCGGGGGGTTGCGGGATCCTCCCAGAGTCGTCAGGATTTCGACGCGGCCCCCGCCGCCCTGCCCCCACCCACCCGACTCACCGACTCGAAAGGACATCATGGGATCCCACACATCGCCCGAACAATCGCTGGCCGCACTCGGCCTGGTCCTGCCGGCGGCCCCCGCACCCGTCGCCGCGTACACCCCCACCCGGCGCGTCGGCAACCTGCTGTGGGTGTCCGGGCAGATCGCGCTGCGGGACGGGAAACTGGTCGCCAGCGGGGCGGTGCCGAGCGTGGTGGGCCTGGAGGCCGCCCGGGAGTGCGCGGTGCAGTGCTGCCTCAACGGCCTGGCGCAGATTCGTGCGGCCGCGGGCACGCTGGACGCGGTGCGGCAGGTCGTACGCCTCGGGGTGTGGGTCTGGTCGGACGCGACGTTCACCGAGCAGCCCAAGGTGGCGAACGCGGCGAGCGAACTGCTGGTGCAGGTGTTCGGCGACGCGGGGCGGCACGCGCGGGCGGCCGTGGGGTCGGTCGCCCTGCCGCTGGGCAGCCCGGTGGAGATCGAGTTCCTGGTAGAGGTGGCGTGACAGGGGTTCACGGGCCCGGCGCGCCGGCGGCGGGCGGAACCAAAGACAATCCTTGAAATCGGCCCTCGCTGGCGCTTCGGGCTCGTTCTCGCTTCGGGCTCGTGCCGACATCACCCGCCGAAAGCCTTCTTGTAGTCGGCGACGAAGCGCTCGATGCCGATGTCGGTGAGCGGGTGGCGCATGCACTCCTGGATCACCTTGAGCGGGCAGGTGGCGACGTCGGCGCCGGCGAGGGCGCAGTGCAGCAGGTGGTTGGTGTGGCGGATGGACGCCGCGAGGATCTTCGTGGGCATCGCGTAGTTGTCGTACACGGCCCGGATGCTGCGGATGAGTTCCATGCCGTCCTCGCCGACGTCGTCGAGGCGACCGATGAACGGGCTGACGAGGAACGCCCCGGCCTTGGCGACGAGCATCGCCTGCAGGGGCTGGAAGCACAGCGTGAGGTTGGTCTTGATGGCGCGCTCGCTGAAGGCCTTGCAGGCCTTGAGCCCGTCGAGCGTGCAGGGCAGCTTCACGACGATGTTGGGGGCGATCCGCGCGTGCGCCTCGCCCTCGCGCATCATGCCGGCGAAGTCGGTCGCGACGACCTCGGCGGAGACCGGGCCCTTGCAGACCTCGCAGATCTGCGCGAGGCGCTGGGCGTAGTCGACGCGCTCCTTGGCGATGAGCGAGGGGTTCGTGGTGACGCCGTCAAGGATGCCCAGGTCGTGGGCGGCTTTCACTTCGTCGAGCGAGGCCGAATCGAGGTAGATGTGCATTGGGCGATGGTACGTGCGACGGTGCGCGGGCGCTGTCGATTCGGTGTCCGGGGCACGCACAGGCCTCGCCCACGGATGCCAGCACCGCCCCGGAAGGCGGGGCTAGACGCGATCCCGCAGCTCACGGCGCAGGATCTTGCCCGTAGGGTTGCGGGGCAGCACGTCGATGCGGCGGATCTGCACCGGCACCTTGTACCCCGCGAGGTGCTGGCGGCACCAGGCCTTGAGCGCCCCCTCGTCGAACGACGCACCCTCGCGCAGTTCGACGAACGCGAGGGGGAGTTCGCCCCGCATGGGGTCGGTCATGCCCACCACCGCCGAAGCCTGCACGCTCTCGTGCCGGTTCAGGACTTCCTCGATCTCGCGGGGGAAGACATTCTCGCCCCCGACGATGATCATTTCCTTGATGCGCCCCGTGATGTACAGGTGGCGGTCCTCGTCCTGGCGCCCCATGTCGCCGGTGCGGAAGAACCCGTCGGGGGTGAACGCCGCGGCGGTCTCGGCCGGCAGGCGGTAGTACCCCCGCATGATGTTGGGCCCGCGCATCTGCACCTCGCCCTCGGCGCCGATGGGGAGCGCGCGTCCGGCGTCGTCGGCGATGCGTTGCTCGATGCCCGCCAGGGGCGAGCCGACGCTGCGGGGCTTCCACTCCTGCGGACGGCACCAGTTCGTGACCGGCGAAGTCTCGGTCAGCCCGTAGCCCTCGTTGATCGTCACGCCGAATCGCTCGCGGAACTTGCGGAACGTGGCCTCGGGCAAGGGCTCGCCCCCGGAGACGACGTAGCGGAGCGACGCGAAATCCTCGGGCGAGGCGTCCTTCACGCTCAGCAGCGCGGTGTACATGGAGGGGATCGCGACAAAGACCGTGGGGCGATGCTCGCGCAGGAGCTTGATGATCTTCGCGGGAACGAACCGCGCCGTGTAGACCGCGCGCAGCCCGCCCGCGAGGGGCATGAGCGTGAGCACCGTGAGCCCGAAGGAATGGAACTGCGGGAGCACGCCGAGGATCACGTCCTCGCGCCCGATGTCGATGAAGCCGAGAACCTGGCGCATGTTGGCGGTGATGTTCCCGTGCGAGAGCATGACGCCCTTGGGGCGACCGCTCGTGCCGCTGGTGTAGAGCAGCACGCCCAGGTCGTCGTCGTCGAAGGTCGCGGGCCAGACGGGCTCGGGCACGCTCTTGAAGTTCATCTCGTCGAGGTAGAGCAGCCGCTCGCACGGGGGCTCGTACCCCATGTACTCGATCATCGGGCGTGCGGTGAGGATCACGTCGGTGCCGCAGTCGCGCACGACGTACTCGAGTTCCTCTCGCTTGAGCAGGTAGTTGAACGGGACGACGACCTTCCCGGCCCACCACGCGCCCAGCGCCGCGAGCGGGAACCCGCCCCCGGTGGGGAGCAGGATCCCCACGGTCGGCGTTGCCGAGACGCCCCGCAGCGTGCCCGCGACGTGCAGCGCCCCCACGAGCAGGTCGATGGCGCGGAACGTGCGGGTGTCGTCAACGAGCACGGGGCGCGTCGGGGTACGGACGAGTTGCCTGATGATCGGCCAGTGAATGCTCACGCGTGCGCGTCCGTGCGGGGTGCCATGACAGCCTCGGGGACTATGCTACCAACTGCCCGGCATGGCGGCCGGGCGTTCTCCGCCTGGGGGCGAGTCATGACGATTCATCGCACGTTGTGGGACCGTGTCCGTTACCTCGGGTTCGCCCTGGCGCTCGTCGGAGGCGTGCTGGCAGGCCTCGCGGCGCCCGGGTGCGCGAAGTCGCGTGCCGAAACGCCCGCCCAGGGGTACGCCGCCTTGTACGACCAGGGGCGCTTCGCGGAGGCGTACGACGCCGCGTCGAAGGAGGCGTCGTCGCGCGGCGTGCGTCGAGAAACCGCGGCCCTGTACGCCGGGCTGTCGGCCTATCGGCTCGGACGCGCGGGCGACGCCCAGCGACACCTGACGCCCCTCACCGAGAACGCCGACCCGGGGATCGCCGGACGCGCCAACGCCGCCCTCGGGTCGCTCGCGGCCGAGCAGGGCACGCACGGCTCGGCGGCGACGTACTTCCTGCGGGCCTCGACGCGGCTGACGGGCGACGACGCCGCCCGCGCGCTGATGTACGCGGGTGATGCACGCCACGCGCAGGGCGAGAAGGCCGAGGCCCGCCAGTTGTGGGAGCGCGCCCGCGACAAGGTCGCGTCCGACGTTCAACTGCGCGTCGCGATCGGCGATCGCCTGGCGGGCAACATCCCGTCCTTTCCTCCGGCGGCGGGCTCTTCGGGCTCGGCGGCGTCCGGGGGCATGCACACCGTGCAGGTGGGCGCGTTCTCGACGCGGGCCGCGGCGGACCGGGCGGCGGCGGGCGTGCGGGCCCGGGGCGAGGTGCGGGTGGTGATCATCCGCGACAGCCGGGGCCGCCTGCTGCACGCGGTGCGGGTGGGGCGATACTCGACCAAGGCCGCGGCGGAGGCGGTGCGGACGTCGATCGGCGGCCGCGCCATCGTGACGACGACCGCCGGGGAATAGCCCCCGGCCCCGCGCCAAACCGCGGGAACGAAGTACGCCCTCGGGCGTCGAAGGAGTTCATGCCACAGTCCAAGCCGCTCGCGTGTGTGTTGCTCGTTTCCGGTGCGCTCGCCACCCTGCTCGGGCCCCTGCCGGCGCTGGCGCAGCCGGACGCCCCGGCGCCCGCGGCGGGCGCGGAAGAGGCCCCGGAATGGATGAAGCGCCTGGCGATCGACCCCTCGAGCAGCGTCGCGAAGCGGTACGCCGAGCAGCAGAAGG
This sequence comes from Planctomycetota bacterium, assembly GCA_033763975.1. Taxonomy (NCBI): domain Bacteria; kingdom Pseudomonadati; phylum Planctomycetota; species Planctomycetota bacterium. The sequence goes on from JANRJM010000017.1 coordinate 80,109, forward strand.
CCCGGGTCGCCGCGGAGAAGGAACTCCGCAAGATCCGCGCGCGCCACTTCGGGACGATCCGCAACGTGCAGATGCGCCAGGAGGGGATCGTCAAGGTCCGTGAGTTCACGGACCCCGCGATCTTCCCGAGCATGATCACGCTGTTCGAGAAGGAGAAGGCCGACGTCCGCACCGCGCTGCTCGATCACTTCCAGGACGCCGCCTCGCGCGAGGGCGACGCGGCCATCGCGTGGATGGGCGTGTTCGACGCGGACGAGGAAGTTCGCGCCGACGCGGCCCGCCGCCTCAAGGCGCGCGTCGCGGCGCAGGGGCAGATCCCCGATCCCGTCAAGTACTCGATCTTCGAAGGAATGCGCGCCGGCAACCGCGCGACCCGCGTCTCGGCCGCGAAGCTCGCCGGCGGGATCGACATGTACGACGCCGTGCCCTGGATGATCGCGGCGCTCATCACCGGGCAGCCCGCGTCGGCCCCGCAGGCGCAGACCGCCGGGTTCGGCGTCGGCGGGCCGAACGGCTCGCTGGGCTGGATCATGGTCGGGCAGCAGACCGCGTTCGTGAGCGACCTCACGCCGGTCGTGGGCCCGAACGCCGTGGCGTTCGATCCGCAACTCAGCGTCGTGACCGAGGGGGTCGTGCTGCGGGTGATCGACGCGGTGGTGGTCACGTATCACGTCGACATGTTCACCACGCTCACCGATTTCACGTCGCGCGTGATGGGCGCCCCGACGAAGCAGCTCGGGTGGGACGTTCCCGCGTGGCGCGAGTGGTACGCGAAGGAGTTCGTGCCGCACGTCGAAGCGCTGCGTGCGAAGCAGGACGCCGCCCGCGCCGCCGGCACGCCCGCGCCGAAGTAGCCCGCCTCCGAGGCTTGCTCGCGAGAAGCGACGCTCGCCCAGGCGTTACGCGCCGCCATCCCCAACCGCGATCGCGGACGCGATCGCGTGCGTCTTGGTGTGCGAGATCGAGAGCAGGATTTCCCGGACGCCCTGCAAGGCAGCCTGGGCCGCCGCCGCCCCGTGCAGCCGCACCAGCGGCTTGCCGGCGCCGTCGCGCACGACCTCGACGTCCGTCCACGCGATGCCCTGCGTGAGGCCCGTGCCCAGCGCCTTGAGCACGCCTTCCTTCGCCGCGAACCGGCCGGCGAGGTGCTCGACGCGCCGGCGCTGCGGCATGGCGTCGCAACGCTCCTGCGCCGTGAACACGCGCTCCGGGAAGCGGTCGGGATGGCGCTCCAGCATCGCGCCGATGCGGGCGATCTCGACCAGGTCTACGCCGTGCCCGATGATCCGCACCGCCGCACCGCCTGTCTGGGTTCGTTGCTCACCGCGTGCGCTTCGCGCCCGAGCGCGCGGGCTTCTTCCTCGCCCGGGACATGCTCCCCGACTTCGCATCCGAGGACGAGGGCGACCCGGCCGCGGGCGACTTGGCCGGCGCCTTCTCGGCGGCTCCCTGCGTTCCCGAGGTCTCGGGCTTGCCCTTTCCGTTCGCCGATGCGCCCGCCGGAGCGCTGGCGGAATCCGGCTTGGGGGCGGGCGCGTCCGCCGCCGTCGCGGCGGGCGGGGCGTCCTTCTTCGCCGCCTCGCGGTACGACTCGGAGCGGTAGTCGGTCTGGTAGAACCCGGACCCCTTGAAGATCACCGCGCCGCCGGTGCCGATGAGGCGCTCGAGCGCCTTCTTGCCGCACGACGGGCAGGTGCGCAGCGTCGGCGCCTTGATGGACTGGAACTGCTCGAACTCGTGGCGGCACGCGGTGCAGCGGTACTCGTACGTGGGCATCGAGAGCGAACTCCAGGGCCCGCTTACGGGGCCACCGCCACCTTCGCCGGGCGCAGGACGCGGTCGTTCTCCATCGCGTACCCGGCCTGGAACGTCTGCACGATGTGACCGGACGGGACGTCGTCGGAGGGCATCTGCACGACGGCCTCGTGCTTGCCGGGCTCGAAGACATCGCCCGGCGCGGGCGAGATGAGGCGCACGCCGTGCTGCCCGATCGCCTTGATCAGTTCCTCGCGGATGACGCGGACGCCGTCGACGATCTGGGCCGCGCTCGCCTTGCTGAGGTCGGCGGTGAGCGCGACGTCGAAGTGGTCGATGACGCCGACGACGCTCTTGACCACCGTCGCGACGCCGTCGACGCGCGCCTGGCGCTCGTTCTGGAGCGCGCGGCGCTGGTAGTTGTTGTAGTCGGCCATGACGCGCAGCGTGCGGGCCTTGGCGTCCTCGAGCTCGTTGACGAGCTGGCCGATGCGCCCCTCCAGCGACGAGGTGTCGCCGGTGTCGGAGATGTCCCACTCGCGCGGGTCGGGTTGATCGGGTGTGTCGTCGGGCATGGTGTCGCCTCCGTCGCGGCCGCCGCCGCTCAGCCTCCCAGCAGGTCGGTCACGCGTTTCCAGAACCCGGTGCTCTCGGGGAGCACGCTCTTGTCCTCCGTCTCAGCGAAGTCGCGCAGGAGCTTCTCCTGCTTGGACGACAGCTTGCGCGGGATCTCGACCTTCGCCGCGACGAGCAGGTCGCCCCGTCGCCCGGTCCGCAGGTTCGGCAGCCCCTTGTCGTGGATCCGGAAGGTCGCGCCGAACTGCGTGCCGCGCGGGATCGTCAGGTCCGCCCGCCCGTCGAGCGACGGCACCTGCACATCCGCCCCGAGCGCCGCCTGGCTGAAACTGATCGGCATCTCGAGGAGCAGGTTATCCCCGTCGCGCACGAACATGTCGTGCTCCTTCACCCGCACCGCCACGTGCAGATCGCCCCGAGGCCCCTGCCCGCCTGGCGAGGCCTCCGGCGGCGGGGGCTCGCCCTCGCCCTGCACCCGCACCGCCTGCCCGTCGCGGATCCCCGGGGGAATCTGCACCACCAGCGCACGCTTGCGTGGCACCCGGCCCTTCCCGCGGCACGACTCGCAGAAATCACGGATCACCTGCCCCCGTCCCGCGCACGCAGGGCACGTCGTCACCATCCGGAACATCCCGCCCAGCCCGGACTGCTGCACGCGCCCCTGCCCGCCGCACGTCGGGCACTGCACGGGCTTGCTCCCGGCCTTGGCCCCCGTGCCCGTGCAGGTCTCGCAGACGTCCAGGCGCGTGAACTGGACCTCGCGCTCGCAGCCGGACAGCACTTCCTCCAGCGAGATGGAGACTTCGGTCTCGAGGTCAAAGCCGCGGGCCGGGCCGCGGCGCGCCCGCTGCCCCGCGCCGGCCCCGCCGAAGATGTCCCCGAACATCGAGAAGATGTCCTCGATGTCCATGCGCGTGAAGTCGTGCGTCGCGGGCCCGCCCGTGGCGCCCTTCAACCCCTCGCGCCCGTACTGGTCGTAGATCTTCCGCTTCTGGTCGTCGGAGAGAACCTCGTATGCCTCCGCGCACTCCTTGAAGCTCTTCTCGGCCTCGGCGTCGCCCGGGTTGCGGTCCGGGTGGTACTTCATCGCCAGGCGCCGGTACGCGCGCTTGATCTCCTCCGCGTCCGCGGTCTTCTCGACGCCGAGCACTTCGTAGTAGTCGCGTGCGGTGGGCATCGAGTGGGTACGTCCGAGAGTGGCGTTGGTGTTCCACCGTCTCCGCCGGCCGGCGATCCGGAGCGGGTTCGTGCGGCCCGAAGCCGCCCGTTGGTCAATCGAGCCCGACCGTGTTTACGGTCGAGCCCGCAAGGTTGCAACGCGTGCGCGTGCGAGGGGCGCGGTTACGCCACCGCGCCTTCCGCGGGCGCCTTCTCGTCCTTGAGGTCGGTCACGAGCACATCGGTGGTGAGCATGAGCCCCGCGACGCTGGCGGCGTTGACGAGCGACGTCTTGGCGACGAGGGCGGCGTCGATGACGCCGGCCTTCACCAGGTCCGTGTACTCGCCCGTCGCCGCGTTGAAGCCGTACGCGTTCCCGCCCTTCCCGCCTTCCTTCACCGTCTCGACGACGAGGTCGCCGTCGTACCCGGCGTTCTCGGCGATCTGGCGGCAGCAGGCCTCCACGGCGCGGGCGACGATCTCGTAGCCCAGGCGCTCGTCCGGGTTCTTCACCTTCTTCGACGCCGCGAGGATCGCCTCCTGCGTGCGGAGCAGCGCGACGCCGCCCCCGGGCACGTACCCCTCCTTCGCCGCGGCCCGGGTGCTCTTGAGCGCGTCGTCGACCATGTCCTTGGCGGCCTTCATGGCGATCTCGGTGGCGCCGCCCACCGAGACGATCGCGACCCCGCTCGTGAGCTTCGCGAGGCGCTCCATGAGCTTCTCGCGGTCGTAGTCGCTCGTGGACTTGTCGTGCTGGGCCTTGATCTGCTCGGCGCGCGCCTTGATGTCGCCCTTCTTGCCCGCGCCCTCGATGATCGTCGTGTCGTCCTTGGTGATGATGATCCGCTTCGCGCGACCGAGCTCGGACAGCTCGATGGACTCGATCTGGCGGCCGATGTCCTCGCTGAAGAACGTGCCGGCGGTGAGCACGGCGATGTCGCCGAGCATGGCCTTGCGACGGTCGCCGAACCCCGGAGCCTTCACGGCGCAGATCTTGAGCATGCCGCGCAGGCGGTTCACCACGAGCGTCGCGAGCGCCTCGTTCTCGACTTCTTCGGCGATGATGAGCAGGGGCTTGCCGACCGTCACGACCTTGTTGAGCAGGGGGAGCAGGTCGGGCAGGCTGCTGATCTTCTTCTCGTAGATCAGGATGTACGCGTCCTCGAGCACGGCCTCGCCGGTCTTGGGGTTCGTCATGAAGTAGGGCGAGAGGTAGCCCTTGTCGAACTGCATGCCCTCGACGTACTCGAGCGTGGTCTGGGCGGCCTTGCCGTCCTCGATCTCGACCACGCCGTCGGCCCCGACGCGGTCGATCGCCTCGGCGATCGTGTCGGCGATCTCGGTATTGAAGTTCGACGACACCATCGCGATCTTGCGGTAGTCGTCCTTGCCCTTGCACTTGGTGGCCATCGCGTCGATCGCCTCGGCCGCGACACCCGCCGCGCCGTTGATCCCGCGGTGGAGCTGCACCGGGCTCGCCCCGCTCGCGACGAGGCGCAGGCCCTCGGTGAAAATCGCGTGCGCGAGCACGGTGGCGGCGGTGGTGCCGTCGCCGGCCTTGTCGGCCGTGCGCTTCGCCACCTCGTGCACCATCTTCGCGCCCATCGCCTGGAAGGGCTCTGGGAGCTCGACTTCCTTCGCGACGGTCACCCCGTCCTTGGTGATGTGCGGGGCGCCGTACGACTTCTCGATCACCACGTGGCGCCCGGAGGGGCCCATCGTGCACTTGACGGCGTCGGCCAGGCGATCCACGCCCCGCTTCATCTCGGTCAGGGCCGTGTCTTTGAACAGCAGTTGCTTCGTGCTCATGTCAACCAGTCCTTTCAACGCGAAGGGCGCGAAGCACACGAAGCGGGGAAGAGGCTCTGCTCTCCGCGGCCTTCGCGGTCTTCGCGTTCAGATCCGTCGCTAGCCCTCGATCACGCCCAGCAGCTCGGTCTCGCGCAGGATCAGGTGCTTCTCGCCCTTGATCTCGACCTCGGTCCCGGCGTACTTCCCGTACACCACCGTGTCGCCCCGGCGGACCGACATCTCGCCGCGCTTGCCGTTGTCCAGGCGCTTGCCGGGGCCGACGGCCACGACCTCGCCCTTCACGGGCTTCTCCTTCGACGCCTCGGGGAGGTAGATCCCCGACGCGGTCTTCGTCTCGGCTTCGGCGGGCTTCACGAGCACACGGTCTTCCAGCGGCTTGATCGCCATGTTCCTACTCCTTCTCAGTTCCTGGGACGGGCCTCGGGCCCGAATCGGCCCGTTGCGCCCTGCGAGCGATGATGACCGACCGCAGCCACCCGATGATCATGGGCAGCAGCGACACGAAGATGACCCCGAGCAGCACGGACTCGAAGTTGCGTTTCACGAACGGCAGGTTGCCGAACACGTACCCGCCGCCCACGCAGACCACGATCCACGCGATGGCGCCGGTGATGTTGTACCAGATGAACTTCCCGTAGTGCATCGCGCCCGCGCCCGCGACGAACGGGATGAACGTGCGGATGATCGGGATGAACCGCGCGAGCACGACCGCCTTGCCCCCGTGGCGCGCGTAGAACACGTTGGCCTTGTCCAGGTAGTCCTTGCGAAACGCGCGCGACAGCACGCGGCGCCACCACGGCGCGCCCGGCGGGGCGTGCAGCTCGCCCCGGAAGATCCGCGGGCCGAGGAACTTCCCGATGTGGTAGTTGACCGCGTCCCCCACCACCGCCGCCACGAAGATCACCGCCGACACGATCCAGACGTCGATCGGCTTCTCCGGGCTCGCCGCCAGCGCGCCCGCGGCGAACAGCAGCGAATCGCCCGGCAGGAAGGGCATGATCACCACGCCCGTCTCGAGGAAGATGATCGCGAAGATCAGCGCGTACACCCACCCCGCCCCGTGCTCGCTTGTGAACGCGGCGAGGTGCTTGTCGACGTGCAGGAAGATGTCGAGAATCTGCTCCAATCACAGGGCCTGCCATGACTCCTCCGGGCCTGCCGTTTCGGAAGGCGCGGGTCCCCCTCGCGTCAGACCTTCGGCCGCGCCGACGACCCGCCACCGCCGCCCTTGGCCTTCCCGCCCTTGCCGGCGTGCACGTCCGGGCCGTGCCCGCGCTCGGGCGGGCGGGCGGCCCCGGTCAACTCCTCCTTGACCGGGGTCGCCTCGGGCGCGGGCTGCGGGAGAGGACTCCCAAAGCCCGCGCTGCCCGACTTGTTCATGAGGTCTGACGCCTTCGCCATGCTGAGGTCCTTTGTCGCGAGCGTGTTAGAAGCCCATGCCACCCATGCCACCCATGCCGCCCATGCCGCCCATCCCGCCGCCGGGGCCGCCCGCGGGCGCTTCCTTGGGCTCGGGCTTGCTGGTGATGATGCAGTCGGCGGCGAGCAGGATGCTCGCGACGCTCGCGGCGTTGATGAGCGCGAGGCGGTCGACCTTCGCGGGCGTGATCACGCCCATGGCAACCAGGTCGCCGTACTCGCCCGTCAGGGCGTTGTAGCCGAAGTTGCCCTTGCCTTCGGAGACCTTGCTGACGACGACCGAGCCCTTGGCCCCGGCGTTGTCGGCGATGGTCTGCAGCGGGACGCTCAGGGCGCTGAGCACCGTGCGGATGCCCGCCGCCAGGTCGTACTTGAACCGCCCGATGTCGTCGCTGGTGGCTTCTTCGTTGCGTCCGAAGGCGGCCCGGAACTCCTTGAGGTTCTCCAGCGCCTTGCGGGCGCGGATGAACGACACGCCGCCGCCGGGGACGATCCCCTCGGCGACCGCGGCGCGGGTCGCGTGCAGCGCGTCCTCGATGCGGGCCTTCTTCTCCTTCAGTTCGGCCTCGCTCGCGGCGCCGACCTTCACCACCGCCACGCCCCCCGCGAGCTTCGCCAGTCGCTCCTGGAGCTTCTCGCGGTCGTAGTCGCTGGTGGCCTTCTCGATCTCGGCGCGGATCTGGCCGATGCGCGCCTGGATGGCCTTGGTCTCGCCCGCGCCCTCGATGACGGTCGTGTTGTCGGCGTCGACCTCGATGCGCTTGGCCATGCCCAGGTGCTTGATCTCGACCTTGTCGAGCTCCAGGCCCAGGTCCTTCATGACGGCGGTGGCGCCGGTCAGGATCGCGATGTCCTCGAGCATGGCCTTGCGACGGTCGCCGTAGCCGGGGGCCTTCACGGCGCAGATCTGCACGGTGCCGCGCAGCTTGTTGATGACGAGCGTGGACAACGCCTCGCCGGTCACGTCCTCGGCGATGATCAGCACGGGCTTCTTGGCCTGCATGACCTTCTCGAGGAAGGGCACGAGCTTGGTCGCCGACTCGATCTTGTCCTCGTGGACGAGCACGAGACACTTCTCGTACTCGGCGGCCATGCCCTCGACGTCGGTGACGAAGTTCGGCGAGAGGTACCCGCGGTCGAACTGCATGCCCTCGACGACCTCGACGACGGTGTCGATGTTCTTGCCCTCTTCGACCGTGATGACCCCGTCCTTGCCGACCTTCTCGAAGGCGTCGGCCATGATCTTGCCGATCTCCGGGTCGTTGTTGGCCGAGATGGCGGCGACGTTCTGGATGTCGCCCTTGCCCTTGACGGGCGTGGCGAGGTCGTCGATCTCCTTGGCGGCGGTCTCGACGGCGATCTTCATCCCGCGGACCAGCGCGTTGGCGTCCACGCCCGAGGCGATGTGGCGCAGCCCCTCGCGGAACAGCGCTTCGGCGAGCACGGTCGCGGTCGTCGTGCCGTCGCCGGCCTCGTCGCTGGTCTTGCTGGCGGCCTCCTTCACGAGGCGGGCGCCCATGTCCTCGTTCTTGTTCTTGAGGCTGATCTCCTCCGCGACCGTCACGCCGTCCTTCGTGACGGTCGGCCCGCCCCAGGACTTGTCGATCACGGCGTTGCGCCCGCGGGGGCCCAGGGTGGCTTTCACCGCCCGGGCGAGCTTCTCCACGCCGGCGAGCAGGGACTGACGGGCGTCAAGGTCGAAGACGAGGTCTTTGGCTGCCATCGAGGGAGTTCCCGTTCGTGAGGTCGGATGCGCTGCGAGGTCGGCCCGCGCCGGCCCGGCGTGCGTCATGGCCCGCCGCGACCGCGTGCGGGCGAAGGACCGATTGGCAACGCTCGTGCCAACCCGGCCCGCCGAGGCACGCCCCGCAGGACGCCCCCGGACGCATCGCGGGTGGTATGGGTGGTTCGCGCGTGGCCGGAGGCTGCCGGATTGGCAGGCGCGGGTGCCGACAGGGCCCGTCTCGTCGGCGCGTGCCGCCGCGGGTGCGCACCCGCTATCATGGGCCCATGCTCTCAGCGACCGTCGGCCGCACCGACCTGCCTTCGTACCTTCCCGTCGCCCTCATCGTGCTCATGGCGATCACGTTCGGCGTGGCGAACGTCGTGCTCAGCCAGATGCTCGGACCCCGGCGCGCCGGACGCGTGAAGGGCCAGTCGTACGAGAGCGGCATGAACCCGGTGGGCACGGCCCGCAAGCGGTTCAACGTGCGGTTCTACCTCATCGCGATGGTCTTCCTCGTGTTCGACGTCGAGATCATCTTCCTCTATCCCTGGGCGACCACCTTCCCGAACCTCGAGCCGATGTCGTCCGAGTCGTTCCTGTGGCTCGGGCGCATCCTGTTCTTCCTGTTCACGACCGTGGTGGCGTACGTCTACGGGTTCCGCAAGGGCGTGTTCAAGTTCGACTGATCGCCGGACCGCGTGCGACGGGAGGCCACCCGCTTGGCGAGCACCCCGTTCAGCCCGGATCGCACCGGCCCCGCCCCCGGGCGCGGCGGGGGACGCGTATGCGCGGGGCTGGGTGCGCGTGCGGCGGGCGTTCTGCTGGCGGTCCTCAGCATCACGATGCTCGCGGTCGGCGCATCGCTGGCGCCCGCCGCGGAGGGGCACGGCACGCACCGGGGCCTGGGCCTGCCCGCGTGCGGGTGGGTGGTGGCGTTCGACAAGCCCTGCCCGACGTGCGGGATGACGACGGCGGTGGCGCACGCCGCGGACGGGAACCTGGTGCGGGCGTTCGTGGCGCAGCCGATGGGGCTGGTGTGCGCGCTGACGGCGGCGACGCTATTCTGGTTGTCGCTGCACGTGGCGGTCACGGGCTCGCGCCTGGGGACGGTCGCGGGGCGGGTGATCACGCCCCGCGTGCTGTGGGTGCTCGCGGGGCTGACGATCGCCGCGTGGGCGTACAAGTACGCGACGTGGCCGGACGGGGCGAACGCCCCCGTGCCCTGATGAGCGGCGGCACGACACCCGGAGAGCACCGATGCGCGGACACAGTGCGACAAGAATCTGCAGGCTGATGATCGCCGGCGGGCTGGGCGCGGGCGTCGTGCTGGGCGCGGGGCTGGGCGGATGCTCGCTGGTGGGCGCGGTGGCGGAGAACTACCGCAAGGACGCGACCAAGACGGTGGAAGCGGAGAGCGACGTGCTGGCGGGGCGGTCGTTCGCGGTGTTCGTGTCGGCGCCGCGCTCGGTGCAGGGGGACTTCCCGCTGCTGGTCGAGACGCTCGCGACGCGCGCGGTGGACCGGCTGTCGGCGGGCACGAACGTGCCGCCCGCGGGCGGGTACGTCCCGGCGGCGTCGGTGCTGCGGTACCAGTACAACACGCCCGCGTGGGCGCTGGCGCCCAAGGCGGAACTGGCGGAGGCGATGGGCGGGGTCGATCGGCTCGTGCTGATCGAGGTCACGGAGTATCGCCTGCACGCGCCGGGCGACGCGTACACGTGGGACGCGGTGGCGGCGGCACTGGTCTCGGTGTACGACCCGCGCTCGGGCACGCCCGAGATCGCGATCTTCGAGCGCACGGTGCAGGTGAAGTTCCCCGACAAGCGGGGCGACGGGCCCGAGCAGATCCGGCGCGAGGTCGTGCAGTCGGCGCTGCTGTCGCGCCTGATCGACCGGGCGACCTGGCCCTTCTATGCGCACGAGGAACCGTACTACCCGACGTACTGAGCGGCCCGGCGCGGAGAGAACTGGCATGCGGACGACGACATGGCGAAGGACGACCATCGCGGCGCTGGGGGGGCTGTGCGTCATCGGCACCGTGCTGCCGGCGTGCAACATCCTGGGCCCCGCGTACATCATCGCGAAGGGCGAGCCCAAGACCCCCGCGATGCACACGCTCGAGCGTGAGCGGATGACGCTGTTCTTCGTGGACGATCGCGGGAGCCACCTGCCGCGCCAGACGCTGCGTCGCACGATCGCGCAGACCGCGGGCGACGTGCTGCTGGAGAAGCGCGCGCTGACGCAGGTGCGCGACCCCGGGGCGGGGCTGGCGGTGGCGTCGGGCGAGAACCGTGCGGAACTGCTGGACGCCGCGACGATCGGCTCGAACGCGCAGGCGGAGGTGATCGTGCTGATCAGCGTGAAGAGGTTCCAGCTCACGTCGGACCGTCAGTCGATCGAGCCGTACGCGAAGGTGCTGGTGCGGGTGGTGGACTGCGTGAACCCGGACGGGGTGCGCTGGCCCGCCGCGCCGTCGGCGGGGTACGAGCTGGAGGTGCGGATGACGCCCCCGGCGACGAACCCGGTGAGCATGTCGGAGGTGGCGCGCCTGGAGGAGGACTTCGCCAAGCGGGTGGGGCTGAGCGTGGCGCGTCTGTTCTTCGAGTACGAGACCGAGCGGGGCATCGGGGCGAAATAGGTGCGATCTCTGCTCCACGTGTTCGACGCCGGCGCCTCGACCGGCGCTTGCGCGCGCGACGAGACGGTCTTCGCCGCGATGCGGGCGTGCGCGGCGCTGCGCGAGATCGACACCGCCCGCACGCACCGCGCGCTGGTCCTCGGCGGGACCGATTCGGTGCGCCACGCCCGCGGGTGCGCGCTGCGGGTCGACGCGCGGATCGCGCCGCCCGCAGGCGTGCCCCGGCTCGCCCGGCGGGGCGTCGAGCGCGTGCTCGACATGATGGACCCGGACGGCGTGGTGTGGTGGTCGGCGGGCGTGCGTCGGGCGCTGAGCGCCACGCCCGGCCTGCCGTCACGCCGCCTGCTCGTGCGCCTGGACGAGGGGTCGTGCGAGGCGCGCGTCGTGAACCCCGAGAGCGGCGAGCTGACGTCGTGCCGACGGACGCTCGCGCCCGGGCCGACGGGGCTTCCCGCCCCGCGCCCGCGCCGCGCGCGCAGGGCGGGCGGGGCGCTGCGGATCGGGCTGGTGGGCGCAACGCCCGATTCGCCCGCGGCCCTGACGCTGGTGATCGGCATCCTCACGGTCGCGGGCATCGCGTGCGAGGGCGTCGCGGACGCGCGCACGCCGGGGATGGACCGCGCCGAGCGCCACGTGCGCGAGGGCGGGTATCTCCGCGCCATCCGCGTGGCCGACGGGCCCGCGGCGTCGTTGTTCGACGCGTGCGATGTGGTGCTGATGGCCGGCCTCCGCGGCGCCGAACCCTCGTTCGCGGCGTGGTGCGACGCGCACGACGCACTCGCGTGGGGCGTGCCGGTCATCGTGCCCCCGCTCGCGGGCGCCGCGTCACTGGGCGGACGAGCGCTGCTTACCCGCGCCGACCGTCCCTCGGAGTTCGCGCGGGTGATCCGCGAAAGGTTCGCCTCGGGGCACGCGCCAGAGCCCACAGCGCCGGCCGGGGGGGCCTCGATCGCGGGGGCGATCGAGGCGGCGTTGCACGAACTGGGGAGCATGGAATGAGCGTTGGGCCGACGCGCGTGCTGTTCGTGTGCCTGGGGAACATCTGCCGCAGCCCGATGGCGAAGTGGGTGTTTGCCGACATGGTGCGTGCGCGAGGCCTGGCCGGGGCGTTCCACATTGACTCGTGCGGGCTGGGAGGCTGGCACGAGGGCGAGGACGCTGACCCGAGATCGCGGGCGGTGGCGGAGCGCCTGCGCCTGGCGTGCGAGCACCGCGCGCGCCAGATCCGCGTGCCGCAGGACTTCGAGGCGTTCGATCTGCTGGTGGCGATGGACCGCGAGAACCTGCGCGGGCTGGCGAGGATCGACGCGCCGCGCGAGCGTGTGCGTTTGCTGCGGTCGTTCGACCCGGCGATGGCGGGTCTGCCCGAGGTGCACCTCGACGTGCCCGACCCGTACTACGGCGGGGACGAGGGCTTCGACCGCATGCACCAGATGATCGTCGCGGCGTGCGCGGGGATGCTGGAGCGGCTGGCGCCGCCGACGGGGCCGACGCGCGCGACCGCGGGCTAGCCGACGAGCGCTCCGCCACACCCGCCCGATCACACGCCCAGCAGCAGGCGCGAGGGATCCTCGATCGCGTTCTTGATGGCGACCAGGAACTGCACGGCCTCGGCCCCGTCGATGAGCCGGTGGTCGTAGCTGACCGCGAGGTACATCATCGGGCGCAGGGCGATCTGCCCGCTGCCGGCGGGGTATTCCACCGGGCGGTTCTTGATCGTGTGCATGCCGAGGATGGCGCTCTGGGGCGGGTTGAGGATCGGCGTGCTCATGAGGCTGCCGAAGACCCCGCCGTTGGTGATGGTGAACGTGCCGCCCTGCATCTCGTCGAGCGTGAGCTTGCCGTCGCGGGCGCGGGTGGCGACGTCCTTGATCGACTTCTCGATGTCCGCCATCGAGAGCGACTCGCACCGGCGGATGACGGGCACGACGAGCCCCTTGGGGGTGCTGACGGCGACGGCGATGTCGCAGGTATCGTGGCGTTCGATCGCGGGGTGCCCGTTGTCGTCGACGATGGACGCGTTGACGAGGGGGAAGGCCCGCAGGGCCTGCACCGTCGCCTTGACGAAGAAGCCCATGAAGCCCAGGCCGATGGCGTGCTTCTTCTCGAAGTCGTCCTTGTAGCGCTTGCGGAGGTCCATGACGGCCCCCATGTCGCACTCGTTGAACGTCGTGAGCATCGCGGCGGTGTGCTGGGCCTGCACGAGCCGCTGGGCGATCCGCTGGCGCAGGGGCGACATGCGCTCGCGCGCGGGCTGCCCGTTCGACGGGGCCGGGCGGGCGGCCTGCGGTGCGGGGGGCGTGGCGCGGGCCGGGGCGGCGCTCGACGCGGACTCGACGAAGGCGAGCACGTCCTGCTCGCGCACGCGCCCGCCGGCGCCCGAGCCGTTGATCTTCGAGAGATCGACGCCGTGCTCCTGGGCGAGCTTCTTGGCGAGCGGGGTGGCGCGAACGTCGCCGCCGTCGGCCGACGCGCCCTCCGGGGCGGCGGCGGGAGCGGTGGCGACCGGGGCGGGCTGCGCGGCGGCCTTGGCGGCGGGCGCGGGCTCTCGCGCGGGGGCGGGGGCGCCCTCGGCGTCGATCATGCCCAGCACCTGGCCGATGGCGACGGTGTCGCCGGGCTTCACGCTGTGCGAGGCGATGACGCCCGCGCTGGGCGCGGGGACCTCGAGGTTGACCTTGTCGGTCTCGACCTCGATGACGGTCTCGTCGCGCTTCACGCTGTCGCCGGGGTTCTTGAGCCAGCGGGAAACCACGCCGCTGGAGACGCTTTCACCGGCCTGGGGCATGAGGATCTCGACGGGCATCGTGGGGGTCTCTCGGGCGTGCCCTTGGGGCACGCGGTGGGGTTATCGCTTCGACTTGGCGGGCTTGCCCGCCGCCTGGGGGGCGGGGGCGTGGGGCTCGCGGACTTCCGCGATGGCGGCGGCGTGGGCGGGCCCGTTGACGGACGACGGTTGGCCGGGCGCGACGGCCGCGGCGAGGAGTCGCTCCTGCTGCTGCTTGTGCAGGTGCTCGGAGCCGGTGGCGGGCGAGGCGCTGGGCGGGCGCCCGACGTACGCGAGTTCTACGCCCAGGCGGGTGCGGAACTCATCGAACGCGTAGAGGAACGCGCCCTGGTTGCGGGGTTCTTCCTGGGCCCAGACGCGTTCGGCGTGGCGCGGGTAGCGGGCGTCGATGGCACGGGCCGCGCCGGTATGGAAGGGGTAGAGCTGCTCGACGCGCACGATCGCGACGTCGCGCGAGGCCCCGCGCTTCTCGGCGAGTTCGTGGTAGACCTTGCCGCTGCAGTAGACGACGCGGCGCACGCCCGCGGCGGCGCGATCGTCCATCGCCGGATCGTCGATGAGGTGCTGGAACGAGCCGTGCGTGAGGTCCGCCATGTCGCTGGACTCGAACCGCAGGTACTTCTTGGGCGTCATGACGATGAGCGGCTTGCGGAACGCCCGCAGCGCCTGGCGGCGGAGCAGGTGGAAGATCTGCGACGCGGTCGAGGGGTAGACCACTTCCATGTTGTCGTCGGCGCACAACTGCAGGAACCGCTCGAGGCGCGCCGAGCTGTGCTCGGGCCCCTGCCCCTCGTACCCGTGCGGGAGCAGCAGCGTGAGCCCCGCCCAGCGGCTCCACTTCACCTCCGACGACGCGAGGTACTGGTCGATCATCACCTGCGCGCCGTTCACGAAGTCGCCGAACTGCGCTTCCCACAGCACCAGCGTGCCGGGCGAGCCGCGGCTGTACCCGTAGTCGAACCCCATCACCCCGAACTCGCTCAGCGGGCTGTCCCACACGTCGAACCGGGCCTGCCCACTGCGCACGTGGTTCAGCGGGGTGTACCGCTCGCCGGTGCGCTCGTCGCGCAGCACCGCGTGGCGCTGCGTGAACGTCCCGCGCCGGCTGTCCTGCCCCGAGAGGCGCACCGGGCGGCCTTCCAGCAGCAGCGTGCCGATCGCCAGCAGTTCGGCGTCGGCGTGCGCCACGCGCCCGCCTTTGGCGAGGGCGGCCCGCGACGCGAGCAGGTTCTTGAGCTTGGAGTGCACCGCGAAGCCCTCGGGCACGCGCCCGAGCGCGGCGCACACCTCGGCGAGCGCCGCGGCGGGAACGCCCGTGTCCGGCGAGGCGAAGTCGTACCGCCCGTTGAAGCCCTCCCACACCCCTCCGCCGGGCGGGGGCACGGGGTTCATCGGCGTGCTCTTGGCCGCGGTCTGGGCGGCGTCCATCTCGTTCTGGACCGCGTCGGCCAGGGCGCCGGCGTCGGCCTCGGTCACGACGCCCTGCCCGATGAGGCGGCGCCGGTACACCTCGGCCGTTCCGGGGTGCGCGCGGATCGCCTCGTACAGGCGGGGCTGCGTGTAGGTGGGCTCGTCCTGCTCGTTGTGCCCGTGCCGGCGGAAGCACACCAGGTCGATGAACACGTCGCGCCGGAACTCGTGGCGGTACTCGGCCGCGATGCGTGCGGCCCGCACGACGGCCTCCGGATCGTCGGCGTTGACGTGCAGCACCGGCGCGCTGATCGACTTGGCGATGTCGGTGCAGTAGCGCGTCGAGCGCGAGTCCGTCGGGTCGGTGGTGAAGCCCACGAGGTTGTTGATGACGATGTGCAGCGTGCCCCCGACGGCGTACCCGTCGAGGCGGCTCATCACCAGGCATTCCGCGACGACGCCCTGCCCGGCGATCGCCGCGTCGCCGTGGATCAGCAGCGAGGCGATGCGCCGGCGCTCGGTGTCGCCCACGCGGTCCTGCTTGGCGCGGCACTTGCCCAGGACCACCGGGTTCACGCTCTCCAGGTGGCTGGGGTTGTTCAGCATCGAGAGGTGCACGCGCCGCCCGTCGGGCAGGACGTGATCGCCCGAGTAGCCCCGGTGGTACTTGACGTCGCCCCCGCCCTCGTTCTCGCCGCCCGCCCACGAGTCCTCGAACTCGGTGAACAGACGCTGGAGGTCCTTGCCGAGGAAGTTGCGGAGGACGGAGAGCCGCCCGCGGTGGGCCATGCCCAGGATGATCTCCTCGCAGCCGAGCTCGCCCGCGCGCGTGGAGATCGCGCGGAGCAGCGGGATCACGGACTCGCCGCCCTCGAGGCTGAAGCGCTTCTTGCCCTGGTAGCGCTTGCCCAGAAACCGGTCGAAGACCTCGGCGCGCGTGAGATCATCGAGGATCCGCCGGCGCTCGTCCGCGTCGATCGTCGGCTGCTCACCCTCGAACCGGGCGACGAACCAGTCGCGCTCGGACCGAGTCTCGCAGTGCATGAACTCCACGCCGATAGACCCGCAGTACGCACGCTCGAGCGCGTCGATGGCGGTGCGGGCGCCGTCGCCGAGGGCGGCGCGGGCCGCGTCGAGCTCACTGGGGCGGGCGGGGGGCGCGGCGAGGGGGCTGATGTTGGCGGCGAGGTGCCCGAGCGAGCGGTACGCGACGCGGAGCGCGTCGATCCCGCCACCGGGCGCGGGCGCGCCGGACGCTTCTGCGGGAGCGCCCGCACGGGCGAGGTCGAACCCCTGGAAGAACGCGCGGAGATCCGCGGAGAGCGACTCCGGATCAGCGCGGAACCGGGCGTACTCCTGTTCGAGGTAATCGGCGCTCCACGAGTTGATGCTCGCGGGCACGGCACGGACCGCCGCGGGGGCGGGAGTGTTCTGGGAGGAGGTCATGGGCCTTCCTGCATGCCGCCCGCCCCGCACAAAGACCGTTCCTGGGGGAGGCGGATCGGCGCGATGGTAGGCATCCGGATCGGATGTTCAGGGCCCCGGCATGGGGCGGACCGCGTGGATTATGGGCGGCCGGAACGCCCGATCCGCACGGAGTTCGAGACGGACGAGAGCGGACGCCCGTCGGCGAGACGGATCTCGGCCACGAGTTCGCCCTTGAGATCGTCGATGACGTCCGTCCCGCCGTTATCGAGCAGGGAGAGAACGAAGACGAATCCCGGGCCGACCGGCCCGCGTCGCACGAGGCGCGCGGTCTCGTCCTCGGTGTACTTCCATTCCCGGATCACGCGCCCGTCGCGCGTGGTGAGGCGCAGCGAGAGCGTGCCGGGGACCATGATCGAGGCATCGCTGTACGCGTCCGAGAAGAGGTAGATGGTGACGCGGCTGGAATCGAGGTAGCCGTTGCCGTTGGTGTCCTCGAAGAAACTGAAGTACGGCAGCACCTGGGTGGGCTGGATGTCCGCGGGCGGGGGACGCGCGGGGCCCTTCTTCGGGGCCGACTGGCACCCGACGAGGATCATCGCCAACATCGCCAGCACGAGCGACGGGCGCGCGGCGCGGGGCGCGGGGGCGGGCGAGACGTTGATGGTCATCGCGGCGTCCCCGCGGGGGGCGTGGCGCGAGAGCCGCCGGGGATGAGGACCGACCGCGGCGGGGGCTCGACGGGCGTGCGCAGCGGCTCGTAGCCACCACCGGGCGCGGGCGGATCGCCCGGCGCGGGGTCCGGCGGCTGTTCGGGCGAGCCCTCGCCCGCGTCGGGCTCGGGCGGGCGACGGGGCGCGACGTACCCGTGCTTCTCACGCTGCTGCTTCACTTCCTGGCGGATGCGCTCCAGGAACTCCTCGACGCGCGTGGGGTCGTTGAGCTGCTGCACGGTCTGCTCGGTCACGTCGCGCACGAGTTCGTCGGTGTTGGCGGTGTCGCTCGGGATGACGCGCGGCGTGAGGATCACGAGCAGTTCGGTCTTGGTCTGCGTGTTCTGCTTCGTGCGGAAGGGGATGCCGAAGAACGGGATGTCGCCGATGAGCGGCACCTTGGAGCGGCGCTGCTCGTCGGCGGTCTGGATGAGCCCGCCGATGACGACGGACTGGCCGTCCTTCACGGTGACGACGGTATCGACGGTGCGCTTGGTGATGATGGGGGCGGTCTGGTCGCGGTTGATCTGGGTGGTGCGCTGGGTGAGCGAGGAGATCTCGGGGGCGATCTCCATGCGGACGAAGCCGTCGGCGGAGATGGAGGGCGTGACCTTGAGGGTGATGCCGACGTCCTTGCGTTCGACGGTGGAGACGATGGTGTCGGAGCCGAATCCTCGCTGGGTCTGGCCGGCGAGGCCGATGTCCTCGACGACCTTGATGGTGGCTTCCTTGTTGTTGTTCGCGAGGACCTGGGGGTTCGAGAGGATCTCGAGCTTGCCCTGCAGTTCGAGCGCACGGATGAGGATGCCGAAGTCGGCGCTGGTGACGGAGAGGTTGGGCACGCCGATGGCCGTGGCGACGCCGACGCCCTGCGCGGTCGAGCCCACGCGGTAGCCCTCGCCCCCGAAGGGCCCGACGGTGACGTCCATGCCCCACTGCTCGCTGGAATCGACCGAGACCTCGGCGAGGAGCACCTGGATCATGACCTGCGGCGGGGTCTGGTCGAGCTCTTCGACGATCTTGAGGACCGACTCCATGTAGCGGGGCGAGGTGGAGATGACCAGCTTGTTGCTGGACTCGTCGCCCACGACGGTGACTTCCTCCTCGAGGCGCCGCATGAGCGACCCGCTGCGCTCGGCCCCGAGCACGAGGCGCTCCTTGTCGGACTCGCCCTGGAAGTAGGACCGCAGCGTGAGCTCGATCTCCTTGGCCTTCGCGTTGCGGAGCTGGTAGACGCGGCGCTCGCGGTCGTTCGCGCTGATGGAGTCGAGCTCGACGACGACCTTGCGCACGAGGTCGAGGTACTCGGGCGTGCCGGAGACGATGAGCGAGTTCGTCCGCTGGTCGACCGCGATGGACAGGGCCATGCGCTCGTCGGGCACGGGCGTGACGCCGGACCCCGAGAGCCCCTCGCCCGCCAGCGCGGACGGGTCGTCCCCGAAGTTCGACGGCACGAGCACGAGCGCGTCGCCCTGCTGGCGCATCTGGAAGATGTCGCGGAGCAGGTCGCGCATGCGGACGGCGTCGGCGTTCAGCAGGCGGAACTGCTCGATCTTCCGAGCGCCCGCGCTGGACTGCTCGATGTCCTCGATCATCTCGGAGATGAGCTGCGTCATCGGCTCGGGTGCGGTGATCCACACCGAGTTCGTCCGCGCATCGGCGTTGAGCGTCACGAGGTCCTTGATCGCGCCGTCGATGTCGGCCTCGCTGGGCGGGGTGGCGCGCTGCCCGAGCAGGTCGGATCGCATGCGGTCTCGCAGGAACTGCAGACGCGTCGCCTGCCGGCGCGATTCCGGGCTGGTCCCGCCGCTCACCGGGCGCCCGGCCAGCACGCTCTGCAGCAGGCGGACGACCTCGCCGGCGTTCGCGCTCTTGAGCTCGATCCACTTGATCTGCTGGCGCTGCGCCACCTCGACCGAGTCGATCTTCTTCGCGAGCGCCCGCAGCTCGACGATGTCCTGCTCCGACCCGCTCACGATGAGCGCGTTCAGCCGCTCGTTGGGCACCACGCGCACGGTGCCCTGGCCCCGGCGCTCGTTCTCCTTCTCGACGTAGAGCTGCGTGAGCGACTGGGCGGCCTCGGCCGCGCGGGCGCGCGAGAGCTGCACGACGTCCACGCGCTCGCCCTGCGCCAGGCGGTCGCTGCCGGCGGTCACGGCGGCGAGCAGTTCCTTCACGACGACGAGGTTCTCGTCGCTGCACGACACGATGAGCAGGTTGTTCACCGTGTCGGGCTCGATGCTGAACGCGTCGAGCGGGTTGCGGATGCCGCCGGACTGCGCCGCCGCCTGGATGCGCTCGCGCATGAGGCGTTCGATGCGCGGGGCGAGCTGGCGGACGTCGCCGCTGGAGACCGGGAGCACGTGCAGGCCGACGGAGAAGTTGGTCTGTTCGCCGTCGAGGTTCTTGAGCAGGCCCTCGACGATGGAGAAGCCGCGCTCGCTGGTGGAGACGACGAGCGCGTTGGTCCGCACGTCGGTCGTCACGATCAGCCGGTCTTCGGGGCGCTCCTGCGCCAGGTCGGCGCGCTGGCGGAAGACATCGCGGAGCACGCCCGCGACGCGATCGGCGGCGGCGTAGCGGAGCGGGAAGAACCGCACGCTGTTGGCGGCGGACGCGCCCGCGACGTCGAGCTGCGCGACCATCGCGCGGATGACCTGGATGTTCGCGGGCGTGCCCACGACGATGAGCGCGTTCATCGCGGGCTCGGGCGTGACGGTGAGCCCGGTGACGGGCGCGAAGAGGTCGGCCGCCACGGGTGCCGCGCCGGCGGGCGCGCCATCCTGCGCCACGCGGAGGCGCCCGAACTGGCGCTGCAGCCCGGCGGCCTCGGGCGAGGTGTTGACGCCCCGCACCAGCACGTCGTTGAGCGTCTGCGCCAGGCGGGGCGCGTCGGCGTGCTTGAGCGCGATCACCACCGGCTCCACCCACTTGCTCACGCGGTCGGAGTCGAGATCCTTGACGAGCACCTCGACGAGCGCCACGGCCTCCTCGCGCCCCGCGACGATCATCGTGTTCGTGCGCTCGTCGACGGAGATCGCGATTTCCCCGGCGAGGGCCTGGCCCGTCGCGGTCGGGGGCACGCCGGCGCGCTGCGTGCCCGGGAGGCGACGCAGCGCCTCGCCCTGCGCAAAGAGCTGCTCGATCACGGTCTTGAGGCGCGTGGCGCCGGCATTCTCGAGCGGGAAGATCCGCATCACCACCGCGTCGCCCCCGGCCAGCGTGTCCAGCGCCTTCACCACTTCGCGCAGGGCGTCGATGTTGCCCTGCGTCGAGGCGATGATGAGCGAGTTGGACGTGGCGTCGGCCAGGACGCGCACGGGCTTGGTGAGGTCCACCGCGTGCTGGGGCTGATCGACCCCCGCCTTCACCATCTGCAGGCGCCGGACCTGCTCGGCAAGCGCGCGGGCCGGGCCCGTGACGCCGGACGCGGGGTCTTCGACCTTCAGCATCGCGTTGAGCGTCGCCGCGAGGGTCTGCGCGGACGCGACCTTCACCGGGACGACCATCACGAGTTGCTGCGGATCGAGCGGGGCGCCGTCGATCGCGCGGACGACGGCCTCGACCGCGCGCCCGTCGCCCGGTGCGCCGACGACGGCGATCGCGCGCCGCGACGACAGCACGGTGATGGTGACCGCCTCGGAGACGACGCCGGGCCGGTCGGCGGGCTGCTGGGCCGTCACGCCCATCTCGACCAGCACGCGCCGGATGTCGGCGGGGTCGTTGTTCGCGACATCGATGATCGTGACGGTCTGGCCCAGGCCGGGCACGGCGGTCTCGCCGGGCTCAGCGCCGCCGACGGGGCGGTCGAGTTCCTCGACGATCGCGCGGACCTGTTCGAGCAGACGCGGGCTGCACGCGACGACGAGGGCGTTGCCGGAGCGATCGACCTCGACGGCGATGGTCTCGCCCTGCGACCGGGCCGTTTCGGTAAAGGTCGCGAGGATGGTCTGGCGGAGGCGTCCGGCGGCGATGTGCTTGAGCCGCAGCACGTGCGGGGCGACGCGTCCGGCCTCGCCCTGCTGCTCGAGCGTCGAGGCGAGGACCTTGATCTGCGCGAACTTCTCGTCGTCGGCGCGGACGATGAGCGCGCCGGTGGAGTCGTCGCCGATGATCACCACGGCGCGCGGGCCGCCGGCACGCTCCGTGCCCGGGCGGTTCAGGTACATGTCGCGGATCGTGGCGGCGACGGCGGAGGGCTTGCCGGTCTTGAGCGGGATGATCCGCGGGGTCGGCATGTCGGCGAAGCCGGTGACGTCGAGCTGGCGGACGATCTCTCGGATGCGCTCGAGCTCGCGCCCGCCGGCGAAGACGATCAGCGAGTTGGTCTGCACCTCGGCCGAGACGGTGGGCACGCCCTCGGCGTCGACCAGCACGGTGGGCTCCTGGCGCTGGTCGCCCGGGCGCTGCCCCTGGCCGGCGCGGGCGCGTGCGTCGCGCACCTGCGCCTGGCGGAGCTGCTCCTCGAGCGGGGCGCGCAGGCCTTCGTTGAGCGCCCGCGCGACGCTCGTCGCGTCGGCGTGCACGAGCGGGATGACCGCCAGTTGGCGCGTCGTGTCGTATTCCTCGGTGTCGAGCTTGGCGAGCAGCGCGCGGATGCCCTCCCACTGCGTCGCGTCCGCCCGGATGACCAGCGAGTTCGAGAGCGCGTCGGGGAGGATCGTGACGTTCCGGGCCGCGGGAGAGGCGGCCTCCGTTGCGAAGCGCCCGTAGAACACGCGGAGCGCGCCGGCGGCCTGGGTGGCGTTCGCGAACTTGAGCTTCACGAACTCGGTCGTGCGTTCCTCGGCCGGCGCCTGGTCGAGCTCGCGGACGATCGTCTCGATCTCCTCGATCTGGTCGGCGGGGGCGTAGACCGTGAGCGTGTTGTCGGCCCGGGCGTAGTCGATGCTCGGGGAGGGCTCGTTGGGGCTCTTGGGGCGGGCCCGCAGGAGCTGGTCGACGGTGTACGAGACCTCGCTCGCGTCGGCCGCCACGAGCTTGAACCGCCGGAAGACGAGCCCCGAGCGCACCGGCTCGGTGTCGATCTTCTTGATCTGGTCGAGCACGATCGCGATGGCCTCTTTCGAGCCCGTGAGCATGAGCGAGTTGCTCCGCACCACGGGCGTGACGGTCACCTTCACGTTCGCGGGCAACGCCGTGCGCAGCGCCTGCGCCACGTCCTGCGCCCGGGCGCTGGTCAGGGCCACGGTCTCGATGTTGGTCTCTTCGGCCTTGGGGGCGGCGTCCAACTGCTGGAGCAGCGCGACGACCTCCGGGTAGACGCCCGCCGGGGCCGAGATGATCACGGCGTTGGTCGACGGCTGGGGCGTGATGACGACGCGCTCGTCCTCGCGCGTGCCGCGTGCGAACATCGCGCGCAGGGAGTTCGCGACGTCCGCCGCGGTGCCGTTGCGCAGCACGATCACGTCGACGCGGCGGTCCTTGCCCCCGTCGGGCTGGTCGATCTGCGCGACCAGGTCCTTGAGCACGGCGAGGTTGTCGGGCTCGCCCGAGGCGATGATGACGTTGCCGTCGGCCGAGCCCACGACGCTCACGCCCGGCTGGTCCATGCCCTGCGCGCGGGCGCGGTCGGCGAAGAACTGACGCAGGCTGTTCGCCGCCCGGTCCGCGCGGGCGTGCTCGAGCGTGATGCTCTCGACCGCGAGGTTGCCCCCCTCCGGGCCGGCGTCGAGGGCGGTGACGTACGCCTCGGCCTGCTTCACGCGTTCGGCCTTGCCGACGAGGATGAGCGAACGCTGCGTGCGGTCGATCTCAACAGTGATGGCCTCGGGGTCCGGGCCCTGCCACGAGCGCCAGCCGGGCGTGGCGAAGGCGCGCTGCAGCACGGTGCGCAGGGCCGTGAGGTCCGCGCCGCGGACCTTCACGCTGCGGACGGTGACGGCGGCGCGCTCGGCGTCGGGCAGGTCGAGCGTCGCGATGACCTTCTCGGCCAGGGCGATGGTCTCGCCCCGCCCGACGATGACCACGCTGTTGGTGCGCTCGTTGGTCTCGATGTGCACCTGCACGCGTTCGTCGCCCTCACGCGGGCCCCACATCGTCTCCCAGCGCATCTCGTCGACGATCGTCTTGATCGTGTTCGAGACCTCGCTCACGCGCGCGTGCTTGAGCGTGACGACCTTGAAGACGAGGTCCTGCGACGGCGCGGGCGTGTCGAACGTCCTGACGAGTTCCTTGACCTGCTCGAACTCCTCGTCGGGGGCCGAGACCATGATCGTGCCGGTGCGCGTGTCGCCCACGACGGCCACGCGGTTCACGCCCCGGGCCCCTGCGCGCCCGGACGCACGCTCGCGGAAGAACTGCTGCAGCGCCCGGGCCACCTCGGCGGCGTTGGCCCGCTCGAGCTTGATCGAGCGCAGCGGGAGCCCGCCGGTCTCGGCCTGGTCCACCTGCGCGATGATCGCGCGGACCTCGGCCAGGTCATCCTTGGACGCGCGCACGACCAGCACGCTCGAGCCGTCGTCGCCGGCGATCTGCACGCGCTCCTTGCGGCCCGGGTCGCGCCCGCCGATGACCTCGTCGACGATGCGGCGCACGGTGCTGGGCGCCGCCTGGCGCAGGGTGATGATCGCGAGTTCCTGGTCCGGATCGGTCAGGGCCGCGTCGGCCTGCTTGAGGAGGGCCGTCGCCTCGCGGTGCTGCCCCTCGCTGGCGGTCACGAGCAGCGTGTTGGTGCGGGGCTCGGCGATGAACCGCGCCTGCGGGATCTCGCCCCCCGCGCCCTGGCGCTGCGCATCGAAAAGCGTCTGGAACGTGCGGGCGAGTTCCTCGGCCTTGGCGTGCGTGACGTCGTACCGCCGGATCGCCAGGCGTCCTTCTACGGGGCTCTGGTCGATGGTGGCGATGAGGCGGTCGATGACGGGAATCGCTTCGTCGGGAGCCGCGACGATGAGCCCCGCCCCGCCGGGGTCGCTGGCGAGGCGCACGAGCGCGGGGTCGAGCCGGCCCGAGACCACGCCGTCCTCGCCGGCGAGGGAGAGTTCGACCTCGCGCACGCGCCGGGCCTGCGCCCCGCGGGGCGCGTTCGAGAACAGGTCCTGCACCGACTGGATGGCCCGCTGGGCCGTGATGTTCGCGAGCGGGTAGACCTTGATCGTGACCTTCCCGCCGGCGGGCGTGGCGCTGAAGGTGGCGAGCAGCGTGCCGACGGTCTCGAAGTCGGTGTCGTTGCACAGCACGATGAGCGAGGACCCGGCCGGATCGACCGCGACGCTGACCGGGCCCGTGAAGCCGCCCGCGTTGCCGGGCGACATCCGCCCGATCTGCGAGACCGTCTGGCGCAGCGTCTGGGCGATCTGCTCGGCGTCGAGGCTCGCGGGCGTCGGCACGATGCGCACGCCCACGGGCTCGGCAGGCAACTGCGATTCCAGCGCGCGCGCCAACTGCAGCAGCCGGTCGGTCTGGCGGGGCGAGCCCACGACGATGATGCTGTTCGTGGACTTGTCGACCGCGATCGTCAGCCCGCTCTCCGCATCGAACGCGTCGGGCGGGGTCGGGGCGGTGTCGTCCGGCGCGGCAGGAGCAACCGGCGCGGGCGGCGGCTCGGAAGGCTGATCGTCCGGTGCCGCGTCCGGTTCGTCGGCCGGCTCATTCGGCAACTCGTCGCCCCGCGCATCGCCGGGCAGGAAGTCCTCGGCCGGGGTGGCGGGCGCTTCGAGTGCGCCCGGGTTGCCGATGATCGACGCCAGCACCGCGCCGACGGTGGCGCTCACTCCCCGCCGTCGAGACCCCCGATCGTCCATGGTGCGGGGCTTGGCGGGCGCCTCGCCCGCGGGGCGGGCGCGCTTCAGCAGGTCCTCGGTCGAGATCACCTCGACCTTCATGCCGCCCTGCTGCTCCATCAGGCGCTGCAGCGTGCGGGCCAGCAGTTCGGCGTCGACACGCGACGGATCGACGGCGATGGTGCGCATCTGCCGGCTCGACGCGACCGCCGCGGCGTCGAGCGTCGAAGCCAACTCCTCCACCGTCTTCATCTGCGCGTCGCTCGCGCGGACGACCAGCGCGTTGCTCGCGCTGTCCACGCGGATGACCGGCGGCAGGTCGCCCCCCGGCGCGTCCTTGAAGATCGCCTCCAGGCTCTGCGACAGTTCCCGCGCGTCGGCGTTGCGCAGCGTGATCACCCGCACCGCGCGCGACGGCTCGGCCCCCGCGCCGCTCACGTCCAGCTCGCGCACGACGTCCTCGGCCATGTCCACGACCGAACGCGGCCCGCTCACCACCAGCGCGTTCAGGCGCGGGTCGGCCACCACCCGCACCCGGGGCGGCTCGGGCGTCCCGCGCGACAGCACCTGCGCCCGCATCCAGTCGGGCATCCGGTCGAGCGCCGACTCGCGCGCCAGCACGCCCTCCAGCACGGGCGCCAGCACCTCGGCCCGCGCGAACTTCAGCGGAATCGACCGCACGCCCAGCCCCTCGCGGTCGACGCTCGCGTCGAGCTGCTCCACCAGCTTCGCCGCGTGGTCCAACTGCTCGCTCGTGCCGACGACCACCACCGTGTTGCTCGCCGGCTCGGCCGAAACCGTCGCGGGCGATGCGCCCGGCTTGTCCTGCGCCTTGAGGGCCGTGGTGAGCGCCCCGGCGACGCCCGACGCGTCTCCCTTCTGCAGGCGGAAGACGCGTACCTCGGTCGCGCTCGCGACAGACTGCTGATCCAGCGCCTTGATGATGCCGTCGGCGACCGCAAGCACCGGCGCCGGGGCCGACACGATGATCGTGTTCGACGACGCGTCCGACGCGACCTCCACCAGGCGCTCGCCCTCGGGCACCGCCTTGCCCTCCAGCGCCCGCATCTCGCGCGCCCGCGTCGTCAGCACGCGCTCGACGATCGTCGCGATGCGATCGGCCCGCGCGGCCGTCAGCGCGTACAGCTTCATGTCGGTCGGGGGCAGGTCCGCGCCGACGTCGACCTTCGCCAGCACCTCTTCGACCGCCTTGAACACCGGCGCGGGCCCGCTCACGATCAGCGTGCGCGTCGGCGCGTCGGTCGAGATCGTCACCGGGCCGATGCTGCCCGCGTTGCCCAGCGCACCCTCGGACGCGAGCGCCCGCAGCGTGCTCGACAACGCCGCCAGGTCGGCCCGCTGCACGCGGTAGGTCCGCACCGTGACCGAGTCTGAGAGCTTGGCCTGGTCGAGGCTCTTCACCAACTGCTCGAAGCCCGAGAGGCGCTTCGACGGCGCGTCGACGATCAGCGAGTTGGTCGCCCGGTCGGCACGCACCACCACCTCACGCGGCGGTCGCAGGTCCGGGCGGGGCTGGCGCGTCCGCGGGTCCAGCGGGATCGGCGGGTCGGGGTACATCTGGTCGATGGTCTGGGCGAGTTCCTCGGCGCGCGCCACCTTCAGCGGGAAGATGCGGATCTCGCGCCCCTCGGCGTCGGCCGCCTGCGTCTCGTTGAGCTGCGTCGCGATCGCCTCGATCTCGGGCAGCACGTCCTCGTGGGCCGACACGATCAGCGTGTTGGTCGCCGGGTCGGCCTCGATCGTCACCGGGCGGCGCCCGCGATCGTCGGGCGTGCGTCCGTCGTACGAGCGCTGCAGGACCGACGCGAGGTTGGCCGCGTCGGTCGAGCGCAGGCGGATGATCCGCATGGGCGGGCGTTCGCCGCCCGCCTTGGAATCGAGGCTGCGGGCGAGCGACTCGATCACCAGCATCTGCGACGGCTGGGCCGCGACCATGATCTGGTTGGTTGACTCGATGACCTCGAAGACCGGCGAGGCGCCGCCCCGCATGGTGAACGACTCGCTGGACTCGACCAGATCGCGCAGGAAGCCCACGACGTCGGGCGCCTTGGCCACCTTCAGGTCGATCAGGCGCACCTCGCGCGCCGGGCCCGCCTGGCGGTTCAGCTCGTCCATCACGCGCGCGAATCGCTGCATGCTCTCGGCGTCGGCGACGACCATGAGCGAGTTGCTGGTCTCGTCGACCGTCACCTCGATGGGCGTCGCCCCGGGCACCTGCGCCACCTGCGCGTCGTAGATCTTGACCGCGCGCTCTCGCACGCCGCCGGCCTTCTCTGCCACCACCGGGAAGATCCGCAGCGACTTCTCGATCGGCACCAGCGACAGGTCCTTCAGCAGCTTCTCGACCGTCTCGAACGTCTTCGCGTCGCCGGCGACGATCAGCGTGCCGCTCTTGGGCTCGGGCTCGATGAGCACCTGCACGGGCGGCTTGCCGGGCTGGGCGATCTCGGTCAGCACGCCCCGCGACGCCATGCTCTGCAGCGTCCGCGAGACCGCCTCCAGGCTCTGCGTCGGAACGCGGAACGTCCGCAGCACCGCCTGCGGCGGCAGTTCCACGCGGTCCAGCTTCTCGGCGAGTTCCTTCAGCGATTCCATCCGCTCGGGCGAGGCGTCCAAGATCAGCGCGTTGCTGTTGGGCTCGGCCGAGACGAACACGTCCTTGGGCTTGCGCAGCCAGGGCTGCGGGCGCCCCAGCCGGTCGACCGGCATCGGGGGCTCGGGGAAGAGCCGGTCCATCGCCGTCGCGACGTCGGTCGCCTTCGCCACCTTCAGCGGGAAGAGCTCCGTCACGCGCTCGGGCTGGTCGCGCTTCTCCTTGTTGATCTCCTCGACGAACGCTCTGATCTCCGCGAACAGGTCCTCGTGCGCCGACACGATCAGCGTGTTCGTCGTCGCGTCGGCGCGCACCTCGACGGGCTTGGCGAGGCGCTCGGCCTGCGGACGCTTGCCGTACTGCTCGGTCAGCATCCCGGCGATCGCCGGCGCGTCGGCCGTGCGCAGCTGCAGCAGCTTGAGCGCGGGCAGCACCTGCTCGTCCGGGCGGTCGAGGCGCGCGATGAAATCGCCGACGAGGCCGTGCTGCGCGTCCTCCGCCGTCACGAGCAGCGAGTTCGTCCGCTCCACGACCTGGATCGTCGGCTCGGGCACCGCGCGCGCGGGGTCGATCGGGTCGGCGCTCTTCACCATCTCCCGCACCGACTCGACGATCGTCTTCGCGTCGGTGTTCCGCACGTCGATGACCCGCGTCGTCCGCGCGGGCGGCACGAGCTGCTGCGCCTGCGCCAGCGACTCGGCGTATACGCGCACGTCCGCCGGGCGCCCGCTCAGCACCACGTTGCCCGTGCGCGTGTCGAACTCCACGCCCACCGCCGGCGCGCCCGCCTCGCCCGACCCGGGCACGCGCGTCTCGTACAGCTTCTTTGCGCGCGCCAGCAGCGCCTGGGGCTCGGCCCCGCTGAGCCGGATCACCCGCACGTCCTGCCCGCCGGCCTCGGCCGCGTCGAGCTGGCGGATCAGCGCGTCGAGCACCTGGAACTGCGAGGGCTGCGCGCGGACCACGAGCATGCCCAGTTCGTCCGCCGCGTCGAACGCCGGCTCGGCGTAGGCCCCGCCGTCGGAGGGCGCGAGCATCGCCCGCGCGAGGCGTGAGGCCTTCCCCGCGACGCTGCTCGGTGTCGCCCGCTGCAGCGTGTACCGCCGCGACTCGGTGGTGGAACCCGTCGTCGCCTGGAGCTGCGAGAGGATCGCGTCGAACTCGCCCAGCGCGGTGCGCGAGCCCACGAGCGTGACGGTGCGTGACGAGGCGTCGAGCGATGCCGTCACCGGCTCGCGCTCCGCCCGCCCGCTCTCCTTGTACAGCGTCTGCGCGCGCTCGAGCATCGCGCCCGGCTCGCCGCGCGAGATGGTCACCAGCCGCACGTCGCGGGGCGTCGTGCCCGGCACGTCGATCGCGCGGAGCAGGTCTTCCACGCCCCGCACGTCCGGCTCCGGACCCATCACGATCAGCGACGTGCCGTCGGGCCCGGGCGCCACCTTCACCGTCTGCTGCACGCGGGGCGTGCCAAGGCGCGTCAGCAGCCCCTCGGCCACGGCGGGCGTCACGTTCGTCAGGCGCACGATGGACGCGAGCCGCTCCGCGTTGCCCCCGCCCCCGGCCGCGGCCCCGGGGTCCAGTTCGCTCAGCAGCATCGACGCCTGCGCGACGAACCCCTTCGACCCTACGAGCGTGATCTTCCCCGCGCTCGCCAGCGGGAGCACCGCCGGGCGGCGCTTGGGGTCCAGCGATGCGAACAGCGCGTTCACGTGGCGGGCGGCCTCGTCGGGCGTCACCGTCACCAGCGAGAACGTCCGCAGCTCGACGCCCGAGTCCGGGTCGCCGGCGGACGCGATGCCCGTGCCCTCCGGCACGTCCAGCAGCTTGATGACCTCTTCGACCAGCTTGATCTTCGCCTCGGGCCCCACCGCCACGATCGAGTTCGTCCGCGGGTCGGACGCGAGGTTCAGCCCCTGCATGGACTGGTCCTGCACCACGCGCTGCCCGCCGTCCTTGTCGACGATCACCGTGCTGCGCTTCTCGGAGATCAACCCCCTGAGCGCGTTGAGCACCGCGTCGCACGACGCGTGCTTGAGCGGGAAGAGGCGGAACGCCGCGTCGGCCGGGCGGCGCGCGTCGATGGACTCCACGACCTCGCGGATGCGCCGCACCTGCCCGACGCTCTCGACCACGATCAGCAGGTTCTGCGCCGGGATCGCGACCACGCCCCCGAAGGGCCCGATCATCGCCTTCACCTGCTCGGCGACCTGGTCGGCCTTCGCGTTCTCCAGGGGGATGCTGACGGTCACGATCTGGTCGGGCGTCATCGCCGCCAGACCGTTCTCGTCGACCGGGCGCGAGCCGGCGCGCTTCATCGAATCGGCGAGCGTCGCGAGGTACAGGAAGTTGCCCTCGTGGCGCAGGTGCACGCTGAACCGCGCGAGGTTCAGGTTCAGGATCGAGAGCGCTTCGCCGAAGGTGTACGACGACCCGCTGACGAACGTGACCGAGCCCTGCGGGATGGCGGCCTCGTAGATCACCGGCACGCCGCTCTCGCGCGCGAAGATGTCCAGCACCTGGTCGACCGGCGCGTCCTTGAAGTTGAACTTCACCCCGTCGCGCGGCCCGCCGGCGGCCTTCGGCGCCGGCTGCTCGACCGGCTTGTCGAGGGGCTTGTCGAGGGGCTTCTCGGCGGTCGCGTCCGCGGGCTGGGCCGCTCCGGGCTGCTCGGCTACGGGTGCGGCGGCGAGCGCGGCGGACGCTCCGTCGACCGGCGGCACCGGGTCCGGGCTCGCGGGAAGATCCGCCGGCGGCTGGGGTTCGGGCGCCGGCACGGCGTCCTGCGCGAACACGGAAATCGGCCACCCGGCGACACTCAGCATCGCGGCGGCGACGACCACCCGAGAAGCCTTTCCACGGGGCATCGGTACCTCCCTGTCTGCGCGTTCCCCGTACGGAACCCGGCAATGAACCACGCCAACGAGCGCGATCGCCCGCGACACCACCCGGCAGTCTACCTCACCCGAGCGGACGACGCGCGGCGAGTGTCTGTCCGTTGGTCACCTCGAACCGCTTCCCACCGATCTCGAACACGGCGCGCTCGCCCGACCCTTCGACGAACACCGCGTCAAGCACCGCACCGCCCACGCCCACGGTCATCTTCGCGCCGGTCTTTGTGTTCACGAGCAGCACGCTCGGCCCGAGCCGCCCCTCGAACACCCCGTGCAAGTGCCAGTCCTCGTACGGCGCGAACGCGATGACGGGCGGCGGTGGCGCCGGCGTCACGGGCGCGACCGCGATGATCTCCGGGGGCGCGTCGGGCGCCGCCGGCGCGGGCTTGCGGAAGACGTTCTTGCCCGCGACGAGCACCGCCGCGCTCGCGAGCGCCTCGGGCGTGGGCTCGATCGTCGGCTCGAACGCGCCCACGCCGCCGAGCCGCGCGATCGCCGGGGCGAGCATCGTCGAGACCTCGGCGCGCAGTTCCACGACGTCGCGCTGCTTGCCGCTGGCGCGCAGCGTCACGCCCTCGACGCGCGCGACCCACGCCTGCGACTGCAGCGCCGCGAGCGTCGCCATCGCCTTTTCGTACGGGCCGGTGCCCCGCACCGTGCCCCGGATGATCGCGAAGTCGGCGTCTTTGCGCAGATCGCGCTTCAGCGAGGTCGGCACGCCCTTGACGCCCAGCAGCGGGTTGCTCGCGTCCTGCGGGCGCGCCGTGTCCACCGTCACCCCGCGCAGCCCGTGCTGCTCGGCCAGGCGCGCGAGCCCGTCGCGGAACCGCGCGCTCACGTCGTCGGCCTCGACCCCCAGCAGCCCGGCGCCCATCGCCCGCGCACGCTCTCGCACCTGCGTCCCTGAGTCCAGCGTCCGCTCGAGCGACGAGATCGACGACTCGATCGACGCCAGGTCGCGCCGCAGGGCCGCCCGCGGCGACAGGTACACCGAGTCCACCGCCATCCACAGGACCGCCGCGACCACCAGCGGCACGCCGGCCTTCAGCACCACCGGGGGAATCTTCACGGCGCACCGTCCTTTCCGCCCGTCGCCGGCGCCGTCGCCGACCGCGTCCGCAGCACCAGCCGGAACCGCTCGGGCACGTCCGCCGTCGGCGTCTCGACCGTGTACCCGCCGCGGCTCAGCAGCGTCTCGCGCAGGTCGGCCCCGACCTGACGCCCGGAGATCGTCCCGTCCAGATCGATCGTCACGTCCACCCGCGACGACCACTTCCCCGACGGGAACGACTTCTTCTCCTCGAGCGCGTACACCCCGTCGCCCTTGGCGCGGGCGCTCAGGTCGTCCAGCACCGCCGGGCCGGGTTCGGGCATCGTCCCCGTCACGTGCGCGATGTGCGAAAGCCAGTCCGCCCGCGCGTCCTTCCACCGCTCGGCGTGCGCGACGCGGGCACTCTCGCGCGCCAGTTTCTCGGATTCACGGCGCAGCCCGGCCTCGCGCGTTCGCAGCACCCCCAGCGTCGACCGCATCGATCCCAGTTCGCGGTCGGCCCAGACGTACCCCGCGCCGCAGAGCACGATGAGCCCGAGCACGCCGCCCAGGGCCGCCTGTCGCAGTCGGGCGCGCGTGTCCGGGGCGCGCCGGGGGTTCGCGAAGTCGAGCGAGACGCGTCCCTGGACCGTCTCGAGCGCGAGCCCGAGCAACGCCGCGCAGTCCGATCGCATCGCTTCGGGCATCGCCGAGGGAACGCGGACCAGCACGCCCGGGCCCACGCTTTGGCCGGGCGAGTCGAGGGCCGCCCCGCACAACCGCGCGACGCGATGGCACAGTTCGCCCTCGCCCATGACGAAGACACCCTCGACCCCCGACGAGGCTCGCCCGGCGCGGAAGCTGCCGAGCGTGCGCCGCGCCTCGACGCTGATGCGCTCCGCGAAGGCTTCGAACCCGCCCTCGCCATCGGGACGCGCCAGGTCGATCGCCCGCGCCATCGCCACCCCGCCGCGTTCGACGAGCACGAGGTCGGTCGCGTGGGCGCCGACCGCCACGCCCAGGATCGTGCCGTCGCGCCGGTCCGACAGGTCGCCCAAGATCGCGCCCACGCCCAGGCAGCGCAGCGCGATCCGGCGTACACCCATCCCCGCCGCCCCGGCCATCTGGTCCCACCACGCACGCCGCTCGGCCGGCAGCGCACCGGCGAGCACCTCGACGCCCGTCCCGGCGCTGCGCAGCGGGACGAAGTCGATCGGCGTGTCCTCGGTCGTGACCGTCAACTGGCGCGACATCTGCAGGCGCACCATCCCGCCCAGGTCGCTCTCGCGTAGCGGGCCGTCCGCCGGCGCGGGGAACATCAGCGGCTTCAGAACGACGTCATTTCTCGGGATGACCAGCACGACGCGCCCGAGCGGCACCTCGGCCTTGCGCAGTTCGTCGCGCACCCACTGTCCGACCTCCTGCGCGCTGTCCGCCTTCACGTGCGCCGGGCGGTCGGCCGCGTGCCACACGCGTACATCCACCTGGTTCGTGCTCAGGCGGACGCCGACCGCCGTCAGGCGTCCGCCGTCCAGTTCGACCAGCGACATGTCGCGCGCGCCGCCCATCATCGAGAACCTCCCCGCCACCGTCCGATCCGCCGATCCTGCTTCGCGGGGGGCCCCGCCGGCTGCTCGGGCGCGCCCCCGTCCGCGACATCGACCGGACGATTCTCCGGCGCTTGATCTTTCTCCTCCCGCGCGCCCGGCGGGCGGTCGTCGGCCTTGGCCGGCTCGCGCCCGGGCGACGGCGGCTCGGGGGCGCGCTCGCTCGACGGCTCGGGGCGGCCCGCGCGCGCCGGGCGCGCCCGGCGGATCTGCGCCGGCACGTGCGTCACGTCGACGACGTCGGCCAATCGCGCCTCATCACCCGCGGCGTCGATCACCGCTTCCCATTCCGCCTGGCGCTCGACGCGCGCCGCGTCGCCCTCGCGCTCGCCCGCGCGTTCGATCGACGCCTCCACCCGCACGCGCCACACCATCGACCGGGACGTCACCCACGGGGCCGCCGCCGCAAACGCCTCGGGCGTCAGCACGCTCTGCGTCACCAGCCAGACGGGCGATCGCAGCGTCTCGGCGGTGAGCCCCTGTCGCACGGAGACGGCCCGATCTGCCGCGCTCTCGTCAAAGCCGGGGATGCACCCGAGCACTTTGCGCGGCGCGCGGCCGACGTCCACCGTTCCCAGGCGGAACTCGTTGTCGGTCGTCGTGACGACATCGAGCACCTCGGCCCAGGTCTCCGTCGCGACGCCGGCGGCGATCATCGCCGCGACAACATCGCTCTCGCTCGCGAGCTTGCCTCGCGACAGCACGAGCGCCAGGGCGTCGAGGCACGCCGACGACACCTGCCCCTTCAGCTCGTCGCGAACCTCGTCGCTCCACCCCGCCGACGCGTGCACCCGCTCGCGCCCGCGCTCGCCCCGCCCTTCACGTGAGATGCCCACCCACGTGTCGGGATCAAAGGCGAACGTCGTCACGAGGTGGCGCATCCCGCGCCCGTCTGGGTTCTGCGCCGAGTCGTCCGGGGCGCCGTCGCCGGTCGCCGCCGCGTCGTCGCGGGCCGAAGTGCGCCCGCCGCCGCTGTCGCGCCCGTCGCTCGACTCCTCGCCTTCTTCGCCCTCTGCGCCGGGCGAAACGCCCCAGAAGGCCCGCGCGTCGACGCCCGCGACTGCCCCGAGCGACGCGGGCGAGGCGAACCCCGCCGCGCCGCGTGCCGCGACAATCGCCCGCGCCAGGTCCTCGCCAACGCCGGGCAGTTTCGCGAGCATGGGGGCGTCGGCGCGGTTGAGATCGAGTCGCGCGTTCTCGCTCGCGGCGACATCACCGGGCGTGTCCGAAATCTCCAGCAGGCGAACGACGCCGCGGCGCCCGCCCTCTTCCCACAGCACCCACTCGCTGGTGAGCTGCGGCGACCCGCCGTCGAGGATCGCATCGCGCTGGGACTGCACCTCGGCGAGCGCGCCCCGCACGCCCGACCACGCGAGTGATCGCAGGCGCAGATCCTCGGCGCTCGCGACGCTGACGCTGCGTTCGGCGTCGGATCGCACGAGCATGGTCGTGCCCGCGAGCGCACCCATGGTGATCACCACGAGCGTGAGCATCAGCACGACGCCGCGTGACGTCGCACGCCCGGAACCGGCCGTACGGGCGATCATGGCGCGCCCTCCTCGTCCGGCGCGGCGTCGGCGCCGCCCGCGTCGGGGATCACGATGACGCGGATGCGATCCGGCAGGCCCCACGCGCTCTCGTCCTCGTCCTCGTCGGGCGGAGCCGCCTCGGGTTGTTCCGCGGGCGCACCGTCCGCGGTCGGGTCGGTCGTGTCCTCGCCCGGCGCGAGCGGGCGGTCGGACGAGCCATCCGCGGGGACCGGGGTCGGCGCGGGCCCGAGCCAGGCCCGGATCTCGACGCAGACCGGCAGCGTGCCGCGTGCCGCGCTGTCGAACTCGGCGAGCCACTCGCGCCCGTCGTAGTACCGCAGCCGAAGGCGCGAGATTCGGCCGATCTCCGCTGGCGCCTGCCCGGCCTCGGCGAGGAACGACCCCATGACCCGCCCGGTCGCGTCGTCGAACGAGACTTCGCTGCCGGTTCGGGCGGCGTCGCCCGCGCCGGCGGGCACGCGCCGCCGCACGATCCGCAGCGACGTGCGCGTGCCGCGCAGCCCGGCGCTGCCGTCGGCGTCTTGCACAAACGTCGAGACGAGGTCGCTCTCGATGCGATCGATCACCGCGTTCGCCGCGCCGTCGGAGCGACAGCGTTCGAGCAGACGCTCGCGGCGCGCGATGACGTCGTCGACGAACGCGTAGAGCGCCGCCGTCAGCCCGAGGATGAGCCCGAGCGACACCAGCACCTCGACGATCGTGAAACCCCTCCTCACGGCGTCCTCCCCGTGAGGCGCAGCGCCTCCACAAGCGTGAACGACGCCGTCTCCCGATCCGACCCCTCGGCCTCCAGACGGAACGCGCGCACGGTGACCTTGGTGAGCCCACCCACGCCCAGCGGCTCGGTCGAGACGTCCAGTTCCCACAGCGTCGGCGTGTCGTCGCCCGCGCCGCCGGCGTCCGTCAATCCCAGGTCCGTGGCCCGCACCGGGCCCGTCAACGTCTCGGGCGACGCCATCCCCGCCTCGATGCGGCTCATCGCGCTGCGGGCCACGTCGGCCGCCCGGAGCTGCGCGTGCGAACGCGCGACCGAGCCCGCGGCCAGGTCGATCATGCCGAAGATCGTGAGCCCCGCGCCGACGAACAGCGCGAGCGCCAGCAGGCACTCCAGCAAGATCGAGCCGCCCCGCGGGCGTCGCTCAGCGCGTGCCTCCCGGCGCATCCTCGTCCTCCTCCGTGGGTTCGTCGCCCGGCTCCTGCAACGCCGGGCCTTCCTTCGCCTTCTCGGCCGGGGTCTTGCGCGCCTTCTCGACGGGCGCCTTGGGCGCGTCGGCCGACGGCGCGTCGCGCGCCGGGCGCTCGGCGGGCGGCTCGTCAGCCGCCGGCTCGGGCGTCTCCTCGTCGTCCGTCAGGGCCGCTTCGTCGCCATCTCCGGCGGGCAGTTCGTCGTACTCGAGCGCGCCCGTCCACGCGTTGAGGCGCGGGCGGAGCACGTACGCGCCGGCCACGTCGAGCGCCCACGGCTCGACGAGCTCGCCCACGCCGTCGGGCCAGAACCGCACGAGCACGTACGCCCGCGCGGGCGCGTCGGGGTCCGTCGCCTCCTCGGACGCGTCCAGCGACGACTCGTCCGGCGCCGGGAGATCGAACTGCAGGATGTCGGGGACCTCGCCCAGGTCTTCGGCGGGGCGTGCACCGCCCTGGCCGTGCGCCCACACGACAAGGCGTCGCTCGTCGACCGAGAGTTCGGTCACGACGCCCCGCAGGCGGGCCTCCGCCCGCGC
This sequence comes from Planctomycetota bacterium, assembly GCA_033763975.1. Taxonomy (NCBI): domain Bacteria; kingdom Pseudomonadati; phylum Planctomycetota; species Planctomycetota bacterium. The sequence goes on from JANRJM010000017.1 coordinate 116,666, forward strand.
GACGAGCACGCCCGCCGCGAGCTGCTCGCGCACGTCGCGGATCGCGCTCTCACGCCCGGCCGAGACGAGCGTGGGGAGGATCAGCGCTCCCATCGCCAGGAGCAGGAGGATGACGATGATGACCTCGAGCAGCGTGAACGCGCGCCGGGGCGTGGCCCGACGCGGCGTCACCGCCCCGCACCTCCGGCACGACCCCCGCATGGGCGTCCTCCGTCAGCCGCCCGACGGGGGCGGCGTCGGCGATGACCCGCCCATGTCGTCCTCTTCGCCTTCCTTCTTCCACGACACGATGTCGTCGTCGGTGCCTTCGAGCTTGTCGCGCCCGTACGACCAGATGTCGTAGATGCTCTCCTCGGAGTGCTCGGACTGCTGGCGATAGCCCCACTGGTTGCCGTAGCGGTCGGTGGGCATCGGCTCTTCGAGGAGCTTGGTCCACTTCTTGACGACTTCCTCGTCGCTGGTGGCTTCCTTGTTCCAGAGCACCGCGAGCCCCTCGTCGTCGGTCGGGTAGCGGTTGTGCGTGAAGCGGAAGTCCTTGAGCGCCCGCTTCAGCGTGTTCATGTCGATCTCGACGAGCTTGTCGTCGGCTTCTTCCTTCTTGCCGAGCAGGTTGTACGCCACGAGCCCGCCCAGCGCGAGCACGATCAGGATCACGATCATGACCTCGATGAGCGTAAAGGCCCGCCGCATGCGGCGGAGAACACCACGTCCGTTCCTCATCTGGACCTCCCTGCGTGTGCACATCGGGCGCCGGCCGACCGGCCCCGCCGCTGCATGATACCCCGCCCGCACGCTCGCCCCGGACTCGGGAGGGCCCCTCGGTCTACACCGCCGAGCTCAACTGGCTCATCGGCAGCAGCAGCGCGAACGCGACGATCGCCACCACCCCCGCCAGCATGAGCAGCAGCAGGGGCTCGATCAGCCGCACCGCGACCATGAGCTGGCGGTCGAGGCGCGACTCGATCGTGTCGGCGACCTTCACCAGCACCTCGTCGAGGTTGTTCGCCGACTCGCCCACCGCGAGCATCTCGACCACCTGCTCCTCGAACATCCCGCTCCGCGCCAGCGGGGGCGAGAGCGCCTCGCCACGGCGCACCGCCTCCGCCGCCTCGTCCACCGCCTCGGCCAGCAGCCGATGCCCCACGCCGTCGCGTGCGATCTGCAGCGCGCTCAGCAGGGGCACGCTGTTGCTCAGCATCGTGCCCAGCAGCCCGCAGAAGCGCGCGGTCGCGAACCCGCGGACGATGTTGCCCACGACCGGGATGCGCAGCAGCGCCCGGCTGCCCCACCGCCGCGCGCGCGGGTTTCGGCTCAGTCGCCAGGCCCCGATCGCGAGCGCCACGAGCAGCGCGCCGGTCACCGGGGCGTACGCCGTCACGACGTCGCTCAGGAAGAAGACGAACTTGGTGACGCCCGGCAGGTCGTCGCCGAGCCGCGCGAACATGCCGCGGAACTTCGGCACGAACACGCCGAAGATCACGGCGCCGATGCCCACGCCCGTGACGCAGAGCACGCCCGGGTAGATGAGATTGCCGATGACCTTGCCGGTGAGGTCGGCCTGCTTGACGACCAGCCGCCCCAGGCGCGCGAGCACCTGCTCGAGGAAGCCGCCCCGCTCGCCCGCGCGGATCATCGCGACGTGCACCGTGGGGAAGACGCCCGTAGCCTGCTCCATGGCCGCCGCGAAGTCGGCGCCTTTCTCCACCGCCTCGGCCAGATCGCGGAAGACCTGCCCGACAGGGCCGCGCGACTTCTGCCCGCCGAGCAGCTTCAGCCCGCGCAGCAGGGGCACGCCCGCCCCCAGCAGGTCGGACAGTTGCTCGTACGCCTCGCCGAGGCGTCGCCCGCCCACACGACGCGCGCGCCCCGACCCGCCCGCCTCCGCGCGCGTGCGGATCTCCACGGGCGTCAACTGGCGAGACTCCAGCTCGGCGAGCACCGCCTGCTCGCTCGCGCCGGAGAGCACGCCGGTCACTCGCTGCCCGCCCGGGCTCAGGGCGACGTACTGAAAGAGCGGCACGCGGACACTCTACCCGTTCTCCGCCGGGTCTACTTGGCGTCGGACTGCTTCTCGCTCAACGCCGCCTCGATCGCCGCCTTCACCTGGTCGTTGTCCGGGCTGATCCGCGTGTCGAACTTCGCGATGACCTCGCCCTTGCGGTTCACGAGCCACTTCGTGAAGTTCCACGAGGGCTCCCCGCCGTTTGCGCCGGGCTGCATCGCGAGCTGGCGGAACAGCGGGTGCGCGTCCTTGCCCTTCACGTGCATCTTGGCGAACAGCGGGAAGGTCACCTTGTACTTGCTGTCCTCGGCGGTGCAGAACGCCTTGATGTCCCGGTTCTCGGCGAACTCCTGCTCCTTGAAGTCCCCCGACGGGAACGCCAGGACCACAAAGCCCTTGTCCTTGTGCGCCTGGTACATCGCCTCCAGCGTGCCGTACTGCCACGTATACCCGCACTTGCTCGCGGTGTTCACGATCATCACGACCTTACCCTTGTACTGCGACAGGTCGCGCTCGACCCCGTCGATGTCCGGGACCTTGTACCCCAGCACGTACGCCGACACGGGCACCGCCGGCGCGGCGTCGGGGGCAACGGGCGGCGTGGCCTCGGGGCGCGGGGGCGTCGCCGCGGGTGCCTGCGTGGGGGGCGCCTGCGTGGGGGGCGTCGCGGGTTTTTCGGGCTGCGCGGCCGCGCCCAGCATCGACACCCCGCCCGCGCCCGCCACGATCATCCAGAGCCAGTTCCGCGTTCGCATGTGCATCCTCCCGTGCGTCCGACCGTCGCTCCCGCCGCTTCGTCGCACGCCTCATTGTTCGCACGATTTCCCCGTTCCGATTCCCTACCCTCCCGCGTGGTCGAACTCGTCCGTCGTGTCCGGTTCTCGATCAGCCCCTCGCAGCCCGAGGACTCGCGCAACGGCTACGCCGGGCGCCCCGCCATGGACGGGGTCGGCGCGTTCTACGAGCTCGCCGTCGCGTGCGCGGGCGAGGTTGACCCCCGGCTGGGCTACCTCATCGATATCCAGCAGATCGACCGGGCCGTGCGGGCGACGGTCATCCCCCGCCTGGAAGAGGCCGCCCGCGCGCGTCCGTCGGACCCGCCCGAGCACGCGCTCGCCGGGGCGGTCCCCGCGTTGCACGCCGCCCTGCACGGGCACGTGTCGGGCGTGTGCTGGCGGTTGTCGCCGTACTACTCCGTGGAGGTCCGCATGGCTGCCCCTGATGTCGCGCTGCTGCGCCAGAGGTTCGACTTCGCCGCGTCGCACCGCCTGCACTGCCCGGAGCTGTCGCCCGAGGAGAACCGGCGTGTCTTCGGCAAGTGCAACAACCCCAACGGGCACGGGCACAACTACCAGGTGGAGCCGTGCGTCGAGGTGCCGGTCGGGCAGACGCCGGTGCTGCGCCTGCCGGAACTGGAGCGCCTCGTCGAGGACGTCATCATCCAGCGCTTCGATCACAAGAACCTGAACGAGGACGCCCCGGAGTTCCGCACGCCCGGCGGGGTCAACCCGTCGGTGGAGAACATCGCGAAGGTGTGCTTCGAGCTGCTGGACCGCGCGCTCCGCGACGCCGCCCCGCGCGTCACGCTCCGGTCCATGACGGTCTGGGAAACCGACCGCACGAGCGCCGTGTATCCCGCGCCCCACGCCGGGCCGACGGGGCGATAACTCGCCGCTGCCGCACGTCGCGCTTGGGCGAGCCGGCCCCGCGGCGTACGATGGACGACGCATGCCGATCGGCTCGATCCTTGTTTCCCGCGGCGTCCTCACCCACGACCAGCTCGACCGCGCCCTCGCCGAACAGGCCAGCACGGGCGAGCGGTTCGACCGCGTGCTGGTGCGCCTGGGCTTTGCCAGCGGGCGCGAGGTGCTGAGCGCGGTCGCCGAGCAGTTCCACATGCCCGTCATCGACCCCGGCACGCTCACCGTCGAGCCGGGCGTGCTCAACGCGATCCCGCCCAAGCTCGTCTTCAAGCACCGCTGCGTGCCCATCTCGCGCGAGGGGGGCGTGCTCACCGTCGCGACCCCCGACCCCTACGACGCCAGCATCGTCGACGAGCTCCGCCTCACCGCGAACTCGCCCATCGAGCTCGTCCTCGCCGACGAGGAGGAACTCTCCAAGTTCATCCGGGCCCACTACGGCGTCGGGGGCGACACGCTCGACGCGATGTCCTCGGGCCTGGACCGGGGCGCGGTCGAGCTCAAGCCCACCGACGAGGTCGAGCAGGCGCAGGAAGCCTCGGTCATCCGCCTGGTGAACGACCTGCTCACCGAGGCCGTCGTCGAGCGCGCCACCGACGTGCACATCGAGCCCTACGAGCGCGACCTGGTCGTGCGGTACCGCATCGACGGGGTGCTGCAGCGGGCCAACGTCCCGCCGACGATCTCGCGGTTCGCCGCCGCGATCTTGAGCCGCCTGAAGATCATGGCGAACCTCAACATCGCCGAGAAGCGCCGCCCGCAGGACGGGCGCATCTCGTTCCGCGCGCGTCCGCCGGGCCAGCCCCCGCAGGAGTTCGACCTGCGCGTGAGCGTCATCCCGATGCTGTTCGGGGAGGGCGTCGTGCTCCGCGTGCTCTCCAAGACCGCGGTGCTCATGTCGCTGAACGACCTGGGCATGCCCGACCGCGTGCTGTCGCAGTGGGACACGCTCATCGCGCGCCCGCACGGCATTCTGCTCGTCACGGGGCCCACCGGCTCGGGCAAGTCCACGACGCTGTACGCCTCGCTCAACCGCATCGTCTCCGACGAGGTCAAGATCATCACGGTCGAGGACCCGGTCGAGTACCACGTCCCGGGCGTCAACCAGATCCAGGTCAACCACAAGGTCGGGCTCGACTTCGCTGCGGGCCTGCGGTCCATCCTCCGCCACGACCCCGACGTCGTGCTCATCGGCGAGATCCGCGACAAGGAAACCGCCGAGACGGCCATCCAGGCCTCGCTCACCGGGCACCTGGTCTTCTCGACCCTGCACACCAACGACGCCGCCGGCGCCGCCACACGCCTGCTCGACATGGGCGTCGAGCCGTTCCTCGTCTCCTCGTCGCTCGAGGGCGTGATGGCCCAGCGTCTCGTGCGGCGGGTCTGCCGCGAGTGCGCCGCGTCCTACCGCCCTGATCCCGCCGACCTGCCCGAGAGCTTCGCGCTCGCCGATGGGGTCGAACTGCGTCGGGGCACGGGCTGTCGCAACTGCCGCAACACGGGCTACCGCGGGCGACTGGGCGTGTACGAACTGCTGCGCATGAGCGACGCGGTGCGCCACCTGATCACCGAGCGCAGCCCCGCGCCGCTCATCGTCGCCGAGGCCACCCGCCGGGACGAACTGTGCACGCTCCTCGCCGACGGCTACGACAAGGTCCGGGCGGGCGTCACCACGCTGGAGGAAGTCCTCTCGGCCGTCAGCGCGTAGAGCCCGCCCGAAAGGCCTGGCGCACGCTCGCCCCCGCCCGCGCGTGTGTACGCTCCGCCCCGTGCCGCCTCAGCGCATCCTCCTCATCCGCCCGTCCGCGCTCGGCGACGTCGCCCGCACCGTGCCCGTGCTGGTCTCGCTGCGCGACGCATTCCCGGGCGCGCACATCGACTGGCTGGTGCAGGACACCTTCGCGGACGTCGTTCGCGCCCACCCCGCGCTGTCGGGCGTCGTGCCTTTCCCTCGTCGCGAGTTCCGGCTCTCCCGCCCCGCGCGCGTCGTCGCGTTCCTTCGGTCGCTGCGCGCCCGTCGCTACGACGTCGTGATCGACGCGCAGGGGCTGGCCCGCAGCGGGCTCATGACACTGGCCACCGGCGCGCCCCATCGCGTCGGGCACGCCGACGCGCGCGAAGGCGCCCGGCTCGCGTACACGCGGCGCGTGCCCGGCGACATCGAGACGCACACGGTCGACCGGATGCTCACCCTCGCGCGGGCGGCCGGCGCCGTGCCCCGGCGCGATGCCCTCGCGATGCGCCTCTTCACCCCGCCCGAAGCGCGCGGCGCGCACCTCGCGCACGGGCCGCTGGCCTCGGGCCGCTACGCCGTGCTCGCCCCCACCTCGCGCTGGCCCGCCAAGCAGTGGGCGGACGATCGCTTCGCCGCGCTGGCGCGCGTGCTCGCGGACGCCGGCACACCCGTCGCGCTGGTGGGGGGCGGCTCCGAGCGCGCACAAGTCCCCGCGTGCCTCGCGCTCGCGCAGCGCCACCCGCGCGTGGTCGACCTGCTGGGACGCACGTCGATCGCGCAGCTCATGGGCATCATCGAGCACGCGTCGCTGGTCGTCGCGAACGACTCCGCCGCCCTGCACATGGCGGTGGGGTTTGATCGCCCGCTCGTGGCCCTGTTCGGCCCCACACGCGTGCATCGCGTCGGGCCCTACCGACGCGCGGGCGACGTCATCCAGCACGCCTCCGCGCGCGATCGCTTCTCGCATAAGGACGCGGCCTCGCGCGCGCTCATGGAACGGATCACGCTCGCCGAGGTCGTCCAGGCCTGCCGGCGCCGACTGGCCTGACGCCACCCGCGGCCTGGCTGCTCGTTGCTCGGGCACGTGCGGCATCGAACGAAAAACCCCGGGCGCGGCGCCCGGGGTTCGTGGTCAACTCGTGATCTTCGCCCGCGTTCAGCGGCGACGGCGGAAGGCGACCAGCGCCGCCACGCCCGTCAGCGCGATCGCGCCGGGGGTGGGGACGTTCGCCGAGCCGGCCGTGTCCTGCCCGTCGACCGGGTTGAACTGGCCGATGTTCCACGCGCCCGAGAAGTTCGGGAAGCGGTAGACGTGCCCGGGGTGGAAGGTGCCGTCGGGGCCGACCTGGGTGCTGCTGTAGACCCGGTCGCCCGCGCCGTTGACGAGCGCGATCGAGTCGACGATGCTGCCCCACGGGGTGGAGTCGAGCACGCCGTCGTCGTTCGTGTCGAGGTCGACGTTCACCGCGCCGGTGAAGTTCGCCAGCAGCAGGTGCGTGACGTTGTCGGTGTTCTCGAAGTTCAGCGGGTTGGGGCCGCCGAGCACGGCGTCAAGCGAGCCGTAATCGCCGGTGAAGGTCGACTCGCCAGCGGAGAAGTACCCGTCGGCGGCGATCGAGTACGTGGACAGGTCGGTGACCGACTCCACCACGCCGCTGCCGCCCGTGCCGTCGCCGATCACGACGTACCACAGCCCCGCGAGCGAGGTGCCCGGCGCACCCGCCAGTTCGAAGTACTCGTCGTTATCGGCCCCGGTCTGATCGACGCGGATCTCGTTGATGCTGATCGTCGCCGTGCCGGCGTGCGCCACCGCCGCGAACCCGCACGCCGCCAGCGCGGCCAGAACTTCCATACGCATTGTCTTGTCTCCTCGTGAACGGACTACACCGCACCCGGGTCTCTCGGCCGGGTGATGAGCATTCCCGCGCGGCACGCGCCACGGGGGGCTCGGTCGGTTTCTAGCGGATCTCTCTCGTCAACTCCGACGCCCAGAGTACGCCCGGGCCCGCGCAAGGGCAACGTCCGCACCGCCGCCGGCAGCGCTAAGACTCCGTGAACAGCCCCCGGCCTACCCGTTGCGCTTCGCGAAGTCCCGCATGAACTCCGCCAGCGCCCGGCACCCGTCCATCGGGAACGCGTTGTAGATGCTCGCCCGCATCCCGCCGGTGTTGCGGTGCCCCTTCAACTGGTCCATGCCGTTCTTCCCGGCCTCCTTCACGAACTGGTCATCCAGCGCCTCCGTCGGGCACCGGAACGTCAGGTTCATCAGGCTGCGGCAGTCGGGCCGCGCGTGCCCCTTGTAGAACGGCGTGGAATCCAGCACGTCGTAGATCACCTTCGCCTTGGCCACGTTGTTCCGGTGGATCGTCTCCAGCCCGCCCTGCGCCAAAATCCACTTGAACACGAGCCCGCTCAGATAGATCGCGAACACCGGCGGGGTGTTGTGGCGGCTCTGGTCCTTCGCCATCACGTCGTACCGCAGCATCGACGGCAGCGTCCGCACCGGCTTCAGCAGGTCCTCGCGGATGATCACCACCGTCGTGCCCGCCACGCCCACGTTCTTCTGCGCGCCCGCGTAGATGATCCCGAACTTCGTCACGTCGATCGGGCGGCTGTACATGTCGCTGCTCATGTCGCACACCAGCGGCACGCCCTCGGGCACCCGCGGCAAACGGATCGAACCGTCCGCGTTGCGCCACTGCGTCCCGTACAGCGTGTTGTTCGAGCACATGTGCACGTACACCGGGCGGTCCGCGTACGTAATCTCGCTGTCCGCGGGGCAGTGCGTGTGCTTTGTCGGCCGCCCGTCGAACGCCTCGTAGCAGCGGTTCGAATAGACCTTGCTCTCTTCCCACGTCCGCTCGGCCCAGTACCCGGTTGTCAGGAATGCCGCCACCCCGTTGTCGGGCAGGATGTTGGCCGGAACCTGGAAGTTCTGGCTCGTCGCCCCGCCCGTCAGGAACAGCACCTTGTAGTTCGCGGGAATCCCCGCGATCTTGCGGCAGTTCTCTTCCGCGTCGGCCAGCACCTTGTCGAACGTCTTGCCCCGATGGCTGTGCTCGAGGATCCCTACGCCCGTGGCGTCGATGTTCCAGATGTCCTGCTGCGCCTGGCGGAGCACCTCGTCGGCCAGGCACCCCGGCCCGGCCGAGAAGTTGAACACGCGGCCCGAGGCGGTCTGCTTGACGGCGGGTACACCCATCGACGGTGCGGGGGCGGTTGTCATGCGGAAAGTGTACCCCCGGCGCGCCCAATCCGTCGTCCCGGCGATGCGCCCGAGCACGCCCGGCCGCATCACGGAAACCCGACGCGCGCCAGCAACCCCCTGTGGTCGGACCCGGTCTTGCCGCCTTTTTCCGCGTGCCAGACCGCCAGCCCCCCACCGACGAACACGTGGTCGATCTTCACGCCGACCGCCGAGAAGAGCCCCGCGTCCACGGGCCACGTGTTTCCGGGGCCGAAGCCCCGCGCGTCCCACGCCTCACGCAGCCCGGCGCCTCGCAGCCATCCCGCGCCCTGCGACTCGGGCGTGCAGTTGAAGTCTCCCGCCAGGATCACGGGGCGCGGCTCGTTCGCCGCCCACGCCGCGAGCGCCCGGATCAGCCGGCGCTGCTCGCGCAGGTGCTCCACCGATACCGGGGGCAGCGTGTGCACGCCCTGCACAACGACCTCGCGCCCATCGACGCGCACCACGCAGCGGATCTGGGGCTCGGTGAGCGCGACGCCGAGGTCGGGGTAGGCCCGCGGGACGTCCGCGAACTGGCGCTTCGAGAGTACCGCCATGCCGAAGGCGTCGTCGCGCAGCGATTCGAAGACGTGCGGGTAGCGCTCGCGCAGCGCGGGCAGCACCGCGTGCAGGCGCGGGTGGTGCTCGATGATGACCACGATGTCCGCGTCGAGCCGCTCGATGTCGTCGCGCAGGCGCACGGGGTCCACATACCCGATCTGCGCGTTGACGCTGTAGACGCTCAAGGTCTCGCCCCCGGGCGGCGGGGGCGCCCCGCGCGGGCGCAGCGACCACAGCGTGGGGACCGCGCACCAGAGCGCGAGCGTCAGCGTGAGCGCCCCGGCGAAGCGGACGCGTCGGAGCATCATGAGCAGCGAGAGCAGGCCCAGCGCGATCGCCGTGTGCAGCGAGAACGTCCGTCCGGCGAACGCCAGCCAGTTCAGGGCGCCCACCACGCGGCCTTCGTCGCCCATGTCGGGCCAGAGCCACGCGAACAGCACCCAGCACGCCGCCAACCCGGCCACCAGCCAGGCCAGCACGCGGATCCCGCGCGGCGCACGCCGCCGGCCTCCGGGTTGGGCGGCGCGCGTGATGTCCGGCTCGTTGACGTGCTCGGCTTGTCGCTTCGCGTCTGACCCGCCAGCCTCGTCGTGCTCGATCATGCGTGAGGCGTACGAGGTGACGCGTCGCGGAGTTCGCAAAACGCCGACGCGTGCTTGACCTCGTCACCGATCGCCAGCGCGGTGAGCGGGGCGTGGCATCGCCCCGCCCGGCTCACTCGTTCACGCAGTTGAGGCAGCGCCCCGTGTCCTTGAAGGACCGCACGATGCGCACCGTCTCGACGGCGACGGCGTTCTGCGCCTGCTCCGTGCTCGCGCCGGAATGATGCGTGCCGACAAAGCCGGACAGGCGGGCGGTCGCCGGATCGAACGCGCCCTCGCTCTCGGCCGGTTGATTCTCGTACACGTCGAGCCCGACGCGCAGCCCCTTGGCCGCCACCGCCTCGCGGAGCGCCGCCTCGTCGACGATGCCGCCCCGGCTCGTGTTGATGAAGTACGCCCCGGGCTTCATCGCATCGAAGAACGCCTTGTTGAACAGGCGGCGCGTCGTATCGGCCAGCGGCAGGTGCACGCTGATCGCGTCGGCGCGCGACGCGAGCGCCAGCAGCGCGGGCGTGTCCGTCCCGCCGAACTCCGCGTTGAGCGCCCCCGCGTGCTGCGGCGTGATGCCGCGGCTCCAGATGACCACGCGCATGCCGAACGCCGTCGCGCGCTTCACGACCTCCTGCCCGATCGCGCCCACGCCCACCACGCCCAGCGTCAGGCCCATGAGCCCGCGGGCGCCGCCAGCGCCCGTCTTCGAGAACTCCTTCTTGTTCCAGCGCCCGGCGCGCAGCTCGGCCGTCTGGTCGGCGATCCGCCGGTCGCAGCACAGCAGCAGCCCCATCGTGAGCTCCGCGACCGCGACGGCGTTCATGCCCGGGCAGTTGCAGACCTTCACGCCCTGCGCGCTCGCCGCCCCGACGTCGATGTTGTCTACGCCCGCCCCCGCCCGCACGATCATCCGCAGCGACGACGCGCCGGAGATCACCGACGCGGGCACTTTGGTTGATCGCACGATCAGCACATCGGCGCGGCTTTCGGCGAGGGCCGCCCCGAGCTTGTCGGTGCCGATGCCGGGCTGATTGACGACGGTGCACCCGAGCGCGGCCAGCCCGTTGAGCCCGGCCTGTTCGAACTTGTCTGCGACGAGCACGATCACGCGTGGTCCTCCGAGGGAGCGCAGGATATCCGGATCGCACCCCACGCGCCTCGGGAAAGAAAAACCCCCGCCGTGGGGCGGGGGTTGGGTGAGCAACTCGTGCCGAACAGTCGAGGAGAGGATTACCAGCCGGTGGTGTTGACCTCAGAGCCCTCGAAGTCGACGCCGTTCAGGCCGGCGCGCGTCCAGCGGTAGAAGCCCGCGACGTTGTCCGGGCCGCCCGCGCCCTGGTAGCCGCCGTTGATCTTGGGGGCTTCCCACAGTTCGGGGTCGTAGCTGTAGAACGTGACGATGAGCATGTTGCGCGGAGAGACGGGGTCCCAGCCGTCGTTCGCATCGCCGGGGGTGCGCAGCGCGCCGGTGACGCGCAGCTTGACGGCGTTGTCGAAGAAGAGCAGCGGCACGCGGGCGTTGGCCGCCGCGTAGTACCACCAGCGCTTGCCGAAGTGGCGCGCGTTCGAGTCCATGATGTGGACCTTCTGCGAGGCGAACGCGACCTGGCTCAGGCGGCGCTTGCCGAGCACGTTGCTCGCGGTGGGCCCGAAGTACGTGCGGTGCGTGCTGCCCTGACGCACGGAGTTGCTCGCGCTGGTGCCGAGCGGGCGGTCCGGGGCGTACGAGTACGGCACGGTCTCGTAGCTGCTGCTGTAGGGCCAGCGCCAGGTGGCGCTCGCGCCGTCGGGCACGGGGCTCATCATGGCGTAGTTCACCGGGTCCGTCTGCCACTGCAGGCGGAACTTGTCCTCGGGGCACACCACCATGCGCTCCGGAAGGCGCTGGGCCAGGTAGTCCTGCAGCACCAGGTGGTTGTACAGCACGTGAGGAATCCAGGAGTCCGGGGGCGCCACGTCGTCCCGCCCGGCCCGGCGACGCACGATGTCCGTCGCCTGCGCCGCCGCGGCCGGCAGGTCGCCACCGCCCGCGTGCGCCTGCAGGTCCGGGTACGCCAGCCGGTCGGCCGACGCGGGCGTCACGGTGAACGACCACAGCTTGTCCTGGTAATCAGTCGAGTAGCTCTGCGTCGCCACTCCGAACTGCTGCATGTTCGCCAGGCAGATCGAGAGCTTGCCGGCGCGGCGAGCCTCCGCCAGCGACGGCAGCAGGATGCCGATCAGCAGGGCGATGATCGCGATCACCACCAGCAACTCGATCAGCGTGAATCCCCGACGATGGTCCAAACGCAACATCTGAGGGCCTCCGTTCGATCTCCCGCTCTTCGCGGCTTCTCGTCTGCCCGCGCCGAAGGCGAGCAGACACCCCGTACCCCGAGACTACCACGCGACGCAACGCCCGTCCAGCCGCTTTTCCAGGCCGGACATCCGATCAACGAACTGTTTCGAGCAACGCAACCAGAATCAGTCCATTAGCCGGGGGGCGCCGAGTGGGCCCGGATCCGACCGCTGCATCTACGCAAGGTACTTCGTCCGGATTCACCTGTCAAGCCCCATATTCTCTTTGTTTTTCGGCCGGTCTTCTTCGTCCCTCCACCCGAAGGAATCCTCTCCCCATGCGGCGTTCCCTAACCATCTTCGCCATCGGGGCGTACGTCTGCGCCTCGATTCTCCTTGGCGGGTGCGCCGCCCCAGACGCCTCGCCCGGTGCGCCGGCGCCACCCTCCTCATACCCCGCCGCCGGCAACGGGGCGCCCCTCGCGCTCGTCAACGGTGTTCCGGTTTACGCCACCGAACTGCACCCAACCCTGGCGGAGTACGCCGGCGCCGCGGCCCTCGCCGACCTCATCCTCGATCGCGCGCTCGCCGCCGAACTTCGCAGCCGCGGAGTTTCCATCTCACCCGACGATCTCGAACGCGAGCGTTCGCTTCTCGCCAGCGGCGTGGCCAGCGCGTCCGACGCCGACGGCTCGCAGATCGCCGAACTGCTCACGGGCCTGCGGCGCGCGCGCGGGCTGGGCCCCCAGAACTTCCCCGCATCGCTTCACCGTTCCGCCGCGCTACGTGCCTTGGCCGCCGGACGGCAGATATCGGACGCCGACCACGACGCCGCGTTCGCGCTGGAGTTCGGCCCGCGCGTGCGGGCGCGGGTCATCGTGGTTCCCGACCGACGCCGCGCCGTTGCGTTGGCGGACGAACTGCGCCGTGCGGTTGGCGCGGGGTTGATCTGGGAGTTCGCCTCGCGGGCCGCGGCAGAGTCCCGCGGCTCGACCGCCGGTGCCGGCGGGCTCCTGCCGGACGCCAGCCCGGCGGATCCGGCGTGGCCGCCCGGGCTCCGCACCGCCCTGGAGTCGCAGGTTCCGGGCGAGGTCGGGCCGGTGATCGCCGTGGACGGCGCTTACGCCATCTTGCTGGTCGAGTCGCGCACGCCTGCACGCACCCCGGGGGCCGACGAACTGGCGGCGTTCGAGGCGCGCCTGCGTGCCCGGATGGACCGGCTGGCCATGGAAGAACTCGCGTCGTCGCTGCTCGCGCGCGCGAACGTAACGGTCCTGGATCCGTCGCTGGGCTGGGCGTGGGGAGCCCGACGCCCGTAACCGCCCGCGTCAAACTTCGTACAGGACGCAGACGAGGATGTCGGACGGCGCGAACCGGCGGATGCCCCCGTCGGCCGCCAGCCCGGCCCGGGACTCCGAGGACGGCAGGACCGACTGCGGCGCGATGTTGCCGAAGACCTGGACCACCTTTGCGCCGCTGGTGCGGAGCCATTCGTTGATCTCGTTCTCCAGCGCGCGCATCGCGTCTTCGCTGCCCTCGAACAACTTGATCTGGTGCATGAGCGCCTCCTCACCCCACGGGGGCCGCGATTCTACCGCGCGTACTCGATAGCGCGGGTCTCGCGCAGCACGGTGACGCGGATCTCGCCCGGGAAGGTCATTTCCTCGCTGACCTTCTTCGCGATCTGGTGGGCGATCAGGAACGCCTCGTCGTCGTCGACCTTGGCGGCGTCGATCATGACGCGGACCTCGCGCCCCGCCTGGATGGCGTGCGCCTCGGTGACGCCCTTGAACGCGAGGGCGATGTCCTGCAACTGCGTCAGACGCTGCACGTACCGCTCGATGCTCTCGCGCCGGGCGCCGGGGCGGGCCGAGCTCACCGCGTCGGCGGCCATGACGATCGGCGTGTAGAAACTGGTGGCGGGGATGTCGGCGTGATGCCCGCCGATGACGTTGAGGATCGGCTCGCGCTCGCCGAACTGGCGCGCGAAGTCCATCCCGATCTTCGGGTGCCCGCCCTCCATCTCGTGGTCCATCGCCTTGCCGATGTCGTGCAGAAACCCCGCGCGCCGGGCGATGGTCCCGTCCAGCCCCAACTGATCGGCGATGACCTGGGCGACGTACGCGACCTCGACGGAGTGGCGCAGCACGTTCTGCCCGTAGCTCGTGCGGTAGTGGAGCTTGCCCATGGCCTCGACGACCTTGGGGTGCAGGCCCCGCAGGTTCACCTCGAGGGCAGCGTCTTTGCCAGCCTTGAGGACCTTCTCGTTCACCTCGCCGCGCACTTTCTCGACGACCTCTTCGATGCGGGTCGGGTGCATGCGTCCGTCGGCGACGAGTCGCTCGAGCGCCTCGACCGCGACGGCCTGGCGGATCTTGTCGAAGCACGACACCACGATGACGCCGGGCGTGTCGTCCACGATGATGTCCACGCCCGTCGCCTTCTCGATCGCGCGGATGTTCCGCCCTTCGCGCCCGATGATGCGCCCCTTCATGTCGTCGCTGGGGATCGCCACGCTGCGCACCGTGCTCTCGCTCGAGTGCTCGCCCGCGTAGCGCTGGATCGCCATGAGCGTGATCTCCTGCGCACGCTTCTTGGCGTCCTCCTCGGCCTCTTCGATCACCTTGCGCGTGATCTTCGCGACCTCGTGGCGCGATTCGTCTTCAACGCGGGCGATCAGCACCTCGCGGGCGCCCTCGCGCGTCATGCCCGAGACCCGGGTGAGCGCCTCCATCTGGGCGGCCAGCGTCTTCTCGACCTCCTGCTCCCGTTGTGTCAGACGCTCTTCCCGCCGGCGGATGGTCTCGCCCTCGCGCGCGAGGTGCTGCTCCTTGGCGAGCACGGCCTCCTCCTTGCGGTCGAAGGCGTCCTCGCGCTTCGCGAGCCGGCGTTCCGCGTCGCGGACCTCTTCCCACGTCGCCTCGATCTCGCTCTCGGCCTTCTGCTTGCGCTCGAGGACGGCCTTGTCGGCCTCCAGCCGTGCCCGCTCCGCCGCCGCCCGCCCCTCGGCCTCGATCCGCGCCGCGGCGGCCTTCGCCTCGTCCGACGCCTTCGCGATCGCCTTGGCGCCCAGCAGCCGGGCGAGGAAGAACCCCCCCGCCGCCCCCGCCAGCAGCGCCAGCACCGTGATGCCGAACACCGCCCCGTCCGAAACGCCCAGCACCAAGCCGCCGACCTGCACCATGCGAGTTCTCCGCCCGACGCGACGAACGCGGGAGGCGCTCTCATTCCGGCCGGGCGGGATTCATCACGCGCTCTTCACACCACACTCACACACACGCCCCGCGCAGACTCGCAGAAACGGGTGTCTGTGCCCGAACGCAACGCGGCGAGCGGCGTCGAAACGCCCGGCCCGGAGGCCGAGGGACCGCTGTGCCCGCCATTCGTGAGGCGTGCTTGTCAATCCTTCTCCACACGGGAGCGCCGATTGAACGCGACAGCATCATTCATCCGACATGAAGGGCGACGCGCCGTGTGGTGACTTGCTCGTGATTCATCCGACCCGCCGGGCGTGAGAGGGCTATACCCCCGTCCGACCAGCGAACACGATGGTAGCATGTTCTTCGTCTCGGTGGATCCCCGCAGGAACCCTCGCATGTCCCGAATGTTCTCCGTGCTTTCCCTGGCCGTCGCCGTCACCTCCGGCTGCGCCTCCCTTCCCCCCCACGGCCAGTTGGCCCTCGCCCCGCTGCCCCCCGGTGTCGACTGGTCGCGCCCCGTCGCGGTCGATGTCGACGCCGGCGCCGGCAGCGTGTTCATCGAGTTCGACGATGCGCTGAAGGAGCCGCAGGTCGTCGCCATGACCGACGGCCCGGAGGGGCGTCGCGTCGCGGCGTCGTGGGCCGCCACGAGCGTCGAGGCGGCCGAGCCGCACCCGATCTTCCGGGTGCTCGCGGTCGACGAGGGCGATGCCGCGGCGGACGTCGTGATCCGCGTGCCGCGATGCGCGGGGCTGCGCGTGCGCAACATCGCCGGGGGCGTGCGGGTGATCGGCGCGGCGGGCGCGATCGATGTGCAGAGCGGGTCCGACGTGACGCCGGGGGGGAACGTGTCGGTCTCGCTGGCCGAGCCGCTCGACGCGCCGCTGCTGGTCCGCTCCGCCTCCGGCCAGGTGCACCTCGACCTGCCGGCGGGTTCGCGCGGGGTGTTCGCGCTCACGAGCGGGATCGGCATGACCTCGTTCCTCGCGCCGGAAGAGGAACTGACCGGCGCGAGCGGCACGCACGGGGAGTGGCGGGGCGTGCTGAACGGCGGCGAGCACGAATGCCGCGTCATCGCGGACAATGCCCGGGTCGAGGTGCGGGTGCGTCGGTAGCACGACGGGGGTTGCACCCCTGCGCGACGGACTCCGAGACGGTCTGTGCGGCCGTCTAGGCGGCGGCACGCGTCGGCAGGGCGACGCGGATGTACCGCCCGATCTGATCGACGATGAACGCGCGGTGCGCGGGGTTGAAGTCGAAATCGAACGCGGCGCCTACGTAGAGGTTCTGCTCGCTGTCGAGGTGCGTGTGCACGACGCGGGCCGTCATCGCGATGGGGGCGGCGATCTCGGGCGTGAGGTCGATGCGCAGCCACAGCAGGCGGATGCTCGAGGCGTTGGACGCCTCGTTCTTGTTGACGACCAGCCCGACGCCCCCGCCGCCCATGTTCATCAGCGCGGCGCCGAACTTCGGGCCCACCTCGGGCAGGATGTCCTCGGTGAAGGCGAGCGGGCGGGGATCGTCGCCCTGCATCGAGATGATGCGCTCGCGGTTGGCGGCCTCGGCGGGCACAACGGTGATGGGATCAAGCAGGGGCCAGCACTCGACCGTCGGCAGACGCAGTTGGGCGGTAGGCACGCGGAGGAACTCGCGCCGCGCGCAGCGATCGACGTGGTCGGGCATCGCGATGCGCGCGAGCGCGCCGGTCTCGCCCATCACGGCGGAGCGGAACATCCAGCGGTTCTGCCCGACGGTCATGACGCACACGAGCGGCGTGCCCGAGGCGAGGGCGTAGGGCTTGCCCGCGGCGGCCGGAGCTTCCACCACGAGCGAATCCGGCTGCACGCGCACGAGACGCACCCGCCACATGAGGTCGGCGCCGCGGTCCTGCCCGTCGCGCGCGACCGTGATCTCCAGCCCGCCGCCCCGCTGGGCGATGGACTCCAGCAGTTCGCGCCATCGTTCGGTTCTGGATCGGTTGGCTGGCACCGGGCGTCTCCGTGAAGGGGGCGTGCCCCCACCCAGCATCGTGCGGCGTCGGGCGGCGCTTCAGCGGGGCGCGTCGTCCGTCTGCGCCGAGCGGCGGCCTGTACGGACCTCACGGCCGAGAACCGGCGCGCAGCGTCGCCATCGCGCGGCGGAGATCGTCCGGCGCGGGCGGCCGCCCGGCGAACACCCAGGCGTACACGAGTTGCACCGCGAAGAGCTCTTCCGCGGGCGCCCGGGCCTGGCGCCCCCAGTCCAGCAGCGTCGCCCCGGGTTCTCGGGGCATGCGCCGGGCGAAGGCGCGCTCGACCTGTGAAACCAGGCGTGCGGCCCCGGGGTCGAGCCCGGCGTAGGGCGTGCGCCTGTTCCGCCCGGCCCGGCGGAGCGCGCCGCGCACCGCCAGGAACACCCCCACCACCACCGCGGCGCCCAGCGCGGGCAGGCCCACCCGACGCACCAGGCTCGGGCGCGCCTCTCCGGAATCTCCGCCGTCGCCCTGCACGCGCCGGCGCAGATCCTCGATCCACCCCGCGCTCCACGGCTCGCCCGGGCGGGTCCGCCGCCCGAGCAGCCGCGACTGGGCCGCGTGGTCGAAGGTGGCGATGCGCGAGTTCCAGGTGTTCTCGACGGCGTCGAGCCAGCGGTCAAGGCGGGAGAGCACGCCCCCCTGGTTGGTCAGTCGCTGCACCTCCGCGGTGGGCGTGCCGTCAAACGTGCGCCAGACGTCGAAGCCCGCGCGCACCTCGACCCAGGCGTGCGCGTGCGCCTGGCGGACGACGTACGCGCCGGTCTCGGGGTCGACCTCGCTGGTCATGTACCCGGCGATGACGTTGGCCTCGATGCCCGCGGCACGGCAGAGCAGCGCGAGCGCCGAGGCGAAGTGCTCGCAGTGCCCGCGCCGCGTGGTCCGCAGGAAGTGCTCGGTCGCCTCGGCACGCAGCGGCGGGGCGGGCGTGTCGAGCGAGTACTCGAAGTTCAGCCGCAGATACTGCTCGAAGACCCGTGCCACCATCACGTCGTCCTGGACGGGGCGCTTCGCGGGGTCGGCCTCGATCGCCGCCTCGCGCAGAATGTCGCGGGCGAGTTCGATCACGCCCGGCGGCGGCGGCGTGACGGCGCGCCGGGCCCAGTCGTCGTCGGGGACCTCCTGCGTCTCCGGGAGCGAGCGCACGTGGTAGCGCAGGACCGGCGTCGCGGCGGTGCGCAGCGAGACGACCTTCCATCGGTCGTCGACCGTGAACTCAACCTCGCCCTGCTCGCGCGAGGTGACCTGGGCGCTGACGGGGCGGTTGAGCATGAAGACGGGCGTGCGCGCCACCGTGCCGCGCGGGCGGAACTCCTGCAGCACGATGCCCGTGACGCGCCGATCGCTGCGCAGTCGCAGGCGCTGGCCGGGCTCGCGGCGCTCGATCCGGGTCACGTCCTGCGCGATGGAAGCGGACCAGACCCCGGCCTGGTACTCGTCGAGCACGCGTCCGCGGAAGTACCGCGGGGCGAACGCGGGGCGTTCGCTGGCCGCGCTGTCGGACCGGATGCGCACTTCCATCACGGTCGCCTGCGACTCGCTGATGAGGCCGCCGCGCCCGATGTCGACGCGATCGGTGAAGCCGGTCTGGCGCCCGGTGGTGGTGGTCGAGATCGCCGCGAACTGCTGGAAGCCCACCCCGCGGGGCACGATGACGAACACGCCCCCGGCGATGAGATACCCGCCGACGACCATGAACGCGATGAGGCCGACGATGCCGGGGCGCAGCGGGCGCCACGGGACGCCCTGGGGATCGCGTTCCTGCCCGGACGAGCGGATCGCGCGGACCTGCGCCACGTACACCTGGTACGCCATCACCGCGAACGCCAGGAGCGGGGTGAGCACGCCGATCGCCACGCCCACCCACAGCGTGGTCGCTGTGAGCACCGCCCCGATGACCAGGAACACGCTGAGCGTGAGCAACTGCCCGTAGTCCTGCGCCTCGCGCTGCTCCCACAGCTTCAGCACGATGATCGCGCCCAGGAACGTCGAGAACGCCGACACCGGCGGGGCGCCCTCGATCGACCGCACGACCGCGCCGACCAGCACGCCGAACAGGATGATCGTCGCGGCCCATCGCGGGAGGCCCCGGCGCGCCGGGCCCAACTCCGTGAAGCACCAGCCGGCGAGCGCGCCGATGATGAGCCCGGACGTCACCAGCGCGTCACCCTCGGCCATGCCGAACGTCAGCAGGCTGAGCAGCACGACCGCCAGCACCCCGACCTGCACCCGGCGGGCGAGCATGCCGCGGCGCGGCCCATCGGCGACGACGGCGCTCATGCGCGTGCCCCCAGCCCCAGACGCTCCAGCAGGCCCCGGCGCAGCCCGCCGACGCTCATCGTGCGCACCGGCGGTTCGGGGTCAGGGTCTACGCCCAGCGCCTGCGGCGTGAACACGCCCGCGAGGTTCGAGGCGTCGATCGCGCCGGGGTCGTCCGTCACGAGCAGCACCGCGTCGCCGGACGGCGCGGGCGTCGGCGCGGACAGGCCCGGCTCGGCCAGCGCGAGCGCGTCGAGGCAGGCGCCCGCGTGCCGAGCACTCGCCGCCGGCGCCACGCGCGACGAACCGCCCAGCGCGTCGACCCCGACCTCGAGCCCCCGCGCGAGGGCGACGTTCACCAGGCCCGCGGCGGCGGAGACCACGGCCTCGGCGTGCGCGCCCTCGCTCGCGAATCGGACCGCGATCCACACGCGCGTGCCGGGGCGCTCCGCCAGTTCTCGAACCACCGGGCGGGCCAGGCGGGCGCTGGCCCGCCAGGAAATCCGGCGGATGCTGTCGCCCGGGGTGTACTCACGCAGCGCGTAGAACTCATCGCCCGTGCGCCCGCGCCGCACGGCGCGCGGAGACTCACCCCGCCCGATGCTGCGCGGAAGAACGGCGCCGTCGATCCGGGCGGCCCGCGGACGGATGATCGCCTCGCCCGGCTGCTCGAAGGTCACGCTCTTGCGGGTCAGCCCGAAAGGAAACGTCGTCGAGACGCGCACGCGGGCGAACGTCGCGCGCCCGCGGGCGCGGGGCGTCACGATGAAGACCGAGTCGGCGGCGCCGCCGGCGCGCACGTGGGGACAGACGCTCGTGAGGGGCGCAAATCGCGCGGGCCAGGAGGCCGCGCCGTCCGGGCCCGGGAGTTCCTCGATCGTGAGGGCGAACGCCGGGATGAGGCGGTTGGAGTTTCGCAGGCGGTAGCGGATCTCGAAGGGTTCGCCGGTGGTGCCCGCGCAGGGCACATCGCGCGAGAGTTCCAGGCCCATGAGGGCGGCGCCGCTCAGCACGCCCGACATCAGCAGCCCCGCGACCCCGAGCCCGAACAGCCAGAAGAGCAGGTTGTTCTGCCCGTTGACGGCGCCCAGGACGATCACGATGACCGTGGCGGCGTACGCGACCCCGGGAATATGGAAGTGGTACCGCCGGCGCACCACGCGCGCGGGTTCGTCCCCCGGGAGGGCTCCGCCGGCCGCGGTTCGAGACATGCCCAGCACGCGTCACGCCTTCGGCTTGAGTTCCGCGATGGTCGGCAGGTCTTGCAGCGACGCGAGCCCGAAGGCATCGAGGAACGACCTGGTGGTGGCGTAGAGGAGCGGACGCCCCAGCTCCTCCGCACGCCCCTGCACCGTTACGAGCCGGCGCTCGATGAGGTTCTTCAGCACTTCCCCGCACGACACGCCCCGGATGGCCTCGAGCTGCGCCCGCGTCACGGGCTGGCGGTACGCGATGATCGCCAGCGTCTCGACCCCCTGGCGCGAGAGGCGCGACGACTGGCGGGCGCGGTGCAGTGCCGCGATCGTCGGGGCGAACGCCGGGAGGGTGAGCACCCGCAGCCCGCCGGCGACCTTCTCGATGCGGAACGACCGCCCGGTGCGCTCGTACGAGGTGTTCAGCGCTTCCACGCACTCCTCGATCTGGGCCAGGGCGCCGTCGCGCGCCTGGTCGCGCACGCGGGCGCGCGTCCCCTCGGCGGGCGCGTCGTCGGGGGCGGGCGTCAGCAGCCCCACCGCCTCGGCCAGCCGGGTGGGCGGGAGCGGACGGTCCGCGCACATGAGGGCGGCCTCGACGTGCGCGGCGAGGGACGCGTCGGCCGGGGGCTGCTCGACACTGGGCGAAGGCTGCGGGGCGTCCACGAACGGCGTCCTCCTGGCGATCCCCGCTCACGGGGCCGCGAGCAACTCGAGCAACTCGGGCACTCCCTGCCCCTTCGTGGCGACAGTCTCAACGATCCCGCGCCGGCCGGCGACGTCGCGCAGGTCGCGGACGAGCTCGTTCTCGCCCGGGTGGTCGGCCTTGTTGCAGACGAAGATGTCGGCGATCTCGAGGATGCCGGCCTTGTCCATCTGCACCGCGTCGCCCATGCCGGGCGTGAGCACCACCGCCGTGCGATCGACGAAGCCGCGGATCCGCGTCTCGTTCTGCCCGGCGCCGACAGTTTCGACGAAGAGCAGTTCGACCGCGTCGGGGCCGGCGAAGGCCCCGCCGATGAGCTCGATGATCTCCGGCAGTGCGTGGTAGTCCTCGCCCCGGATGGCCAGGCTGCGGTAGTACACGCCCTCGTCGAGCGCGTTGAAGTCGACGCGGAGCCGGTCGCCCAGGAGCGCGCCGCCGGTGATGGGGCTCATGGGATCGAACGCGACGACCGCGCACCGCCGGGGGCACAGCGGGTCGCCGGCGCGCGAGCGCCGCGTGTACTCCCCCGCCATCTGGGCGACGAGCGTGCTCTTGCCGGCGCCGGGCGAGCCCGTGACGCCGATGACCCGGCGCGGGCGCCGGCGGGGCGCCCCGGGGCGGACGGCGCCGCTGTCGTGCAGCACGGAGATATCGCGGGCGAGCTGGGCCGCGGGCGTGGATGACGCCTCGAGCACGGGCAGGCGCGGGCGGACGGCATCGCGGACGGCGTTGACGATGTCGAGCAGGCCGACGCCGGTGGTGAAGCAGCGCTTGATGCCCAGGTCGAGCAGCTTGGCGACGTCCTCGGACGGGAGAATGCCCCCCATGTAGACGGGCAGGTCCGGGCGTCCGAGGCGGGCGAGTTCCTGCACCAGCCGGGGCCCGAGCACGAGGTGCGAGTTGCTCATCATGCTGGCGGCGATGACGTCGCAGTCTTCGTCGCGCGCGGAGATGGCGAGGCTGCGGGGCGTCTGCCAGAGCCCGCTGTAGATGACGTGCACGCCGCTGTCGCGCAGCGCGCGGGCGATGACCTTGACGCCCCGATCGTGCCCGTCGAGGCCCATCTTGCCCAGCAGCACGCGCGGGCGGTGCGGGAGGTCGGCGCACCGGTCCTTCTTTTCAAACTCGGTCGTCGCGACGTTGAGCGTGGTTGTCATGGGTTCCGCATCCGCGTTGGGAACTGCACCGAACCATCCGGGTCGAGTAGCATGGATCGTACGGCGGCCGCCGGGCCGGCGCGATGTCCCACCGCGAGGCCCCGCATGACCCACGAGCCGCACGCGTTCACCGTCCCGCAGCGGGTGTTCGTCTGGCTCGCGGCGGCGAACCTGACCGCCCTGCTGCTCGCGAACGTCGTGGGCGTCAAGCTCTTCCGGTTCGAGGTGCCCGCGTTCGGGCGGATCATCCCCGTCGAGCACACCGCGGGAATGCTCGCCTTCCCCGTCACGTTCCTCCTGACCGACCTCATCAACGAGTACTTCGGGCGCAAGGCGGCCCGGCGTGCGGCGTACGTCGCGTTCGCGATGGCCGGGCTCGCGTGGACGCTGCTCTGGGTGGCGCGAAAGGTGCCCGTGCTGGAGGGGATCCCCGGGACGGCGACGCAGGCATCGTTCGACAACGTATTCGGGGCCGCGGCCCTGATGTACATCGCGTCCATCGTCGCCTTCCTCTTCGGCAACCTGCTCGACATCTACCTCTTCGGCGTGTTCAAGCGCCTCACCGGCGGGCGGCTGGTCTGGCTCCGGGCCAGCGGGAGCACCGTCGTCTCGCAGTTCTTCGACAGCATCATCGTGACTTTCGTGTTCTTCCAACTCCTCCAGCGGTGGATGGGCCAGGAGACGCCCTCGCTCGAGTGGACGGCCCAGACCGCCGCGACCGGCTACGTGCTCAAGTTCGTGATCGCCGTCGCGCTCACGCCCCTCATCTACGCGGGGCGCTGGACGATCCGCAACGTCTTCGGGCTCACGCCCTTGCCGCCCGAGTAATCGGCCCTGCCTCGGGCGGGCCGGTGCGCGGACGGCGGCGCGGTATGCTCGCCCCCGCGGCTCGGGAGGGCGGAACCATGGGCAAGGCGGTGGTCATCGGCATGGGCGTCGTGGCGGTCGGGCTCTTCGCGGGCGTTGGCGTGCTCGCGTTCGTGAAGAGCAAGGACAAGTTCGCGGAGGCGCTGAAGCCCGCGCCCCCGCCGCCGCCCGTCGAGCCCCCGGCGGACGCACGCATCCTCGAGGACGATGTTGAGCCGGGCATGGTCGTCGGGTCGATCGTCGGCGTGCGTCGCGAGGCCGACCGGCGCGCGATCGAGGCTTCGTACGTCGGCACGTGGACGCCCAATCGCGGCTGGGAGGGCGAAGTCGTCGACGTCACCGACGAGCGCTCGGGCGTCGCGCTGCGGCTGTTCTACGCGCAGGGCGGCATGCTCTCGAGCGGGTTCTACGTCATCGCCGTGGTGCCCGCGAACGACCAGGGCGTGCAGAAGGGCGATGTCGCGACGGTGCAAGGGCGGATCAGCAAGCTCGAGATGCTGGAGACGCAGCCGCTGCCGACCTTCCGGGTCGTGCTCGATCCTGCGCGGGTGCTGCGCAATCGCACGCGGAGCCGGTGAGGGGCTTACCAGCCGCCCCGCCCGCCGCCCCCGCCAGACCCGCGCCCGCCGCCCCCGCCGCCGAACCCGCGCCCGCCGCCGCCTTCGCGGGGCTTGGCCTCGTTCACGACGAGCGGCCTGCCGCCGAAGTCGGCGCCGTTCAGCGCCTCGATGGCCTGTGCGGCTTCGGCGTCGTTGGGCATCTCGACGAACCCGAACCCGCGCGAGCGCCCTGTTTCGCGGTCCATGACAACCTGCGCCGAGGCGACCTGCCAGCGCTCCTCGAAGATCTGGCGGAGTTCTGCGTCGTTCGTGCTGTAAGGGAGATTGCCGACGTACAGCTTCTTCATGTTAACCGTGGCCCTGCCCCGGGTTAGCCGCCCCGACACGAGACAGGCTCGACGCGACCCGGCGTGCGCCCCGAGCGTGCCGGCCGACGCACGCAACACGCTCGCCGCGATGCGTCGACCAGTTGAGCACCAGTGTAGCGATGATCGTCACTGTCCACCGCCTGCTCCGGGGAACGGCGCGAGCGGGCGCGACCGACGGAACTCGCCCTGCGCGGGCGGCGCGCCGTGCAGCTCCGGGTGCAGGTAGGTCCCGCGCAGCGACGCCGGCTTCTCGAGCTCGTCCTGCGCGCCGTGCGTGCGGGCCCAGGCGTCGTGGCGCACGCCGGTGACGCCCCACGACACGCGCCCGCCCGGCAGGCCCCCGGCGATACGGAACCGCCCGTCGCGCACAGTCTCAGCGACGTGCAGGCCCGGCATGGGCGCACCGAGCGGCGTGAGGCTGTACGTCTCGTCGTGGTTGATCGACTCGTAGTACGCGGGCAGCTCGACGACCGCCCCGCCGCTCGCGTCGAGCGTGACGTTGCCCCGGTAGAGGTTGAACGGGCGCGGGCCCTCGAGCGCAAAGTGGTTGAGGTACTTGTTCGCCGGGTCGAGCGGGTGGTCGATGCGGAACTGCTTGTTGCCGGTGGTGATCGAATCGCCGATGCACACCACGCCGAAGCCCTCGGCGCTGTCGCAGATGCCCAGCACGCCGTACGTCTGCCCGGTGGTGTTGGCGGCGTAGCCGAAGACGCCCGCCGCGCCGGCGGTGCTGCTGGAGATGACGCCCCAGACGCCGGTGGTGACGCCCGCGGACGCGGAGGCGGCGCCGTACACGCCCGTCGCCTCGTCGGTGCTCGAGTCGACGCGGCCGAGCAGGCCGGTCGTGACGCCCGTGCTGGCGGTGGCGTGCCCCACCCCGCCGGTACCCTCGGTGCTGGCGGAAACACCCCAGAGCCCCCACGCGTCGCCGGTCGTGGCGCTCGCGTAGGCGAAGACGCCCCGCCCGGTGGGGCTGACGCTCTCGCCCTGGATGCCGATGCTCGCGCCGGACGTGGCGCTGTTGATGCCCACGAGCCCGATCGCCTGCGCGCTGTTCGCCCGCGCGAAGAGCCCGAAGCCCGCGCCGCTGGTCGAGGTGGAGTAGACGTAGCCGCCGCGCGGCTGGGAGGTCTCAACGTGCAGCGGGTACTGCGGGGAAGTCAGGCCGACCCCGAGATTGCCGCTCGTGAACACCGCGTTGCCCGCGTTCAGCGTGAAGGGCGATGCACCGGCCGGACCCGCCGGGCCCTGCGTGCCCGCCGGGCCTGCGGGACCGGTCGCACCCGCCGGGCCGGTCGCACCCTGCGGGCCTTGTGGGCCCTGTGGGCCCTGCGCGCCGGGCCACCCGGCGGGGCCTTGTGGTCCTTGAGGTCCGGCCGGCCCGGGCGGACCGGGCGGGCCTTCGATGCCGCCCGTGCCTTGCACCGCGAACAGCGCGTAGGGCGTGGCGGTCAGCACCTGGCGGGGCGTGAGGGTCGTGTACCCGCCGCTGCCCGACGGATGACGCACCGCGATCTCCATGAAGCGTGCGTTGCCGTCCCAGGGCGCCAGGCCGAAGTCCAGCGTCGCGTTGAAGCGCCCCTCGACGACCGCGACGTTGACGAGCGTGAGCATGGGGCCGATCTGCGTGCCGCCCGCGGCCCGGTCGAAGAGCGCCACGCGCAGGTCCGCCAGGCCCGTGATGCGCACGCCGTCGCGGACGATCTCGCCCTGGTACGTGAACCCGGACGAGATCGGACCCTGGGCGCGAGCGGTGAGGGCGAGTGCGAGCGCGATGAGCGCGGCGGCGAGTCTGCGCATGGGAACTCCTCGGGCGGGTTGCCCTCCCATACGTCGGCGGTCCGGGGGTGCGTCGAAAGCGAATCCCGCGTCCGATAGCGGTGCGGCGGGCCGGTGTGCGCTGATCAGGCCGTGCGGGCGGCACGCGGCGGATCGAACGACGCGCCCGACGCCGACGCCGCAATCTGTGCAAGAGCCGCGAGGAGCGCGTCGACGTCGGCCTCGGTGACGAACGGCCCGTAGGAGAACCGCACGCCCCCGGCGCGTTCGAGCGTACCGAACGTGCGGTGCGCGCCCGGCGCGCACGTGAGCCCGGCGCGGACGAGCAGGCCGAAGCGGGCCTCGAGCACGCCCGCGATCTCCGCGGGGTCGAGCTCGTCGTGCACGAGCGTAAAGACGCCGACGCGCTGCGAAGCCTCGGGCGGCCCGAGCAGGCGGAACGACGCCCCGGGCGCGTCGCGTTCGGGCCATGACGCGTGGCGCACGCCCAGGTCGCGCAGGCCCTCGAGCGTGCGGTCGATGAGCGCGAGTTCGTGCGTGCGGATCGCGTCGAGGCCCCGCTCGTGCAGCCACGCGACGGCGGCGGAGAGACCGGCGATGCCGATGGTGTTGTGGCTGCCCGCCTCGAACCGCTCGGGCATGGACGAGGGGTGATCGTCCGACTCGCTCCATGATCCCGTGCCGCCCTCGCGCGTCGTCGCGAGTTGTTCTTCGATCGCGGGGCGGATGTACAGCCCGCCGGTGCCCTGCGGGCCCAAGAGGCCCTTGTGCCCGGGGAAGGCGAGCAGATCGGCGTGCAGGCTCTGCACGCCCACCGGCAGGTGCCCGAGGGCCTGGGCCGCGTCGACGAGGAACAGCACTCCCCGCGCTCGACAAAGTTCGCCGAATCGCGCGACGTCCTGGATGCTCCCCCCGACGTTGCTGGCCATGTTCGCCGCGAGCAGCAGCGGGCGCGGCCCGTCGTCGAGCACGCGCGCAACGTCCGCGGGATCCACCAGCCCCGTGTCGGGGGCCGCGGGCACGTGGTCGATGCGCACGCCCTCGTCGGCGAGCGCCTGGAAGGGGCGGAGCACCGAGTTGTGGTCCATGGCGGTGGTGACGAGGCGGATCGAGCCGTGGGCCACGCCCCGCAGGCGCGCGCCGCGCACGACGCCCTTGATCGCCAGGTTCAGCGCGTCGGTGGTGTTGAGCGTGAAGACCACGTGGGCCGCGCTCTCGCCACCGATCAGCCGGTTGATGCGTTCGCGGCATTCACGGATGACCCGCGCGCCCTCGCGGCTCTCGGCGTACTGCCCCCGCCCGGGTGAAGCGCCCACGCCCCGCCCGTACGCGAGCATCGCGTCGAAGACGCCGGGTGGTTTGGGGAAGCTGGTCGCCGCGTTGTCGAGGTACACACGCCGCACGGAGCAACGATAGACGCGCGCGGGGCGACATCTCTCGGCGTGGAGTATCTCGCGCGGGCGGCCCGGTGCACGCCGCGGGAAACGCCGGATTACGACGCCTTGGGCAGCTTGTAGAACGGGAGCGGCGCGACCTTCGCGGGCAGCACGCCCTTGCCGGTGTCGAGCTCGACCTCGGTCCCGGGTGCCGTAAGCGTCCGATCGAGAAATCCCATGGCGATGCAGTTGCCCAGTGTCGGGCTCGGGCATCCGCTTGTCACCACCCCGACCTCGCGCCCCGCGTGCAGCACCTTGGCGCCCTGTCGCGCGGCGCGGCGGCCTTCGATCGTGAACCCCGCGAGCGTGCGGGGCGTGCCGCCGGCCTCCTGCGTCTTCTTGAGCGCCTCCATGCCCACGAAGACTTCGCCCCGCTCGCCCTGGTCCTTGTCGAGCGAGATGGCGAAGTCCACGCCGCACGAGAGGGCGTTGATGTCTTCGCCCAGTTCGTGCCCGTAGAGGGGCATGCCGGCCTCGGTCCGCAGCGTGTCGCGTGCGCCCAGCCCGGCCGGACGCAGCGCCGCACCGGCCGACTTCATGTCCGTCCCCTGCAGCAGGTACTTCATCGCCAGCCCCACCGCGCCCGACGGCAGGATGACCTCGACCCCGTCCTCGCCGGTGTAGCCGGTGCGGCTCACGATCAGTTTCGCGATCAGCAGGTTCTTGAGCGCGAACCGGTACCGCTTCAGCGTGGGGATCTCGCGGCTGTACTGCCCCACCATCTCGACCACCTTCGGGCCCTGGAGCGCGACCATCGCGGTGTCCATCGTCTGGTCGTCCATCTTGAACGACAGGTCCCACGCCGTGCGGAGCGTCTCGAAGTGTCCGAGCATCTTCTCGCGGTTGCTCGCGTTCACCACCATCAGGAACTCGTCGTCGTCCAGGCGGTAGACGATCACGTCGTCGCGGACGCCCCCCTGGTCGTTGCACACCAGCGAGTAGCGGCACTGGCCGGGCTGCATGTCGCTGATGCGCCGGGTGCACACACGTTCGAGGAACTTGCGTGCCCCCCGCCCGGCGAACTTCACGCGCCCCATGTGCGAGACGTCGAAGATCCCGCCCGAGGCGCGGACCTGCTTGTGCTCGTCGATCAGGCCGTAGTAGGTGAGAGGCATCTCCCAGCCGGCGAAGTCCACCATGTGGGCCTTGTGGTCGAGATGGAACTGGTACAGCGGGGTGCGATGCACAGGGTCACTCCTCGTGGGGCGATGAGTCTATGGATGCCGGGCGAGGGGCACCCCGCCGGCGCCGGGCGTCCAGAGCGCGTTGTCGATGAGGCGCGTCGCGCCGAACCGGGCCGCGATCAGCGCCCGCATCGCCGGTGCCGCCCCGGGTGTGCTGGGCTCCGGGCCGCCTGGCTCCAGCGTGAGCGCGTCGCGCACAACGGCGTATTCGACGTCGGCCCCAACCTCCGCCAGCACCCCCCGCATGGTCGTCTCCGCCTCCTGCGCCGTCGGCGCTCGCAGAGACTCCCGCAGCGCGCGCGACACGCCGGCCGCCCTCTGGCGTTCGGCGGGCGACAGAAACCGGTTTCGGCTGCTCATCGCCAGCCCGTCGGGCTCGCGCACCGTCTCGCCGGGGACGATCCGCACGGCGGGGTGCGTCCGCTCGGCCATCGCCGCGACGACGCGCAGTTGCTGCCAGTCCTTCTCGCCGAACACGGCCTCGACGGGGCGGGTGAGGTCAAACAGCCGCGCCACCACCTGGCACACGCCCGCGAAGTGTCCGGGGCGGAAGCGGTCTTCCAGGCCGGGCGCCGTCGCCACGCGCGGCAGGGGCGGCACGCGCGGCGCGTGGTCCGGCGGGTACACCTCGTTCACGGGCGGGGCGAGCACCACGCCGGCCCCCGCCGCCTCGCACAACGCGACGTCGGCGTCGAACGTCTTGGGATAGCGCGCGAAGTCGGCGGGATCGTTGAACTGCGTGGGGTTCACGAAGATCGTCACGACGCACGCGCCGCCCGGGTGCTTCGCGGCGAGGGCGGCGCCCTGGCGGATAATCGACGCGTGCCCCTCGTGCAGCGCGCCCATGGTGGGAACGAGCACGCACGGGGCGTCCGAAAGCCGCCAGCGGTCGAACTCCTCGAGCGAGGTTGCGACAATCACGGGGCGATGGTAGAGGCGGCGACGCCCGGAGCGGATCACGTGGGCGACGAACGATGGGTTTCCCTGCTCCGCGGCGCCGCACGGCGCGGGCTGGTCGGCACCCCGCTCGCGGGAGTCGGCGAGCCGGCGACGTGGGCGCGGGGATTTGCGGACAGCGCCGGGCATCGACGCGCGGTCGACCCGTACCTGCTCGCCCGCGTGCTCGGGCTGCCTGCCGAGCACGTGGACGCGCTCCCCGGCCTCCCGCCCGACGCCGAGAGCTGGCTCCGGCTCTGGCGCGCGGTGGCGGCGGGTGATGACCGGCGGCCGGCGTTCTCGCGCGACGACGGGCCGCTCTTCCCGGAATCGCACGACGGGCCGATCGAGGTCTGGACCGAGGGCGAGTTATGCGGGCTGCACGCGCTGTCGTGGCTGGCGACGAAGGGCGGGCCCGCGGAGGCGCGGCTGCACGCCGCCGCACGCTGGCTCATCGAGCACATCCAGCCCGACAACGCGACGGGGCGGCCTTGGGGCGTGCACGTGTTCGCCTCGATGGGGGCGAGCGACCCCGACGCGGACATGTACGCCCAGACGCTGCTGCACAACGCGCTCGCGGGCAGGAGCGAGCCGGACGTGTTCAGCGCCGTGATTCTGTGGGACGCCGCGGACTGGCTGGAGCGCGGCGTGTGAGCGTCAGACCGGCTGCGGGCGCTCGTGCCCGCTCACCATCCACCGGCGCAGGTCCGCGGCCCAGGGGTCGCGGGGGTCGATCGTCGGGCCGTACTTGCCCTGGATCGCCGCGGCGATGAGGCCCATGAACAGCGGCTGCGGGCGCAGCGGGCGGCTGGTGAGCTCGGGGTGGAACTGCGCACCGATGAAGAACGGGTGCGTGGGCGCGCCCGCCCGAGCGCCGGGGTCGCCGGGACGCCGCAGTTCCAGCACCTGCATGATGGGGCGCGTCGGGTGGCGCCCCGAGAACACGAGCCCGCCGGCCTCGAGACGCTCGATGTACGCGGGCTCGACCTCGTAGCGATGGCGGAACCGCTCGCGCACCAGCGCGCGCCCGCCGCAGAGCCAGTGCGCGAGCGTGCCGGGCATGATCTGCACATCCTGGGCGCCCAGGCGCATCGTGCCCCCGAGCCCCTCGATGCGCTTCTGCTCGGGCAGTTCGCTGATGACCGGGTCGGGCGTCGCGGGCGCGAACTCCGTGGAATGTGCGCCCCGCAGGCCCAGCACGTTGCGGGCGAACTCGATCACCGCGACCTGGAAGCCCAGGCAGATGCCGAGGTAGGGCATGCCCTTCTCGCGGCAGTAGCGCACGGCGGCGATCTTCCCCTCGACGCCCCGCGTGCCGAACCCGCCCGGCACCACGACGCCGTCCAGCCCGTCCATGAGCGCGCCCACGTCGGCGTCGGTGACGTTCGTGGTCTCGAGCCAGTCGAGGTGCACGCGACACCCCAGGTGCGCGCTGCAATGTTCGCACGCCTTGTCGATGCTGGCGTAGGCGTCGCGCAGGCCCGCGTACTTGCCCAGCACGCCGACGCGGACCTCGCGCGCCTTGGGGGCCGTCAGCCGCCGGGCGAAGTGCATCCACTTCTCACGCGGGACGTCCTCGTGCGCGGTGTCCACGCGTTCGTGCAGATGCAGGATCGAGAGGATCTCGCGGTCGATCCGGTCGTGGCGCAGTTCCTCGGGGATCGTGTAGATGCTCTCGCGATCGTGCAGCGAGAACACACGCTTCAGCGGGACGTTGCTGAACATCGCGATCTTCTGCAGCACCTTGGGCGAGACGGGGCGGCTCGCGCGGCAGGCGATGAGGTGCGGCTGGATGCCGGCCTCCAGCGCCGCCTTGATGCCCAGCTGGGCCGCCTTGCTCTTCTGCTCGCCCAGCGCGGGGGGCTCGATGATGTACGTGAGCGCGACGAAGCAGACGTTGCCGGGCCCTTCTTCGAAGGCCAGTTCGCGCATCGCCTCGATGTACACGCCGTTCTCGTAGTCGCCGACCGTTCCCCCGACCTCGACGAAGACCACGTCGGCCGAGCGCACGCCGTCGCCCCGCAGGGCCAGTTCGCGGAGCTTGCGCTTCACCTCGCCCGTGACGTGCGGGATCCACTGGACGTCGCGCCCGAGATAGGCCCCCCGGCGCTCGCGCTCCAGGATCTCGCCGAACAGGCGTCCGGACGTCGTGAAGTTCCAGCGCGAGAGGCTCTGGTCGAGCAGGCGCTCGTAGGTGCCCAGGTCCATGTCGCACTCGGTCCCGTCGTCGAGCACGAAGACCTCGCCATGGCGGTACGGGTTCAGCGTGCCCGAGTCCATGTTGAGGTAGCCCTCCATCTTGATGGGGGCGACGACGAGGCCCTTGTCCTTGAGCATTTTCGCGAGGCTGCTGGTGAAGATGCCCTTGCCCAGGCCCGACATCACGGTGCCGAGCACGATGACGTACTTGTGCTGCCCCCGGACGTACCCCTCGGGGATGGGGCTGTAGAACTCCGAGTCGCCGCCGCCGCCCTCGACCTGCTCGGTGAGCGAGGAGGGACGATGGCCGCGGGTCATCTCGGGAGGCACGCCCGGCGAGCGTGCGGCGCTCTGGTTCGATTTCGACTCGTCGCTCTCCGGCGCGGGGGGCATGTCCGATCGTACCACAACCGCGCGCGACGCGCGTCGGGAATCGACAGGATTCGGCGCGAACCGATGCCCCCGTACGCTCTGCGGGCGAATAGGGGTGACAGGAGACGCCGTCGATGCGAAGTCGGTGCGAGTTGCTGGGCGCAATCCTCGTGTGTCTGTCCACCTGCGGGAGCGCGGCCGCGCAGGACGACCCGCCCGCGCCCGACCCCCGGATCGACCCCATCACCGGACGCCAGAACGCCGTCTGGCCGACTCCCCGGCGATTCGACTTCCTCCACATGCGCCTGGAACTCGCGTTCCCCGACATGCAGGAGGCCCGGCTCGAGGGCGTCCAGACACTGCGGCTGACCCCCGTCGGTCGGGCGCGGGCTTTCCTGGAACTCGACTGCCGCGGGCCGCAGGTGGGGTCGGTCCTGTTCAACGGCGCCCCCGCGGCGTTCACGCTCGGGCAGGGCACCCTGCGGGTTGAGTTTCCGGCCCCGCTGCCGCCCGGGCAGGAGGCGACGGTCACCATCGCCTACACGCTGGACTTCTCCGAAAACCGGGGCGAGGGGCTCACCTGGGCCCGCCCGCGACCAGACGCCGAGAGCGAGAGCCGCCGGTTCCCGATGGTCCACGCCCAGGGCCAGGCCCAGCTCAACTCCATGTGGTTCCCGTGCCACGACTTTCCCAACGAGCGCCTGACCACCGAGATCCTCGTCGACGTGGAGGACGGGTACGACGTGGTGTCGAACGGGCGGCTCGTATCGCGCGAGGCCTCGGCCTCGGGCCGCGTCCGCTGGCACTGGTCGCAGGAACAGCCCCACGTGAACTACCTCGTCACGCTCGCCATCGGGAAGTGGCACGTGCGGGACGTCGGGGGCTCAGAGTCCGCCCGCCCCGGGCTGGCCATGCCCGTGTACGTCGATCACCGCGACGCGGACAACATCGAGCCGATCTTCGGCGCCACGCCCGCGATGGTCGCGTTCTTCGAGACCCTCTTCGCCGAGCCGTACCCCTGGCACCAGTACGCCCAGGTGTGCGTGCGCCAGTTCGCGGCCGGGGGCATGGAGAACACCGGCTGCACGCTGCTGACCGACACGACCAGCCGGGGCTCGCGCCCGGGCTCACGCGACGACCTCATCGCGCACGAACTGGCCCACCAGTGGACCGGCGACCTGCTCACGTGCAACTCGTGGGAGCACCTGTGGCTGAACGAGGGGTGGGCGAGCTACGCGGAATGCCTGTGGGAAGAGCACAAGGCCGGCGATGATCCGGCCGAGGCGAAGCGGGCCTACCTCCGCGCGGTCGTTGGATACGTCCGCCAGCAGCGCTCGCAGAACCGCGGGCGGGCGCCCGAGCAGCCCCCGATGGCGTCGAACCGCTACGAGAACCCCGACGACGTGTTCGGCAAGGCCGACGACGTGTACTCGAAAGGCGCGGTCGTGCTGCACATGCTGCGGATGAAGATCGGCGACGCGGCGTTCTTCGCCGGCGTGCGCGCGTACATCCAGCGTCACAAGTTCGGCACCGTCGAGACGAGCGACTTCCGCCGCGCGCTGGAGCGCGCGAGCGGGAAGAGCCTGGAGCAGTTCTTCGACCAGTGGGTCTACCGCCCGGGGCTGCCGGCGCTCGCCGCCGACTACGCGTGGGACGGCGCGTCGAGCACGCTGAAGATCATGCTCGAACAGACGCAGGTGATCGACCGGCTGAACCCGGCGTACCGCCTCGACCTGCCGGTGCGGATCACGTACGAAGACGGCACGATCCAGTGGGTGCGGATGCCGCTCGCCGAGGCGAGCGCGGAGCGCACGTTCACGCTCGCGGGGCGCCCCCGGCAGGTCAGCATCGACCCCGAGATCACGCAGGCGTGCCGCCTGACCATCCGCACGCCGCTCGAGACACAGGACGGCGGATAAGACGCGGCGCGGGCCGTTCCCGCCGCGAAGAATCCACCCGGCGGGAAGCACCGCCGCCCGCCAGCCACACCGCCAGCCACACCGCCAAGCACGCCAGGAGCCACCAGTCCATGCATCGTCATCCCGCACTGCTCGCCTCCGCCGTGGTCCTGTCGCTCGCCTCGCCCGCGTACGCCGGGGGCGACGGCGGGTGCATCTGCGGCTCGCCGTTCCACACCACGCCCCAGCACCCCTCGCACGACGTGCGTTCGTACCCGCCCGACGTTCCGGCCGACTTCCGGCACATGCGCCTCGAGGTCGTGATCGAGGACATGAACACGCCCGCGTTCTCGGCGCGCCAGACGCTCACCTTCGTGCCCGTGGGCGACACGCTCGGCACGCTGCAGATCGACGCCAAGGCGCTCGCGGTCGAGTCGGTGAGCGCCGCGGGGTACGAGACGACCTTCGAGGCCGACGGCTCGCACCTGCGCGTCACGTTCGACCCGCCCGCCCCCGCCGGGCAGGAGGTCACGCTCGTGACGTCCTACCGGGTCGAGAACCCGCCGCTGGGCCTGCTGTGGACGCCCGAGAGCCCGGCCTGGCCCGGGCGCCCCGCGCAACTGCACACGCAGGGGCAGACCGAGACGAACAGCTACTGGTTCCCGTGCCACGACTACCCCAACGACCGGCTGACGACCGAGCTCGTCGTCACCGTGCCGCGCGACTTCATGGTCTCGTCGAACGGGCGGCTCGTCTCGCACACGAAGGCCATCCGCACGCGCGACCGCGCCGACGGCTCGACCGAACTGCTCCCCTACGAGACGTTCCACTGGAGCCAGGAACAGCCCCACGTGCCGTACCTCGTGTCGCTGGTGGTCGGCAAGTTCGATGTTGTCGATCTCGCGCGCTCGCCCGTGCCGGCGAAGGTCTACGCCCCGCTCGGGCGCGCCGCCGACGTGCCCGCGACCTTCGGTCGCACCGGCGCGATGATCGAGTACTTCGCGAAGGTGCTCGACGAGCCCTACCCCTGGGCCCGCTACGACCAGGTCGTCGTGTGGAACTTCGGCTGGGGCGGCATGGAGAACACCAGCGCCACCACGCTGCACGAGAACGTCGTGCTCACCCCGGGCTCGCTCCTCGACCACGACCAGGACGGGCTCATCGCGCACGAACTCGCCCACCAGTGGTTCGGCGACCTCCTGACCTGCAACTCGTGGGAGCACATCTGGCTCAACGAGGGCATCACCACGTTCATGAACACCCTGTGGTTCGAGGAGCGCGACGGGCGCGACGCGTACCTCGCGCGCGTCCGCGAGACGTACGACACCCTCATCCTCAACGACCGCCCCGAAGCCCCCGCCGCCCAGGGCATGGCCAGCAAGGTCTACCGCGAGGCGTGGGAGACCTTCTCCCGCCCCGCCAACCCGTACGGCAAGGGCGCCAGCGTGATGCACATGCTGCGCACCCAGCTCGGCGACGAGGTCTTCTTCAAGGCGCTCGCGACCTACATCGACCGGCACAGGCTCTCCACCGTCGAGACCAGCGACCTCCGACGCGCCTTCGAAGACGTCAGCGGCGAGACCTTCGAGCAGTTCTTCGCCCAGTGGGTCTTCCGCCCCGGCGTGCCGGCGATCACCGTCACGCCCGCCTGGGCCGACGGCACCCTCACCCTCACCGTCGAGCAGACGCAGAACATCGACCCCGACAACCCGGCGTTCGAGTTCGATCTCCCCGTCGTCGTCGGGCCGGCCGCGGGCGCGGACAATACCAGCGCGGGCGTACCGCTCTCGGGCGCCGTCCAGGTCCGCGGGCGCACCGCCACGCTCACGCTGCCCGCCGCCACGCCCCCCGCGTGGATCGCGATCGACCCTGACCTCGCCGTGCTCTGTCGCGTCGACCTGCGCCTCGACGAGCCGGGCGCGATGGCGCTGCTCACCAGCGGGCCCACGCTGCCGGCCCGCATCCAGGGCGCTCGCGTGCTGGGCACCTTCGCGCACGGCAGTTCCGGCTCCGTTGCCGGCACGCAGGCCCTCGTGCGCGTCGTCCAGAGCGCCTCGCAGCCCACGCCCCTGCGGGTCGAGTGCGTTCGCGCCCTGCTGGCGCGGCGGGCGGACATCGATCTGCGCTCCGTCGCCACCTCGGCCGTCGACCACTGGGAGGTGCGCGAGGCGACGACGTCCGCGCTCGCCGACATCCTGTCGCGCGCCGGCGACGACGCCGACCCGGCAATGCGCGAGCGCATCCTGGGGCAGCTCGCCGAGCGTGCCGCGATCGACAAGAGCCTTCTGGTCCGCGCCGAAGCGATCCGGGGGCTGGGCAAGTGCCAGGCGCTCGAGCACGAGAACCTGCTGGTGAAGGCGCTGGAAACCAACTCGCAGGGCGACCTGCTCCGCAACGCCGCGCTCGACGCGCTCGTGTCCATCGATTCACGCTGGGCGCTGCGCCGGGCGGGCGAGCTCGCCAAGCCCGGGCACGACTCGCGCACGCGGGCCCAGGCCATCAAGGCCGTCGGCACGCTCGCGAAGCACGACGTCCCGTTCGCGCTCGAGCTCGCGTCGTCGATGCTCGGCGACGTCGAGATGCGGTCGCGCCGGGCGGCCGGCGAAGCGCTCGTCGCCATCGGCGACCCGCGCGGGCTGGACGTGCTCTCGGCCCGGGCCGCCGCCGCCCGCGGGCCGGACGATCGTCGCACGGCCCAACGCTGGATCGAAGACTTGCGCACGAAGCTGGGCCAGCCGGCCGGCACGCCCTGAAGTTCGCCCCGCCGGGTGCGGGGCGTCCTCACACCCGCGCCGCGCCGTGCCGGCGCACGAAGGCGGCGTACTGCTCGGGCGTGTCGATGCCGCCCGATCGCACCTCGCGCACCGCGACGGCGATCCGCAGCCCGTGGTGCAGCAGACGGAGCTGCTCGAGCATCTCGCAGCGTTCGAGGGGCGACATCGGCAGTTCCACGTACCGACGCAGCACGCCCGCCGGGTACACGTACAGCCCGACATGGCGCAGCGGCGGCGTCGCCTCGCCGCCCTCACGGACGAACGGGATCCGCGCTCGCGAGAAGTACAACGCCGTGCCGTCGCCCGCGAGCACGACCTTCACCAGGTTCGGGTCCGCCGGGTCCTCGCCGGGCGCGAACGCCGACGCGACCGTGGCGGCGTCGACGCGCGATTCTCGAAGCGCCCCCACCGCCGCATCGATCACCCCCGGCTCCATCTCCGGCTCGTCGCCCTGCACGTTCACCACGATCGCGTCGTCGGGCAGGCCCAGCACGCGCGACGCCTCGGCCAGGCGGCTCGTCCCGTTCGCGTGCTCACCCGTCAGCACGCACTCGCCCCCGAAGCCCCGCACGACGCGCGCGACCTCGTCCGAGTCCGTCGCGATGACGACGCGCTCGACGCTCGACGCCTGACGCGCCCGTGCCCACACATGGCGGATCAGGGGCCAGCCGGTCTCCGCCGCGAGCACCTTGCGCGGGAATCGCGTCGAGCCGAGGCGGGCGGGGATGATCGCGACGACGGGCGGCACAGGCACTCCGCGCTCTCGGGCGTGCTCAGGCGCCCTGCGTGCGTGCGGACCGCAGCTCCGAGAGCAGCTTCTTGATCGAGTCGCGCCGCGCCCGGATGTCCATGTACCCGATCTGCTGGAGCGCGATCGACGACGCCAGCCGGTCGGCCTCCTGGGCGGCCTCGAGATCGCGGTCCGCCTCGGCCTTGGCCTGCAGCGCGCTCATGAGCCAGTAGCGCAGTTCGAGGTTGACCTCGGGGAGCAGGTCCTTCATGTCCAGCGCGGTGCGGAGGGCGCCGATGCCCTCGTCGTTCCAGCCGATGCGGAGGAACGACTGCCCGAGCAGGCTCAGCGCCGCGCCGCGGTTGCGGGGCTCGTGCTGGGCCTCCTGGAAGACCTCGATCGCCTCCTGGTGCTGCCCGAGCTGGAACAGCCGCTTGCCGTACTCGAACTTGCGCGTCAGGTCCGTCGGGTACGCCTCGCACTGGAGCTTGTACTCGCTCGCCTCCAGTTCGATCGCCTCGCGCTTCGCCTGGTCGTGCATGCGCGTCAGCATCTCGCTGTCGGGAGCCTTGTCCAGCATCTGGCGCAGTTCGAGGGTCTTGCGCCGCGCCTGGCGGATGCGGATGCCACCCGCGAGCTCGCGCCACCGGAACGCCTTGCTGATCTCGAAGGCCTGCATGTACAGCCCGTGCGCCTTCTCCTCGTCGGCGGCACGCCCCCGCTCCAGCAGCAGCTTCGCGTACTTCTCGATCGAGGGCACGTCCCCCGGACGCTTGATGTGCTCGTCTTCCGCCGCCGACAGCAGGCGCTCGATCGTGTCCTCGGTCTTCACGATCCGCTCGGCCTCCTCGAGGTGACGCTGCTTGTCGGCGTCGCGGATGTTCGCGCGGAAGCCCCCGGCCTGGCCCGTCTTGTCATACCCGCCTCGCGACATCGTCGCCTGCGCCGCCAGGCTGCGGATGTACGCCGCCAGTTCGCCGTCCGTGGGGTCGATCCGCTGGGCGTGCTCGGCCGCCTGGATCGCCTCGTTCGCCGCGCCCACGCTCGCGAGCGCCTGCGCGACCTTGAGGAGCAGGTCCTTGCGGGGCTTCTTCTCGCGCATCACCGACGCCGTCGCCCGGATTCCTACCCACACCGCGACTTCCTCGAGCTTGATCCGCGCGGTCACTTCCAGCGCCCGCACCGCGAGCACCGCGTCCGCCGGGCGCATCGACCACTCCAGCAGCCCGAGCAGGTAGCGGTCGATCTCGCTCTTTCCCGACACAACGCGCGAGACTTCCTTGCTCAGCCCCTTCTTGCTCGCGGGGTCCGAGAGGAACGCCGCCGCCGCGCCGAAGAACCCCTCGATCCCGGGCATGTTCCCCGGGTCAAACCGCAGCCCGCTCAGCCAGAGCTGCATCGCGTACTCCGCGTTCCCCGTCTCCTGCACCGCCCGGGCGTGCGAGAAGAACTTCTGCGCCTTCTCCGGCTGCGGCTCGAGCACCCCGCCCGGCTCGGACGTGGGCTTCGCACCCTCGTCCTTCTTGGGCTCGTCCTTGCGCGCTTCGTCCTTCTTGTTTCCGAACAGACCCACTCGTTGCGTCCTTCCCCGCGCCGTTCGGCGCGTGCCCCGGGCGCCGCCCGCGCCCCGGCCAGAGGGCCCGCGCGGCCGGCGCGGCCCGTGCTCAAGTCCCCATGATAGGGTCTGGCGCGCCCCATGTCGCGCCCCGCCCCGCCCACTCATACCATCGCCCGATGCCGGCGGATCCCTCTCTCTTGCGCGTCGTTCACTACCCCGACCCCGTCCTCCGCCGCGCCGCGGTCGACGTCGCCGTCTCCGACGAGCTCCGCGCCGTCGCCAGACGCATGATCGAACTCATGCACGAGCACGAGGGCATCGGCCTCGCCGCACCGCAGGTCGGGCTGCCCTGGCGCCTCTTCGTCACCTTCGTCCCACCCACCGCCGACCGCCCCGCCGACGCCTCCCCGCTTCTGGCCGATCAGGCCGCTCGCGTCTACGTCAACCCCGTCCTCTCCGACCCCGAGGGCCCCCTCGAACCCTTCGACGAGGGCTGCCTCTCGCTCCCCGAGATTCACGGCGCGGTCCTCCGCCCCCGGTCCGTCACGATCTCCGCGCTCGACGAGCACGGCACGCCCATCACCCGGCGCGCCAGCGGCCTGCTCGCCCGCTGCTGGCAGCACGAGATGGACCACCTCAACGGCGTGCTCATCATCGACCGCATGCCCCCCATCCACCGCCTCAAGAACCGCTCCGCACTCAAGGACCTCGAGGCCGAGTTCGAAGGGCCCGCCCGCCGATGAACCCCGCCAGCATCGACCCGGCCCCCGCCCCGCCCGCACGCGTTGTCTTCTTCGGTTCCGGCGCGTTCGGCCTGCCCACGCTGCAACACCTCGCCGCCGCCGGACGCATCCGCGGCGTCGTCTCTCAGCCGGACAAGCCCGCCGGCCGCGGCGGCGCGCCCACCCCGACTCCGATCGCCGCCTGGGCGAGAGAGCACCTCCCCGGCGTGCCCGTCCTCACGCCCCAGTCCTGCAACACCCCCGACATCCGCGACGCCATCCGCGCGCTGCCCGCCGACGCCTGGGTCGTGATCGCGTTCGGCCAGAAACTCGGGCCCGCCCTGCTCGCCGACCGCTTCGCCATCAACCTCCACGCCTCGCTCCTCCCGCGTTGGCGCGGAGCCGCCCCGATCAACGCCGCCGTCCTCGCCGGCGACGCCGAGACCGGCAACTCGGTCATCACCCTCGCCGACCGCATGGACGCCGGGCTCGTGCTCGCGCAGTCACGCCGCCCCGTCCCGCTCGACGCGACCGCCGGGCAGTTGCACGACCAACTCGCGTCCGACGGCCCCGCGCTCGTCGACTCGGTCCTCGCCGCCCACGCCGCCGGCACGCTCGCGCCCGTCACGCAGGACGAATCACTCGTCACGCTCGCCCCCAAGATGTCCAAGGCCGACGGCTGGGTGGACTTCGCCCGCCCCGCGGAGGAATGCCGCGCACGGATCAACGGCCTGTCGCCCTGGCCGGGCGTCGCGGTCACGTTCCGCGCCCAGCCGCTGCGACTGCTGCGCGCCACGACGTCGCTGGCGGGCGTGCCGCCCCAGATCGCCCACGCCGCCGTCGCGCTCGCGCACGACGCCGCGCCGGGCACGCTGCTGTCGGGTGCCGAGGGGCTGGTCGGGTGCGCGGGCGGTACGGTTGTGCGCCTGCTCGAGGTGCAGGCGCCGGGGCGGAAGGTGGTGCCCTGGCGGGATTTCGCGAACGGACAGCGCGTGGAATCCCAGGAAGTGCTGGCAGGAGGCCGCCCGTCGTGCTGACGCTGTGGGATCTCATCGAGCCCGTCGCCCGCGTGCTGCGCCAGCCGTCGCGCAAGCCGCCGACCCAGCCCGCGCCGACCCAGCCCGCGCCGACCCAGCCCGCGCCGGCCAAGCCCGCGCCGACCCAGCCCGCGCCGGCCAAACTCGCGCCCGTCAAGCGCGCCCGTCCTCGCCCCGCGAAGACCGCCGCCCGCCGCCCTTCCGCGGCCGAGCGTTACGAAGCCCTCGTCCGCGAACTCCTCGCCGAACACAACATCCGCGTGCGCAAGTGGCGCTCCGGCAGTTCCGGCATCGCCGTCGTCCTCCGCTACCGCGATGGCTCGGTCCGACGCTACATCGAATGCCCCCGCCCCCGCGGCCCGATGTCCGTCGCCATCGCCCTCCACGAGATCGGGCATCACGTCCTGGGCGTCGGCGCCATCTCGCCCCGCTGCCTCGAAGAATGGGCCGCGTGGGACTACGCCCTGCGCACCATGGAGGCCCGCGGCGTGCCGATCACCGATCGCGTCCGCCGGCGCGTCGACCGCTCGCTGCGCTACGCCGTCGCGAAAGCCCGCCGCCGCGGCCTGCGCGACCTTCCCGCCCAACTCGCGCCGTACGCCGAGCCCCGCCGCCCCGCGGCCTAGCCGCCCCCCCGGTCACTCGCCCCGCAGCCGCCGCATCACCCCCGCCCGCTCGCTGGGCGCGACGCCGAACACCGCCGACGCCGCGACCAGCACATCGCAGCCCGCGTCGCGTACCTCGCCGGCGTTGGACGGCGTGATCCCCCCGTCCATCTGAAGCCGCTGGTCGGG
Organism: Planctomycetota bacterium; assembly: GCA_033763975.1. Classification (NCBI taxonomy): domain Bacteria; kingdom Pseudomonadati; phylum Planctomycetota; species Planctomycetota bacterium. Next base: position 158,500 of record JANRJM010000017.1, read on the forward strand.
CCGCAGCCGCTCGCGCACCGCCCGCGTCTTGCCCAGAACTCCGGGGATGAACGCCTGCCCCGCGAACCCCGGGTTCACCGACATCACCAGCACCAGGTCGACCTCTCCCACCACCGGCAGGATCGCCTCGACCGGCGTCGGCGGGTTGATCGCCAGCCCCGCCTGCATCCCCAGCCCGCGCACCCGAGCCGCCAGCGGCCCGACCCCCGCCGCTCCCACCGCCTCGATGTGGAACGACACGTGGTTCGCGCCCGCCTTCGCGAACGCCTCCACGTACGCCCCGGGATCGGTCACCATCAGGTGCACGTCGAGGTACGCGCCCGGCAGCGCACGCCGCAGCGAGCGGCACAGGTCCGGCCCCATCGTCAGGTTCGGCACGAAGTGCCCGTCCATCACGTCCAGGTGCAGCAGGTCCGCCCCCGCGCTCAGCACATCGCGGCATTCATCGCCCAGGCGTGCAAAGTCCGCCGCCAGAATCGACGGAGCAACCAGCGGCAGTCGCGAAGGTGCATTCAAGAGGTTCATCGCGGGCACTGTAGTGGACGCACGCGGACATCCGCCCCCGACGCCCTGTCACTACGCACGCCGACAACGCAGCCGACGTCTTCCCGCTCGCGCGCGCTCTCTGGTCCGACCCTTCGCGCAGCGCGCCGCCCTCCGGCTGTACGATCCTCGCGGAGGCCCACCATGCCCGACCTTGCCCGCCTGCGTGATCGACTCGCTTCTGTCGGCCAGGACCACGTGCTCCGGTTCGTGGACGAACTCGACGCCGCACGGCGTGGGGCGCTGCTCGCGCAGATCCAGTCGCTGGACCTCGCCGCGCTGCCGGACCTCGTCGAGCGGTTCGTGAAGCACCCGCCGGCGCCCGCGCTGCCGAAGGACCTCCGCCCCGCGCCGTACTACCCGGCGGACGCGGCCGACGCCGCGCGACCCTGGGACGCGAGCGCGGCCCGCGCGCGGGGCGAGGCGCTCATCAAGTCCGGCAAGGTCGCGGCGTTCGTCGTCGCCGGCGGGCAGGGCTCGCGCCTGGGATACGACGGGCCCAAGGGCTGCTTCCCGGCCGGGGCGGTGACTCGTAAGTCCCTGTTCCAGATCTTCGCCGAGAACCTGCTGTGGGCGCGCGACCGCTACGGCGTGCGCGTGCCGTGGTACATCATGACGAGCCCGCTGAACCACGAGGCGACGACGTCGTTCTTCGAGGCGAACAAGCACTTCGGGCTCGACGCGGCGGACGTGCGGTTCTTTCCGCAGGGCGTGATGCCGTCGCTGTCGATCTCCGACGGGCGGATGCTGCTGGCCGACAAGCACGAGATCGCGACCAACCCCGACGGGCATGGCGGGTGCATCCGGGCGCTGCACGTGTCGGGGGCGATCGCGGACCTGATCGCGCGGGGCGTCGAGCACCTGTCGTACTTCCAGGTCGACAACCCGCACGTCAAAGTCCTCGACCCGCTGTTTCTGGGCCTGCACGCGGGCGCGCCGGATTCGTCCGCCGAGATGAGCAGCAAGATGGTGCGCAAGACCGACCCCGCCGAGAAAGTCGGCGTCTTCTGCCTCGCCGACGGGCGCACCGAGGTGATCGAGTACTCCGACATGCCCGCGGCCCTCGCGAACCAGCGCCACGCGAACGGATCGATCGCGTTCGACGCCGGTTCGATCGCGATCCACATCATCGGCGTGTCGTTCCTCGAGAAACTCGCGACGAACCCGTCGTTCAGCCTGCCCTTCCACCGGGCCGAGAAGAAGGTGCCCTGCGTGGACCTGGCGACGGGCGAGAAGGTGTCGCCGAGCACGAACAACGCCGTGAAGCTGGAGCGCTTCGTGTTCGACGCGCTCGCGCTGGCGCAGAAGAGCATCGTCGTCGAGACCGACCGCGTCGAGGAGTTCGCGCCCATCAAGAACGCGAGCGGCGTGGACAGCGTCGAGAGCAGCGCACGCCTGCAGACCGCGCGGGCCGCCCGGTGGCTCGAGGCCTGCGGCGTGTCGGTCCCCCGTCGCGCCGACGCCAGCCCGGACTGCGTGCTGGAGATCTCGCCGCGCACGGCCAACGGCCCGGAAGACCTGCGTCACGCGAAACTTCCCAAGGTCATCGAACCCGGGCAGGTGCTCGCGCTGTAGGTGGAGGTTGGTCGACTATCCGAATGATCGAACGTTTCGCCCAACTCCCCGCCGACCTCGCCCGGCGCACCCGCCGCGCGACCCTCGGGGGAGTACCGGCGTTGATCGCGCATCCGGATTGGGAGCACCCAGCGCCATCAATGATCTGGATGCACGGGCGCACCGTCAGCAAGGCGATTGATCCCGGTCGGTACTTGCGCTGGGTGCGCGCGGGGATCGCCGCGGTCGCGCTCGACCTGCCCGGGCACGGCGAGCGATTCGATCCGTCGATGCAGATGAACGAGCGGTCGATGGACGTCGTGAACGCGATGGTGCCGGAGATCGACCGCGTCGTTGACGCCATGGCCGCCCCGGAATGGGGCGACTATCTCGACTTTGCCCGGATGGGCATCGGCGGGATGTCGGCGGGCGGCATGGCGGCGCTGCGTCGGCTGTGCGACGGCCACGATTTCGTGTGCGCCGCGGTGGAGGGAACCACCGGCTGGCTGGAGGGCCTGTACTTCCCGAGCGGCCAGAGCTGGCAACCGCCGCGGGGGGTCTCGATGGCCCGCGAGGGTGTGCTGGCGGCGGACGCGATGTCGCGTCTGGATACGTTCCGTCCGATCCCGGCGTTGTTCCTGCACGCGGAGACCGACCGGATCGTACCGATCGGATGCCTGACGACGTTCCTGGAGGCGCTGCGCCTCCGGTATGAACGCGCGGGAACGGATCCGGATCTCATCCGTCTGAAGACGTGGTCGCAGACGGGCGCGCCGGAAGAGCACGCCGGCTTCGGGAAGTTTGGTCACGAAGCAAAGAACGTGCAGGTCGAGTTCCTGGCGCGGTATCTTGGGGCCGCGGGTCCCGTTCGGGAGGACGGCCCTACCGTGGATTGAGTGTGCGGAAGACACCAAGGAGACTGATTCATGAAACGTGCCGCGTTGGTGGCGAGCGTGCTGGGCGTGATCGGCGTGCCCCTGGGGAGCGTCGTGGGGATGTCGGTCGAGTCGCGCGCGATGGCGCAGCCGGCGGCGACGGCGCCGACGGACGCGGAGATCGACGCGGCGCTGGCGAAGTACAAGGCGGACCGCCAGTCCCCCGAGTCGGCGCGTGCGGCGTTCTCGGGAATCAACCTCACGAACGCGTCGCGTGAGCAGATCGAGAAACTCCAGAAGGAGCGCGTGCTTGCGCAGCTCACGGATCAGTGGGGCCAGGCCAAGGCCCGGCTGACGCAGCTCGCCTCGGACAACTCGGTGGACGGCGTGCGTGCGGCCGAACTGCTCGTCGGGATCTCCAGCCGCCCCCGCTCGATGTCGCCCGAGGACATCAAGGCGTACCAGGAGCAGCTCCCGGTGCTGGTGGCCCAGGGCATGCGCCACCCCAAGTTCCTCGACGCGGTGAAGGCCGGGTACGGGCAGGGAATTCTCAGCGCGATCCAGATGCTCAGCCCCGCGCAGCTGAAGGAGCCTGGCACGCTGGAGGCGGCCCGCGCGGTGCTGGCGGCGGATGACCTGCCGGTCCGGGCGGCGCTCGCGATGGGCGGGCTCTTCCAGGCCGTGTCGGACGAGGAGTTCGGCGCCGACCGCGCGCTGGTCGAGACCATCCGCACCGAAACGATCGCGATGTACGGGCGCGTCGACACCAAGGTCGCGGGCGAACTGGCGCAGGCGGACGCGAAGCTGGCGGCCTCGCCCGAGGACGCGGAGGCGAAGGCCAAGAAGGCCGAACTCGAGCGCATGCGGTCCTTCGTGGTGCGGACCAAGAACTACCTGAACGGCGCGTTCGCGCGGGGCGAACTCGTCGGGCATCAGGCCCCGGACATCACCTTCACCTGGACGACGCTGGGCTCGGAGGTCACGAAGCTGTCCGACCTCAAGGGCAAGGTGGTGGTGCTTGATTTCTGGGCCACGTGGTGCGGCCCGTGCGTGGCGAGCTTCCCGAACATCCGGCAGTTGCAGGCCCGCTACGACGGGTACCCGGTGGTCATCCTCGGCGTGACGAGCCTGCAGGGCTTCCACATCGACTACAAGGCCCAGGACCCCAAGAACCGGCGCATCAGCACCGAGGGCGATCCGTCGCGCGAAATGGAACTGATGAAGCAGTTCATCAAGGACCAGGAGATGACGTGGGCCGTCGCCTTCGGCACGTCCGACGTCTTCAACCCCGAGTACGGCGTGCAGGGCATCCCGCACGTCGCGATCGTCGACCCCGCGGGCAAGGTCCGCTTCCGCGGGCTGCACCCGGGCGAGGACCCGGCGAAGGAAGCCGAGAAGATCGACGCGCTGCTGCAGGAGTTCAACCTGAAGCACCCCGACGCGCCGATGCAGGCCGCCTCGGCGGACAAGCCGTCGAAGAACTGACGGGCCGTCCCGCAGGCCGATGAATCCCCACGCCGCGCCGGGCCGTCCCGGCGCGGTGCTTCGTTTTGCTCCGCGCGCACCGTTTGCACGGCGCACACCCTCGAACCCGGCGATACGCTCGGCCCATGTGGTTGCGCGACATCTACCCGCTGCGAGGACTCGCCCGCCCACGCCAGGTGTGGTCGTGGATCAGTTTCGACGTCGCGAACCAGTCGTTCACGCTCATCATCAACACGCTCCTGTTCTCGATCTTCTTCGCGAAGGTCGTGGTGAACGACGACGCCATCGACGACCGGCTCTGGGCCCTGACATACGGCGCCAGCATGCTGCTGACCGCGGCGCTCTCGCCGGTGCTGGGCGCCATCGCCGACGCACGCGCGTGGCGCAAGGAGATGCTCATCGGCACCGGCGTGCTGTGCGGCGTGCTCACGTGCGGGCTCGCGTTCGTGCAGCCCGGGCAGTTGTGGCTGGCGGTGCTGCTCTACATCCCGGCGAACCTCTGCTTCGCGCTGGGCGAGAACCTGCTCGCGAGTTTCCTGCCCTTCCTCGGCCCGCGCGACCGCGTGGGCGGGATCTCGGGCTTCTCGTGGGGCTGCGCGTACGGTGCGGCCCTCCTGCTGCTGGTGATCACCGCGGCGAGCATGATCGGCCTGGGACTTAAAGACCCGGCCCAGTGGCGGCCCTTCTTCGTCTTCGCCGGCGTCTGGTTCCTCGCCCTGCTGGTGCCCACGGCCATCTGGCTCCGCGAACCCGACGTCCGCGAGCCCGCGGGCAAGGCCTCCCTCGTCGGGGCGGCGTACGAACGCCTCCGCTCGTCGGTCCGCAACGTCGCCTCGTTCCGCGACCTCACGATGCTGCTGGTCGCGTCGATGTTCTACGGCACGGGGATGAGCGTCGTGATCTTCTTTGCGAGCAAGCTCGCGAGCGAGTACGGGTTCGAGCAGGCGGACCTGGTGATCTTCGTCGCGGTCATCACCGTCTCGGGGATCGTCGGGACGTTCGTCCCCACCTTCCTGCAGGACCGGCTGGGGCACCGGCGGTCGACCGTGCTGCTACTGATCGTCTGGATCGTGTCGGTCGGGTTGTTCGCGCTGTACGCGTTCCGGCGTGAGGCGGCGGCGGACCCGGCGGCGTACCCCGCCTGGCCGATGTGGGCCGTGGGCAACGCGCTGGGGTTCGGGCTGGGGTCGCTGGGAACGGCGAACCGCGCGTTCGTGGGCTTCCTGGCGCCGGAATCCAAGTCCGCCGAGGTGTTCGGGGTGTGGGGGCTGGTCTTCAAACTGGCGGCGGTGCTGACCTTCCCGTTCGCGTGGGCCAAGGACACACTGGGCACGCCGGCGGCGCTGCTGGTGCTGGCGGGCTTCCTGGGGGTCGGACTGGTGCTGACGTTGCTGGTGGACGAACGGCGCGGGGCGGCGGCGGCGGCCAAGGCCGACGCGCAGGCCATGCCGCGCGACGCGCCGACGCCGGTCGCGAACCCTACGCTCCGCTCGTGAGCCCTCCCCCCGCCCAGATCGATGTATCAGCGCCGCCGGTGCGCTTGTCGGACGCGCCCACGCCGCAGGGCAGATTCGGCGCGTTCGGCGGGCGGTACGTTCCCGAGACGCTGTGCGACGCGCTCGACACGTTGACGGCGACGTACGAGCGCGTCTCGCGCGACGAGGCGTTCTGGGAAGAACTGCACGGGCTGCTGCGGACGTTCGTGGGGCGCAGCACGCCTCTGTACGCCGCCGACCGGCTGACGGAGCACGCGCGCCGTGGGCTCTCTCGCGAGCAGGGCGCGCGGATCTGGCTGAAGCGCGAGGACCTGGCGCACACGGGCGCGCACAAGATCAACAACACGATGGGGCAGGCGCTGCTCGCGGTGCGCATGGGCAAGCGCCGCGTCATCGCCGAGACCGGCGCGGGGCAGCACGGGGTGGCGACGGCGACCGCCGCGGCACGGTTCGGGCTGGCGTGCGATGTGTACATGGGGGCCGAGGACGTCCGCCGCCAGCGGCTGAACGTCGTGCGCATGAAGATGCTGGGGGCCCGGGTGGTCGAGGTCGATTCGGGTTCGCGGACGCTGAAGGACGCGACGAACGAAGCGATGCGCGACTGGATGGCGTCGAGCGACGACACGCACTACGTGCTGGGCTCGGTGGTGGGCCCGCACCCGTTCCCGATGATCGTCCGCGATTTTCAGTCGATCATCGGGCGCGAGACAAAGGCGCAGTCGATCCGGATGTTCCAGAAGCTGCCCGACGCGGTGATCGCGTGCGTCGGGGGCGGGTCGAACGCCGCGGGCGCGTTCTTTGCGTTCATCGAGGACGCCGGGGTGAAGCTGGTGGGCGTGGAGGCGGGCGGGATCTCGGCCAAGGGCGGAGAGCACGCGGCGCCGCTGGCGCTGGGCACCCCCGGCGTGCTGCACGGGTCGCTGAGTTACGTGCTGCAGGACGAATCGGGGCAGACGGCCCCGGTGCATTCGTGCTCAGCGGGGCTCGACTACCCCGGCGTGGGGCCCGAGCACGCGTACTGGAAGGACACCGGACGGGTCACGTACACCACCGCGACCGACGAGGAGGCCCTGGAGGCCTTCACGCTGCTGGCGCGGACCGAGGGCATCATCCCGGCGCTGGAGACGGCGCACGCGCTGGCCCAGGCGGTGAAGACGGCGCGCGAGCTCAAGGCCGATCAGCACGTGGTGGTGTGCCTGTCCGGGCGGGGCGACAAGGACGTGGACGAGGCGGCCCGGTTGCTCGAGGCGCGCGGGAACAGCCGTCCCGGGTGAAGATCGCGGCGCGCCCTGACCGATGCAGCGAATGGCGAACCCAACGGGACGCCGGGCGGTAGACACACAGCGCGCGGCGCGCGAGGCGGAGAACGTCGGTGCGGAACAGGCGACGGGCACATCTCGCGCTGGTCTTGGCGGGCGCGTTCGCCGGCCTGGGACACGGTGCGCCCTCGCAGGCGGCCGGCCCGGCGGGCGCGGGCGAGGTCATCTCCGTTCCTCCCGACGCGACGCTCGCGACAGTCGTCGGTCTCATGCGGAACCCCGCAACGCCCGACAAGGTGCGCGTCGACGCGGCGGCCCGCCTGCTCCAGCAGAGAGAAGACACCGCATGGGCCGGGTCGATGTCGGATGTGCTCGGCGAGGCCGGTTCGCCCGCGTGCCTCGCGCTGCTGGGGGCGATCGCCGCGAGTCCCGACGCGCCGGACTCGCTCGCGTCGCTGCTCGGCGAGGCGCTCGCGCAGGCGCCGGCGGGGGCGTGCACGCCTTTCCTCGATGCCCTCGGGTCGATCCGCACGCGCGAAGCGGCGCGGCTGCTGGTGGAGCACCTGGGGGCCGAGCGTCCCGCGACCGATCGGGCGGCCGCGGCCGCCGCCCTGCTCCGCCTGAGCGGGCTGAGCGCACCCCCGCCCGGCGGGTGGACGTCGTGGCTGGCGACGGCCGAGGAAATGGCCGACTGGGAGTGGCGCCGGCAGGTGACGGCGGCGTTCGTGCGTCGCGCCGACGCGCTGCGCGAGCAGAACGCCCGCCTGCGCGAGCAGTTGATCGAATCGCAGCGCCGACTCCACGCCCTGACCCCGCCCGCCGAGCGCGGCGCCTTCGTCGCGGGGTTGCTCGACAACCCAGAGGGCGGGGCGCGCCTCCTCGGGCTGGAACTGGCGGCCCGCGAACTCTCCGGGTCTGGCACGCTCGGCCCGGAGGTTGGCACGCGCGTGCTCGCCCTTCTCCGCGACCCTGACCCGGCGTTGCGGGGCGGTGCGGCGAGGATCGTGCGACAGATGGCCCCGGACGGGGCGGCCGACGCTGTTACGACGGCGCTGCAACGCGAGTCCGACCCCGACGCAGCCGCCCCACTGCTCCTCGCCGCCGCGCGCTGGCCCTCGGCCGGCATGCGCGAGGCCGCCCTCAGTTGGATGGAGCGCGAGGGCCCCGCGCGGGAGGAAGCCGCCGAGGCCGTGTGGCAGTTGTACCGGGCGGCCGAACTCAACCCCGAGAACCAGCGTCGAGCGCTCCAGGCGGCCCGGTCCTTCCCGGACGACGCCCTCGAGCCCGCCGTTCTGGGCATCCTCGCCAGCCTCGGCGGGCGAGAGGACCGGGCGAGGATCGCGCCGCTGCTGCGAGGTGCCTCGCCCGCGCGACGGGTGGCGGCGGCGCGGGCCCTGGTCTGGTATCCCGAGCACCTGGACGCCATCCTCGAGGCCGCGAAGGCCGACGTTGAACTCTTCGACGTCGCCTCGCGATCGCTCGTGCTGCACGACGCGACCAGCGCGGGGTACGCCCGCCTGCTGGCCCTTCCCCGCCCCGCGCCCGACGTGGCGGCGGTCGCCTGGGCGCGCCTCGCGGGGGTGCTTCCCGCGGCCGATCTCTGGGCGGTCTCGACCCAGACGGAGGATCCCGCCGACCGCCGGCGCCTGCTGCGCGAACTGACGTCCGAGGGCAGGCGCCTGTCGGAATGGAGCGACCCTGCCCAGCGGGAGGCCATCTGCCGGGGCGCCCTCGCCCTGGCGCGGATGCGCATCGACGACAACACGCCCGATGATGCGATCGCGGTGCTCGACCCCGTGCCGTTCGAGGGCCCCGACCGGGCCGAGGCGAGCGCGCTGCGCTGCGAGGCGCTGCTGGCCCTCGGACGCGTGGAGGAAGCGACGTCGCTGGACGTGGGCGTCGGGGCCTGGCTGCGCGGGCTCGCGGCGTCGCTGCGCAAGCCCCACGCCGCGCTCGTCGTGACGGCGATCGAGGAGCGATTCGGGGAAGCGCTGACCTCCGAGCAGCGTTCGGCGTTGCAGGACGCGATGGCGACGATCTCGGCCGTCGACGGGCCCATGGGCCCGCCCGCACCGCCCCCCCGCTGAGCACGGTCTGCACTGGAGGGCATGTCGGGGGCCCCGGGCTCTCCGCACCGCGCGACCCGGCGCCGGCGCGCCTCTACGATTCCTCAGGAAGGAGTCGCGCCATGACGACGATCACGCCGCAGCCCCCCTCGGGCGCCCTGACCACGACCGACCCGCTCCAGCTCATCGATGTCGACCACGTGCAGTTCTACGTGGGCAACGCGAAGCAGGCGGCGTTCTTCTACGCGCACTGCTTCGGGTTCCACATCGAGCAGGTGTCGGACCTCACGACCGGCTCGCGTGACGCGGCCCACTACCTCCTGACGCAGGGGAACATTCGCTTCATCCTCACCAGCGGGCTGACGCCCCAGCACCCCTCCGCGATGGAAGTCGCGATGTACGGCGACGGGGTCAAGGACATCGCGTTCACGGTGTTCGACGCCGAGCGTGCCTGGGAGCGGGCCGTCCGCAACGGCGCGGAGAGCGCGTACGAGCCCAAGACGTACCGCGACGAGCACGGCGCCGTGACGATGGCGGGCATCCGCACGTTCGGGCGCGTGGTGCACACGTTCGTCAGCCGCACCGGCGCGTACGAACTGACCAAGGTCAAGCAGGGCGCGCTGTTCATGCCGCGATTCCGCAAGATCGACGAGACGGCCGGCCCGACCAGCACGAGCGTGCTGGCGATCAACCAGCACAACCGCTCGCACCCGTGCGGGCTGAAGTACGTCGACCACCTCGTGGGCAACGTCGAGCTGGGGAAGATGAACCACTGGGTGAAGTTCTACGAGAACGTGCTGGAGTTCAGCATGTTCAAGCACTTCGACGACAAGGACATCTCGACCGAGTACTCGGCGCTGATGTCCAAGGTGATGGCCAGCGGGAACAACCTGATCAAGATCCCCATCAACGAGCCGGCCCCGGGCAAGAAGAAGAGCCAGGTGCAGGAATACCTGGACTGGCACATGAACACGCCGGGCGTGCAGCACCTCGCCCTGCGCACCGACGACGAGCTGCACTCGATCGCGGCGCTGCGCTCGCGGGGCGTGGACTTCCTGACGCTGCCCGACGCGTACTACGACCAGGTCTGGGACCGCGTGAACGGCACGCTCAGGTCGCACGGCAAGGACGTGGTGAAGGAAGACCACAAGAAGATCCACGATCTGGGGATCCTCGTGGACGCCGACGACGAGGGCTATCTGCTGCAGCTCTTCACCAAGCCCCTGCAGGACCGCCCGACGCTGTTCTTCGAGATCATCTGCCGCCGCGGGAGCCAGAGCTTCGGCAAGGGCAACTTCAAGGCGCTGTTCGAGGCGCTGGAGCTGGAGCAGGGGCGGCGGGGGAACTTGTGAGCGACGCGCCGATCCGTGCATACACGGACACTTCCGTCTTCGGCGGAGTCTTCGACGACGAGTTCGCGGAGCACAGCCGCGGGTTCTTCCTGCGGGTTGAGCGTGGCGAAGTTTGTTCTGCTCGGCGATGTCACCGAGCAAGAGCTGTCGCTCGCGCCCGAACCTGTGCGTGGCCTTCTCGCGGCGGTGGCCCCCGAGGCGTGTGTTCGATGCACCGCGACCGACGCGGTGGCGCTCCTCACCGACTCGTACCTCGCGGCGGGCGTGGTGGGCAGGCGGTGGCGGGCGGACGCGATCCATGTGGCGACCGCGACGGTGCATCGCGCGGACGTGCTGGTCTCGTGGAACTTCCGCCATCTGGTGAACTTCGACCGGATGCGCGGGTTCAACGCCGTGAACGGTTCTCTGGGGTACGCTCCGGTGTTCATCTGCTCGCCAGCGGAGGTGCGGTATGGTCGCGAGGACAAAAGCGTTTGATTGCATCCGGATGCGTGACGAGATCCGTGAGGCGATCGAGCGCGAAACGGACGCGCTGAACACCGAGCAGTTGCTCGGGTACTACCGCCGCAGTCCGGCGACGAGTGCTGGGACGGGGGGGCCGGTGCCCCGCGCCGGGCTGGCGGAGTTTTTCGCGAAGCACCCGGTGCGCTCCGCGAACGCCCAATAGTCGGACACAAGGACGGCAATTCATGGCGCTGTGGGGCGGACGGTTTGAATCGGGCCCGGACGAGCTTTTCCGGCGGCTGAACGACTCGCTCGCCTTCGACGCGCGCCTCGCGCCGCAGGACATCGAGGGCTCGCGCGCGTGGTCGCTCGCGCTCGAGCGCGCGGGCGTTCTGACGCCCGCGGAGGGCGCCTCCCTGCGGGCCGCGCTCGCCGACCTGGCGGCGGAGGTCGCCGCCAACCCCGCGGCGCCCCTCGGGGGCGACGACGAGGACGTGCACTCCTGGGTCGAGCGACGCCTCGTCGAGCGGCTGGGCGCGCTCGGCAAGAAGCTCCACACGGGGCGAAGCCGCAACGACCAGGTCGCGACGGACCTGCGCCTGTGGACGCGCGGGGCGCTCGACGCGCGGGTGGCGGAGGTGCGGGCGTGCCGCGCGTCGCTGGTAACGCTGGCCGAGCGCGAGGCCGACACGGTGATGAGCGGGTACACGCACCTCCAGCGGGCCCAGCCGGTGCTGTTCGCCCACTGGTGCCTGGCGTACGCGGAGATGCTGGAGCGCGACGAGGCCCGGTTCCTGGGTGCGCGCGGGCGGGCGAACGTCTGCCCGCTGGGGTCGGGCGCGCTCGCCGGCACGGCGTACCCCATCGACCGCGACGCGCTGGCGCGAGACCTGGGCTTCGACGGGGCGTCCCGCAACAGCCTCGACGCCGTGAGCGACCGCGACTTCGCGCTCGAGACGCTCGCGGCGGCGTCCATCTGCGCCACGCACCTCTCGCGCCTGGGCGAAGATCTGGTCCTCTTCGGCTCGCAGGAGTTCGGCCTCGTGGAGTTCCACGACAGCGTGTCGAGCGGCAGCTCGCTGATGCCGCAGAAGAAGAACCCCGACGCCGCGGAACTGCTGCGGGGCAAGTGCGGGCGGATCGTGGGGAGCCTGGTCGCGCTGCTCACGACGCTCAAGGGCCTCCCCCTCGCGTACAACAAGGACCTGCAGGAAGACAAGGAGCCGCTCTTTGACGCGATGGACCACCTGTCGCTGTGCCTGCGGGTAGTGCCCAAGATTCTCGACACGCTGGTCGTGCGACGCGAGGCGTGCGCCCGGGCCGCGGCGGGCGGGTACGCGAACGCGACCGACCTCGCGGACTACCTCGTGGGCAAGGGCGTGCCCTTCCGCGAAGCGCACGAGCAGGCCGGGCGCGCGGTGCGGGCGGCCCTGGCGAAGGGCGTGGCGCTCGACGCGCTGTCGCTCGACGATCTGCGGGCCATCGCACCCCGATCGGACGCGGACGTGTTCGAGCGGATCAGCCTCTCGCGCGGGCTGGCGGCCCGAGAGGTGCACGGCGCGACGGGGCCGCGGGCGGTGAAGCAGGCGATCGCGGCGGCCAAGGCGCGTCTTGGGTCGTGAGCGCCGGCGTGTGAAGTGAAGGATCCGGGGCGAGCGGGCGGCGAGTACACCGCGGCCGTCACGCCGAAAAAGCGGGCGAAGGGACTTGAACCCTCGACTTCTACCTTGGCAAGGTAGCGCTCTACCACTGAGCTACGCCCGCGAGTTGTCAGGCTCCCATCGGACAGTTGCCCGTCGGGAGCGAGCAAAAACCTAGCCGGGCACAAGGCAACTGTCAATGAGCGGCACCGCCCGGTGTCGGCAGCCTCCCCGCCACCGCGTTATCCGCCCCTGCCGGGCTCCGTGGCGCCCACCCGGGGCCCGCGGGCCTTCTCGATGGCTTCGCGGACCATCTCGGGGGTGTAGGAGTCGTAGGTGATGGGCTGCTGCAGGCCAGGGCCGTAGACCGCCAGCAGCGGGATCCCGACCCAGTTGAGCTCCTTGAGCTTGTTCTGGCCGGGCACGTTGGTGCCGGTGAGGTCGACCTTCATGGGCGTGACGCCGGGCCCGTTCAGCAGCCCGACGATCTCCGGGCGATGCAGCACGGCGCTCTCCAGCGCCTTGCAGTTGAGGCACCACTCGGCGGTGAAATCGACGACCACGACGCGCCCTTCGGCGGTCTGCTGCTCGAAGCGTTCGGGCGTGTACGCGACCCAGTCGATCGGGCCCCGGTCGGTAACGGCCCGGACGATGGCCAGCGTTGCGCCCGCGAAGAGCACCCCCCCCACCGCCACGCCCGCGCGCAGCGGCGCGGACTTCGTGAGACGGAAGGTCTTCGCGATGAGCCAGATCACGGTGCCAACGACGATCGCGGCGATCAGCCACCAGTGCAGGCGGATCGGCGGGTCGATCGGCTGGCGGAGCATGGGATCCAGCCCGCTGCCCAGGAAGAACACGGCGACGGCGACCATCAGCAGCCCGATGGTCTTCTTGACGAGTTCGCTCCCCGGGCCGCTCTTGGGCACGCGGGCCAGCAGGCGCGGGAACGCCGCGAGCACGAGGTACGGGGCGGCCATGCCCAGCCCGATCGCGCCGAAGGTGGCGAGCGTGACGAACACCGGCTGCTTGGTCGACCACGCGACGGCGCCGGCCATGAACGGGGCTGTACAGGGCGTCGAGAGCACCGCGGTCATCACCCCGAACAGGAACGAGCCCGGCACCGACTCGGTCTTCGGGTCCACCAGGTACACCACGCCGGGGAGCTGCACCGTGAACAGCCCCAGCATGCCCACGGCCATCAGCGCGATGAACACCCCCACGCCGAGCGTGAAGACCGGCAACTGGAAGAGCTGGTTGACCGCCTTGAAGCCCGAGATGAAGACCATCGCCGCGGCGATCGCCAGCCAGAACGTGATCACGCCGATCGACATCACCACGCCCAGGAAGAGCATCCGGCGCGGGTGCCCGGCGGACTGGCTCAGCCCCATGATCTTCAGCGGAATCACCGGCAGCACGCAGGGCGTCAGGTTCAGGACGAACCCGCCCAGCAGCGCGATGCCGAGCAGGGCGAACAGGCCCGCCCCGCCCGCGTCGAACCGGATGTCGAGCCCGAAGACGTTTGTCTGGAACGCGGACGACGACGCCTTGGCCGGCGCCGTGGCGGCGAAGGCGTTGAGATCAAACCCGCGGAAAAGCTCCGCGTTCGCCGGGTCGTTCGCGGTGACCGTGCCCGGCTCGACGACGGTGAGCACCACGGCGAAGGTCTGCGTATCAGGGAACTGGCACGTGCGGTCGTCGCACACCTGGTAGCCCACGCGCAGGGTGACGCTGGCCTTGCCCGCCGCCGTCGGCGAGACCGTCACGGGCACGTACGCGACCGCGACCCCCTCGAAGACGGCGTAGGGCTCGGGCCCGGTGCCGGCGAGGTCGAGCAGGATCTCGTGCCCGTCCGGCCATTGCACGGGATGCACGGTCAGGTGCTGCGCGCCGTCGGGCTCGATCGTGGTGGGCACCGCGGGGAAGGAACCCCAGGCGGGCGGGATCTGCGGATCGTTGGTGTGCGAGTGCCAGCCGGGCTCGAACTCGAAGCGCACGGCGATGGCGATCTGGTCGCCCGGGCGCACGGTGGTGCGTTCGGGAACGACGGAAATGGCGACCTTGGAGTCGGTCTGCGCGCCCGCGAGGGCGGGGGCCGCCAGGAGGAGCAGGGCGTACACGAGTCGCACAAACCAGGATCGCATGGGGCCTCGCATGGGAGAGGTTACTCGGCCAGCCTTGGATGCGGGAGCTACGAGCGTGTGACGGGCCGGGTTCGCGCGTCCGGTTCGGAGCATGGACGGGTCAAGCGGGCGGACGTGGACGTCCGATAGAAACGACACCCCCGATGAGCGACACGCTGAACCAATCCGAGATCGACGCGCTCCTGGCGGCGGCATCCGAGCCCGAGCAGGCGCCGGACAGCGCGGGGCTGCTGTTCTCGCGCTCCCGTCGCGAGGGCCCGTCGCCCGAAGTGCGCGAGTACGACTTCAAGCGGCCCGAGCGGGTGAGCAAGGACCAGATGCGCTCGCTGCAGACGCTGCACGAGGCGTTCTCCCGGAACTTCGGCGCCGCGATGTCGGGGTACCTGCGCACCATCGTCGAGGTGAAGGTCGCCTCGTGCGAACAGATGACGTATTCGGAGTTCACGGGGGGGCTGCCGAACCCGACGTCGTTCAACCTGGTGGAGGCGGACGGGCTGGAAGGCCAGATGTGCCTGGAGATCAGCCCGCTCATCATCTTTCCGATCATCGACCGGCTGCTGGGCGGGAACACGCAGGAGCTGTTCATCCCGCAGCGTCCGTTGACGCTGATCGAGACGCGGCTGATCGGGAACGTGACGAAGCGGGCGCTGACGGCGCTCGCCGAGGCGTGGGCGAACCTGCGCGCGTTCGAGTTCCGGGTGTCGGCGTCGGAGAGCAACCCGCAACTGGTGCAGATCGTGCCGCCGAACGAGGTGGTGGTGGTGATCGCGTTCGAACTCAAGATGAGCAACCGCGCGGGCACGATGAACCTGTGCATCCCGTACAACGTGATCGAGCCGGTGATGGAGCAGTTGTCGAGCCAGAACTGGTTCGCGCACACGAAGTCGCAGGCGGTGAAGGGGCACGTCGCGCAGATCTCCGGGCTGCTGTCGCGCGCCCCGCTGGAACTCACGGCGGTGCTGGCAGAGACGACGATGACGCTGCACGATCTCGTGCAGCTGGCGCCCGGGCAGATCGTGACAACCGAGCGTTCGGCGACGGCGCCGGTGGCGCTCGAGGTCGAAGGCGAGCGGAAGTTCGCATCGCAGATCGGGCAGCACAAGGGGCGTCGTGCGCTCAGGATCATCAGGGCGACGGGCCCGGATGAGAGAATTTAAATCCGCCCCCCCCCACCCACGCAGAAATACGTGACTCGCATGAGAAGGCGGGAGACGTCGCGGCGGAGTGTCGTGCACTCAGGTAGCATCCGCGGCGCTTGATTGTCTCGCCGACATTTCGCGGTCGGCGGGATCTCTGCGCGGAGGCCGCCATGAGCGAGTGTTCGATGTGCCTGACGGAGCCGCGGGCAGAGGGGAGCTTCCTCGGCAACCTGTTCTCGACGGACTTCGTGGCGCGGGCGGACTGCATCGGACAGCGGGCCGAGATCATCTGGCTGCACGTGGCGTCGGACGCGACCATCGCGCTGGCGTATTACTCGATCCCGCTGGCGCTCTGGTGGTTCACGAAGCGGCGCACCGACCTGGTGTTTCGGTGGATGTTCCTCCTGTTCGCGGGGTTCATCTTCTTCTGCGGCACCACGCACGTGTTCAACATCCTGGCGTTCTGGTACCCCATGTACCGCCTCGACGGGGTCGTGAAGGCGGGCACGGGCGTCGTGTCGATGTTCACGGCGTTCGCGCTCTGGCCGCTCCTGCGGCGGGCCGAGCACCTGCCCTCCCCCAACGCGCTTCGCGAGGCGAACGAGGCGCTCGAGCGGGAGGTCGGCGAGCGCCGGCGCGCGGAGGCGGCGCTCTCGCTCGCCAACACGGGGCTGGAAGAGCGCGTGCGCGAACGCACGGCCCGCCTGGACGATGCCAACCGGCAGATGATCGCGCAGCTCGCGGAGTTGGAGGCGGTGTACCAGGCCGCGGCGATCGGGCTCTGCCAGTTGGACCGCGACGGCCGCCTGACGCGCTCGAACGCGGAGTTCCGGGTGCTGACGGGGATCAGGACGGCGGACGGCGAACGCCCGCGCCTGGTCGATGCCCTGCCGGAACTGGAGGGCGTCTTGCGCGGGACGGGCGAGGAAGACGGGCCGGCGGGCGAGCGGACGCCGGTGCGGATCGGGCGCCCGGGGCAGGAACTCGACTGGCTGATGGGGATCCGGCCGGTCCGCACGCCCGACGGGACATTGCTGGGGCACTCGGTGGCGATCAAGGACGTGACGGAGACGATGCGTCTGGAGCGCCAGGCGCGCCAGAGCCAGAAGATGGAGGCGATCGGGCAGCTCGCCAGCGGGGTGGCGCACGACATCAACAACACGCTGACCGCGATCTACGGGTATCTCAGCCTGGTCCGCGCGCAGCTCGCCCCCAACCACGCGGCGGCGGTCTCGCTCGACAAGATCGCGGTGGCGGCGGAGCAGACCGCCCGCATGACCAAGGCGCTGCTCACGTTCTCGCGTCCCGCGGCGACGGTGCGCGAGCCCGTCGAGCTGACGGCCGCGCTCACCCATGCGCTGGAGCTGGCGAAGGGGCTGATGCCGGCGCGGATCGAGATCTCGGAGGACCTGACGCCGACCAGGGGCGTGTACGTGCGCGCCGACGCCACGCAGTTGCAGCAGGTGCTGCTGAACCTGGCGATCAACGCGCGCGACGCGATGCCCGCCGGCGGGCGGCTGCGGATCACCACGGGGGTGAGCAACGGGCACGTGACGCTGACGGTGGCCGACACCGGCACGGGCATCGCCGAAGAACTGCTGCCCAAGATCTTCGACCCGTTCTTCACGACCAAGCCGCGCGGCGAGGGCACCGGGCTAGGCCTGTCCATCGTGCACGGCATCGTGACGGCGCACGGGGGGACGATCGACGTGGCATCGGTCCCCGGGGAGGGCACGGCGTTCACGGTGACGCTGGCCCGGGTCGACGCGCCGCCCCCCGCGTCGCGTGCGGAGGCAACGCCCGACGTCGTGGTGAAGATCGGGGCGACGGTGGTGCTGGCCGACGACAACGTGCACGTGCGCGAGCTGCTGGCGATGCAGGTTCGTCGGAGCGGGTACAACGTGCTGGAAGCGCGCGACGGGGTCGAGATGCTGCGCCTGGCGCGTCAGCACGCGGGGTCGATCTCGGCGTACATCGTGGACGTGGACATGCCGAACAAGACGGGGACGGAGTGCCTGCGGGTCTTGCGGAGCGAGGGGGACCGGGTGCCGGCGGTGCTCATAACCGGGGGGCGCGAGCCCGACGGCCCGCCGGACGCGTACACCATCATCCTCAACAAGCCGTTCTCGGGCAGCGTGCTTCTCCGGGCGATCAGCACGCTGGTGACGGAGCCCCGCGGAAGCGACAAGCCCGGAGAAACGCGCCCGGATTGAAGCGGCGCGACCCGCACCCTATCATTGGCCGGATTGGTGCAGGGTCCGTCGTTGCCGGGAGTGTCCGGGGCGGCGGCCTTGGAGTGACATTCGATGCGCGTGAACGACAGCCATGCACGGTGACCCGGTCCAATCGAGCCCTGCGCCGCGCAGGGTCGATCGTCCGAGTCCCGCCGGGGCTGCGTCCGGCGCGCGGGGGAGCACCCGCGCGTAGGGCGCGGGATTCCCGGGGGCAGGGTGTGCCCGCCCCGGGGTGCTCGGGGTTCCCGGGAGAACTGGGGCGGGTGTCGGCCACGGGCGTCGGTCCGTGGCCGCGGTGCTTTTGGGGCCGGGCCAACGGGTGGTCGGTGGGGTCGGGTGGGGTTGAAGTACGGGTCTGACAGGGCGGGATCACACATCTCGGTAAATGAAGAGCAGGAGTGGCGGCGATGAACACGGCGGAAATGCTCCGGATTCTGGACTCGATCGCGCGAGATCGGAACATCGATCGGTCGCTGCTGATCCGAGATCTCGAGCAGGCGATGGTCTCCGCCGCCCGGAAGTACTTCAACACGCTGGACCCCGAGGAGTTCGCGTGCGCGCTGGACCCGATGAGCGGGCAGTTCGTGCTGACGCGTCACGGGGAGCCGATGTCGATGCCGCCCGAGGCGTTCGGGCGGATCGCGGCGCAGACGTTCAAGCAGGTGATGATCCAGAAGTTCCGCGACGACGAGCGGAGCAGCATCTTCGACGACTTCAGCAAGCGCGTGGGCGAGATCGTGACGGGCGTGGCGCAGCGGTACGAGGGCGGGGCGCTGGTGGTGCAGATCGACCGGGCCGAGGGGTTCATGCCCCGCAGCGAGCAGATCCCCGGCGAGCAGTTCGCGGCCGGCGACCGGGTGCGCTGCCTGATCCTGGACGTGCGCGACGCGGGGAGCCAGGTGAAGATCGTGCTGAGCCGCGGGCACCCGGACTTCATCAAGAAGCTCTTCGAGGTCGAGGTGCCGGAAGTCGCGGAGAAGATCATCGATATCAAGGCGATGGCGCGCGAGGCCGGGTACCGCACGAAGATCGCGGTGGCGTCGATCGATTCGAAGGTGGACGCGGTGGGCGCGTGCGTGGGCGTGCGCGGCAGCCGCATCAAGAACATCGTGGACGAGCTGAACGGCGAGAAGATCGACATCGTGCGCTGGAACGAGAGCAGCCAGATCCTGATCCAGAACTCGCTCAAGCCCGCCGAGGTGTCGGAGGTGAGCCTGTGCTTCGAGCTGGGGCGCGCCACCGTGGTGGTGCGCGAGGACCAGTTGAGCCTGGCGATCGGCAAGCGCGGGCAGAACGTGCGTCTGGCGGCACGCCTGACGGGGTGGGACGTGGACATCCTGACGCCCGAGGAGTTCGCGCGCGGGATCGAGACCATGGCCGCGACGATCCAGACGGTCGAGGGCGTGACGGAGCAGCAGGCCGACAAGCTGGCGGCGCTTGGCATGGTGAGCGTGTTCGACGTGGAAGAGGTGGGCGCGGAGGTGGTGCGCGAGCAGCTCCAGGTCGAGGAGACCGTGGCGGCGGCGATCGTCGAGGCGTGCGCGGTGAAGGCGAAGGAAGTGGCGGCCCAGCAGCAGAAGGACAAGGAAGAGAAGGAACGCCGCGCGAAGGAAGACGCCGAGGCCGCCCGCAAGGCGCTCGAGGGCGGGGAGGCCACGACCGCGGGCGAGCAGGCGGCGGCGGCGATTCTGGGCGGAGGCCCGGAGGCGCCGTCGGGTGCGGCGACGCCGGACGCGAACGGCGAGGCGCGGGCGGCGGACATTCTGGGGCAGGGGTAATGGCACGGGTGTGACGCGGGCGGGCGGGATCGCGGGCGCGGGGCCCGAGCTGGCGGACGAGTCGCAGGGCGACGGAACAGGAGCGGCGGACTTTGGCTCGACGAGTGTTTGAGATCGCGAAGGACCTGGGTGTCGACTCCAAGGCGATCGTGGCGAAGTGCCACGCGGAGGGCATCCCCGAAGCGACTGTCAAGAACCACATGTCCACGATCTCCGCGGGTCTCGAGCAGACCATCCGCGAGTGGTTCTCGACCGGCGCGGGCACCGCGACAGCGGTCGAGACATCCGAGAAGGTCGACATCGACGCCGTGCGCAAGCGCGCCCCGTCGCGTCGGCGTGCGCCCGTGCGCGTCGAGCCGGGCGCCACGCCCGAGCACCGCGACACGGACACGACCGAGGACGAGTACGCGCCCGCGGTCGAGGCGTCGGGCGCCGCCCCCGCCGCGGCGCCGGCCGCGGGCCTGGCCGTGGCAGACGCCCCGCACGTGACCGAGCCCGCGAGCGCGCCCAGGCACGCACCGGCGCCGGTGCACGCTGGCGATTCGGGTGTTGAGGTCCAGCCGGCGAGCGCGGGACCTGTCGTCGAGGATCATGGGTCGGTGTCGGTGCAGACCCCTGCACCGGTCGCGGCAGCGCCCGCGGCGCCCGTGTCGGCGCCCCCCGCCGCGCCCGTTGTCGCGCCCCCGCCGAGCACGAACGCGGACGCAGCAACCCAGGTGCAGGCACCCAAGCCGCCCGCGCCCGCGGCCACGCCGCCCGGCGCTGGTCCGATGCGCGCGACGGTGTCGCCCCCGCGCCCTGTCCCCGCGCCCCCGCCCGCGCGGGTTGTTCCGCCCCCGAGCGAGCAGCGACCCGCGCAGCCCCCCTCCGGGGGCGAGGGCTCGCGGCCCGGCGGAGGCCCTGCGCCGATGCCCGTTCGCCCGCCGCTGCCGGTGCGTCCGGCGGCGTCCGGACCCGGGCAGGGCCCCGGCCCGGCCGCGGCGCCGATGAACGTGCCCCGCAGGCCGACGGTGGTAACGCCCGCGGGCCCGCGGCTGCAGCAGCCGACGGCGGTGAAGTTGAGCGGGCCGAAAGTCGTGCGAATCGAACAGGCCGAGCAGGTCGAGGCGCCGCGCGCGCGCCGTCCGGTTGCGCCGTCGGGGCCGATGCGCCCGATGGGTCCGCGCCAGGGCGGCGGGGCGGGCGGTCCGGCGGTGGAGGACGATCGCAACCGCACCCCGCGGCGCGGCGAACCCGGGAAGCGTCCGACCGGCGGCGGCGTTCCGGAGCGTCGGCGCGGGCGCACGGGAGACTGGACGGGCCCACCGCAGGGCGTGTTCAGCGAGCAGGACCTGATCGAGCGCGAGGCACGGCTGGCGCGCGCGGGCGGGTTCCTGAAGAAGCGCAAGCAGGACCTCAAGAAGCCCGGGCAGGGCACGGCGAACGTCGGGCCGGCCGAGGGGCGGGTCCGCATCAGCGCGCCGTTCACGATCAAGGACCTGTCGGAGACGACGGGCGTCAAGGCGTCGGAGATCGTGAAGAAGCTCTTCCTGCAAGGGCTGATGAAGAAGATCAACGACCCGATCGAGGTGGAGAAGGCCGTCGAGATCATGATGGATTTCGACGTCGACCTCGAGGTAGTCGAGGCCCGGACGGCGGAGGAGACGGTCTCGGACCAGTTCCTGCAGCGCGAAGTTCGGGACCTGCGGGCGCGCGGGCCCGTGGTGACGATCCTGGGGCACGTGGACCACGGCAAGACGAGCCTGCTCGACAAGATCCGCAACACGAACGTGGCGGCGGGCGAGGCCGGGGGCATCACGCAGAAGACCAGCGCGTTCGTGGCGGAGGTCGAGGTCGAAGGGCAGAATCGCCAGGTGGTGTTCCTCGATACCCCGGGTCACGAGGCGTTCACGTCGATGCGTGCGCGCGGCGCGAAGATGACGGACGTTGTGGTGCTGGTGGTGTCGGCGCCCGAGGGCGTGATGCCGCAGACGGTGGAGAGCATCAACCACGCGCGGGCGGCGAAGGTACCGATGGTGGTGGCGCTGAACAAGGTCGACCGCCCGGACGCGACGGAATCGCAGATCCAGAAGACGCTGGGCGAACTCGCGAAGGCGGGCGTGAACCCGGTGGAATGGGGCGGCGACACGGAAGTGGTGCGCGTCTCGGCGGTGACGGGGCAGGGCATCACGCAGCTGCTCGAAACGCTGGACTACCAGGCGCAGCTGCTGGAACTGAAGGCCGACTTCGACGGGGCGGCCCAGGGCACGGTGGTCGAGGCCAAGATGGAGGAAGGGCGCGGGGCGGTCGCGAACATCATGATCCAGCAGGGCCGCCTGAAGGTCGGCGACTTCATCGTGATGGGCCGGGCGTTCGGACGCGTGCGCGACATCACCGACGACAAGGGCAAGCGCATCAAGGAGGCCGAGCCCCCCAAGCCCGTGCAGGTGTCGGGGCTGGACCTGGTGTGCGACGCGGGCGACAAGTTCTTCGTCACGCGCTCGCTGCGCGAGGCGGAGGACGCGGCCGAGCAGCGGCGCCAGCGCGAGCGTGAGACGCAGCTCGCGCAGCCGAAGCTGACGCTGGACTCGCTCTTCTCGCAGATCCAGACGCAGGAAACGTCGTCGAAGGAGATCCGCATCATCCTGAAGACGGACCAGCAGGGCACGGTGGACGTGCTCAAGAGCGAGTGCGAGAAGATCAAGAGCGAGGAGGTCCGCGTGCGGGTGCTGCACGCGGCGGTTGGCGGGATCATGGAGAGCGACGTCACGCTGGGCGACGCCTCCCGCGCGATCATCATCGGCTTCAACGTCATCCCCTCGGGCAAGGCGCGGGCCATGGCCGAGCAGAAGGGCGTGGAGATCCGCACGTACCAGGTCATCTACGACATCACCGACGACCTCAAGAAGGCGGCCGAGGGCATGCTCGCCCCGGAACTGCGCGAGGAGGTCCTCGGGCACGCCGAGGTCCGCGCCGTCTTCAAGGTCACGAAGGTCGGCAACGTCGCGGGGTGCTACGTCACCGACGGCACGGTGCAGCGCGACGCGCTCATCCGCGTCACGCGCAGCGGGATCGTCATCGAGCACGACCGCAAGCTCTCGCAGCTCAAGCGCGTCAAGGACGATGCCAAGGAGGTCCGTGCCGGCATGGAGTGCGGCATGAAGATCGACGGCTACGACGACATCAAGGAGGGCGACGTGCTCGAGTGCTACCGCAAGGTCGAGGTGAAGCGGTCGCTCTAGGCGCACCCCCGGGGCCATGGTCATCGGCATCCTCCAGTTCGAGCTGCTCATCCCCGGGGCGACGTCCATCAAGGACAAGCGCCGCGTGGTCAGCTCCCTCAAGGACCGCCTGCACCGCGAGCACCAGGTGTCGGTGGCCGAGGTCGGGCTCCAGGATTCCATGAGCGCCTCGCGCCTCGCGCTCGCGATGGTCGGCACCGACGGCCGCTACGTCGGGCAGGTGCTCGACCGCATCACCGCCAAGCTCCGCGCCCTGCACGACGCCGAGCTGGGCGACTGCGCGCGCGAGGTGCTGCGCGACCCGCAGGGTGAGGCGGCGAGCGAAGGCGGCGCCGACGAGCCCGCCGTTTGGCCTCAGGATCCGCAGCTCGCCTCCGAGATGCTCCGCCGCGGAGAGAGCGCGGGGGACCACCCGTGACGAACCGGCACACGGAGCAACTGACGGCGGCGATCGACCGCGCGGTGCGCGAGGTGCTCGCCCGGGGCCTGCAGGACCCGCGGGTGTCGGGGCTCATCACCGTCACCGAGGTCCGGCTGTCGCCCGACCTGCGCGAGGCCGACATCGGCGTCACGGTGCTGCCCCTGGAGAAAGAGCCCCTCACGCTGCACGGGCTGCAGAGCGCCGCGGCGCACATCCGCCGGGAGGTCGGTGATCTGGTCCACACGCGCCAGATGCCGGTTCTACGCTTCCGCGCGGACCACACGGTGCGCAAGCAGGCGGCCCTGCTGCGAGATCTGGACCGGGCTCGCGCGGACCTGGAGGCCCGCGAGCGCGGGTCGTCCGGGGAGGAGGCGACGTCGTGACACCCCCCGAGCAGAGTTCGCGCCGGCTCGCGTCGCTCGTCAAGAAACTGCGCGCCGCCGCTCCCGAGCCCGCGCCCGCGGACGAGACGGAGGTCATCCCCGGCGCCGAGGGCGGGGTGCAGCGCGTCATTCAGTCGCTCCTGCTCTGGGAAGCGTCGAGCGCGCAGGCACGCCAGGGCCTCCGCCGCCTGCGCGAGGGCTTCGTCGACGTCAACGAGCTGCGCGTGAGCATGGCCGACGAGATCGCGTCGGTGCTGGGAGAGAAGTACCCGCTCGTCGCCGAGCGTGCGGCCCGGCTGCGCCTGGTGCTGCAGGACGTCTACCGCCGGCACTGCGCCATGACACTGGCCCCGCTCGCCCAGCTCGGGAAGCGCGAGGCCCGCGCCGTGCTGGAGGGCTTCGAGGGCATGCCCGTCTACGCCGCGGCCCGAGTCTCGCTGCTGGAGTTCGGCGGGCACGGCGTGCCGTGCGACGAACGACTGCGGGCGCTGCTGGCACGCGAGGGCGTCCTCGACGAGGCAACCGGCGTCGAGGCCGCGTCGAGCTGGCTGGAGCGGCAGGTCCGGGCCGAGGACTCGCTGGAGACCCACCGGGTGCTGCAGGCGTGGTCCGACGAAGAAGGCGCCGCGCCGCGGCGCGACCGACGGCCCGCGCCAACGTCGAGCACCGCGACGGCCGCCCCCGCGAAGCGTCCGAAGAGGCGGGCACCATCGAAGACCAAGGGCAGGGGCGAGCCGGCGGCTCGCCGCGCGGGCGGGAAGACTCGCTCGGGGGGCTGACGCGCATGAGCACGGGCCGCACCAGGCGATGGCTGAGCGGGGTGGCGTGCGCCGCGGTGCGCGGCACGTGCATCACGGGCGCCGGCGTCGGGCTGCTCCTCACGCTCGCGCCGGGCGGATGCGCCGCGCGCGGCGCACGCGGCGTGGACGGCGCCGGTGACGCATCGCAAGCGCCCGCGGCCCCGTACCGCCCGTTGCGCGACCTCGCATCCCGCCAGGCTGCCAAGCCCGATGCCAGGGCGATCGGCGCGCCGGCTCTCCCCGGGCTCTCGGGCGAGGCGCGACCGACGCCCGCGCCGGACGACCCTCGCGCGCGGCTTGATGTCGACGCGGCGCTGGCCTCGCTCACCCCGTTGCCTGTGGTTGAGCCGTCGCCCGACGCGGAACCGCCCGACCCGCGCGCAGTGTCGCTGTACATCGCGGCGCGCGCGAAGATGCTCGAGGGCCGCGCGGCGGAGGCGCTCCGCGACCTGGAAGCCGCGGCGCGCGAAGATCCTCGCGCGAGCGCCGTCTGGCGCGAGCAGGGTGAGGCGCTGCTCGCCCTCGGCCGGCGCGCCTCCGCGATGCAGGCGTTCCGTCGCGCGGTGGACCTGGGCCTGCGCGAGCCCCGCACGCTCTGGCTGGTGGGACGCGAGGAGATCCGCGCCGGGCGAGACGAGGCGGGGGCGGCGTGCTTCGCGGCGGCCCGAAGCATGTCACGCGGGCCGGTCGTCACGATCGACCTGGGCGAAGCGCTCGGGCGGCTGGGGTTCCTCCGCGCGTCGCGCGATGTGCTGGAAGAGGGTCTGCAGAACCTCCGCCCGCCCACCGGGCCGACGCGGGACATCGCCGAACTTGGCGCGATCTTCCGCCGGCGCGGCGAACTCTGGATGCGTGTGGTGGACCTCTCGCTCGCGCTGGGCGAAGAAGATCGCGCGACGCGCGCGCTCGACGCGGCCGCGGACGCGCCGGGCGTCGACCAGTCGGGCGTGCTCGCGCGGCGCGTCGATGCGCTGCTGCGCGCCGGCAAGTCGGCGCAGGCGGCGCTGCTGGTGCTGGGCGGGCTCGTGGACGACGACGGACGGGTGAACACGCACGCCACCCCGCTGCTGGCGTTCATCGCGCGCGAAACGAGCGCGGGCCCGGCGCTGGGAGAGTCCGCGCCCGACGCGCTGCGACTGCTGGGCGGGCGGGGCACCCCCACCACCGCAGGCCAGGTCGCGCGGGCGGTTGCGGCGGCGCTTCCCGAGCAAGAAGCCCGGCGGGTGCTGGAAGCACACCTCGCGAGCGGCACCGAGGACGTGAGTTCGGTGCGTGCGCTGCTCGATCTCTACGCCGACGCGGCCGACGGCGCACGGGCGCTCGCGCAGGCGGCGCGGGCGCGCCCGCTGGGGGCCGCGACCATCGCCGACGGGCTGATGCAGCACGGGCGCAACCTCGACGAGATCGTGGCGGCGCTGGGGAAGAGCCGCGACCCCGCGGGCGTGCTGCTCGCGGCGGTGTCGAACACGAAGCTCTCGCGCCCGCAGGAGGCGCTGCGTCTGCTCGCGTCGGGGCGCCCGGACGAGGCGCTCGATGCCGCGTGGGAGGCGGCTCGGGCTGGCGCGGCGATCGACGCGGGCGACGATGCGGCGCGGGATGCCGCACTCGCCTCGCTCGCGAGCCTCGCGGCGACGGGGCGCGACGACGCCGCCATCGCGTACGCCACCTCGCTGGCCGGCGCGGGGCGATGGGACGAAGCGCTTCGCGCGCTGCACCCTGTGCTGCGCGAGGCGGCGGATCACCCGGTGGGGCTTTTGCTCCTGGGGGCCGAACTGCACGCGAGATCGGGCGACGTCGCCGGCGCCGAGGCGCTGGTGCGGCGTGCGGTCGCCGCCGACCGGTACGACGAGCGCGGGTACGAGGCGTTGCTGGCGTTTCATAGCCGCGAGGGAACACGCCCCGACGAGCGGGCGCTGGCGGAGGCTGCCCGCGCGCTGCGCGATGCGCTGCCCGACAGCCGCGTGGCGCGGCTGATCGCGGCCCGCGAACTCGCCTCGCGGGCGCTCTGGCCGCAGGCGGATGCGGCGCTGCGGGGTCTCATGCCGCCCGACGGCGAGGACCCCGTCGCGCTCGGGCTGCTGGTGTCGGTGTGGGAGGAGAGCGTCAAGTCCGGGCCGGAGCTCGCGACGTCCGGGCGCGAGTGGCTGCGGGCGCGTCTGGCGTCTCGCCCGCGTGCGCCGTCGCTGGTGATCGCGGCGGCACGGGTCGACTCGGCGCTCGGGGACGGGGCGGGCGCCGAGGCCAGCCTCGCGTCGTTCGCGGAGGCGTGGCCGATGGGCGAAGTGCTCCGCACGCGCGAGCAGATCGTGCGGGGGGTGCTGCAAGACCCGGAGCGTGCCGACGAACTCGCCATGCAGCGCCTCGCGCGGGGCCCGCGCACGTTCGACGCCGGGCTCGAACTCGCGGAACTGCACCTGCGGCGCGGGCGGGCGCGCGAGGCGGCCGACGCGCTGGAGCGCGCGATGCCCGAGGGCTTCCGCCCGACGGAGGCGCAGTCCTCACGGGTGCTGGCGCTGCTCGGGTCGCTGCGTGCGGAGGTGCTGGGCACGCGGGCACCGGACGCGGACCGGATGTTCGAGCTCGCGCTCGCGCGGGGCGTAGCGCTGTCGCCCCAACTGCAGATCACGCGCGTGATGCTCATCGCCGCGGGCGCGCCCGACGACACGCAGCGGTTGATCGACGCGATCGACGAGGCCGGCTCGACGGACGCGGAACTGAAGTTGGGCGCGGTGGCGCGGGTGGCGAGGGTGTTGGCGGATCTCGAGCGGCCGGGCCCGGTGCTGCGCTTTCTGCCGCGGGCCGCGGGCCTGTTCACGCCGGTGAACATCGAACTGCTGTTCGAGTGGTTCCGCCTGACGGTGGTGCGGGGGACGGCGGAGGACGTGCGTCGGTTCGTCGACGAGGCGGACCCGGGCGTGATGTTCGACGTGCTCGAGCAGGTCGAGGTCGAGGTCGATCGTCCGGATGATCCGGCGCTGTACCGCGGGGCCCTGGCGTACTACCTGGGCGTGAATCTCAGTTCGCTCGAGCGGACGCCCGAGGCGATCGCGGCGTACCGGCGCGCGCTGGAACTCGACCCGTCGCACGCCTGGACGATGAACAACCTCGGGTACGTGCTGCTCGAGACCGGGGGCGACATCGCCGAGTGCGAGCGGCTGATCGAGCGCGCGCACGAACTGCTGCCGGGCGAGCACAACGTGACGGACTCGCTGGCCTGGGTTCGGTACCTGCGGGGGCACCTGGAGGATCGGCCCGATGCGCCCGGGGCGGTCTCGCTGCTGCGCCGGGCGGTCGAGGAAGAGGGCGGGGACGACAACCCGACCATTCTCGATCATTACGCGGACGCGTTGTGGCGTGTCGGGCGCCGGGCCGACGCGCTCGTCCGGTGGCGGCAGTCGCGCCAGATCCTCGACCTGCTGGCGGCCCAGGCCGACGCGCAGCGCCGCCCGGGGACGGCCGACAACCCGGTGATGTCGCGCCTGCGGACGGATCGCGACCGCGTGCGCGAGAAGATCGAGGCGGCGGAGAACGGGCGTGAGCCGGGCGTCGCGCCGATGACGCACGCGCCGGGCGTGCAGGGCGGGAAGGAGTAGCGGTGGCCGGGCACAACAAGTGGAGCAAGGTGAAGCACCGCAAGGCGGTGGTGGACAAGCGCCGCTCGAAGGTGTGGAGCAAGGTCTCGCGCGCGATCATCGTCGCCGCGCGTCACGGCGGGGGCGACCCGAACTTCAATCTGCCCCTGCGCTACGCCATCGACGAGGCGCGGTACGCCAACATGCCGCGCGATGTCATCGACCGGGCGGTGCAGAAGGGCGCGGGCGGCGGCGACATGTCGGCCTACGAGAACGTGCGGTACGAGGGGTACGCCCCCGGGGGCGTGGCGGTCATCATCGACGCCCTGACGGACAACCGCACCCGCACCGCGACCGACGTGCGCAACGCCTTCAACGACAACGGGGGCAACCTCGGCACGGGCGGGTGCGTGGCGTACCTGTTCGCGGCGCGGGGGCGCATCGGCGTCAAGGCCGCGGGCGTGACGGAGGATGCGATCGTCGAGGCCTCGCTGCAGGCGGGGGCGCTCGACGTGCTCTCGCCCGACGACGCGGGCGACGAGGACGCCGAGTGGACGGTGCTCACCGACGTGCCCGCGTACCACTCGGTGCGCGACGCGCTGGAGAAGGGCGGGTTCACGCTGGGCGAGTGCGAGCTGGGCATGCTGCCCGAGCAGTGGATCGCCGTCCGGGGCGAGCATGCGAAGCAGGTCATGGACCTAGTCGAGCAGCTCGAAGACCTCGACGACGTGCAGAAGGTCTACACCAACGCCGAGATCGCCGACGAGCCTACGGAGCGCTGAGCGTCTGCGCCGCAGCCGCGGGCTCGCGCAGGTGCCGCACATCGACGACGAGCGGGCCCTCGAACGAGCGTGCCGACAGCGCGCCCTCGTACAGCAGCACGTCCAGGCGCCCATCGCCCGCGGGCACGCGTCCGGCGGCCGAAAGATCGCTCAGGCGCGCGGTGGCGGGTGTCCCGGCCAGCGTCGTCACGCCTTGCACCGGGTCGGCGCCCGCGCCGAGCATCGACGCGGGGTCGATGCCGATGGCGAGCGACGCGTCGGGCCGCGCGGGCCACGCGTGGTCGGCAAGGCGTACGCCCCGACGCTCGGCCGCCATGCCCAGCGAACGGGCCACGTCCGCCGTCGCGCCCGGCGACACCTGGATGCAGACCACCGGCGGCGGCGTGCCCGCCAGCGCGCCCAACTCGGACGCGAGATCGATGGCGTCGGTCACGGCCTCGCACGCACGCTGCACGTGCGCGCCGGATGCGAAGTGCTCGGGCGGGATCCAGAGGTCAAGCCCGGCGGGAAGAAGCGAGAGCCGGCGCAGCACCGCCGCCAGGTCGCGCCGCGCGGATCGCGAGAGATCGCGGGCGCGCGTGTCGGGCGACGCCGCGTCGAGGTGGACCGACCGGTAGGCGAGCGAGGCGGCCCACGCGAGCGCGTCGCGCGTACCGCCCGACCACGGATGCCCGGGCGTGCGGGGCAGGCCGGCGATGGAGAGCGCTCGCGGCGTGCGGTTGATCATCGGCGGAACGGTACACCGCGGGTTCCGCGGGGTCGCATTCAACCCGCGCGTTCGACGGAGGACGGGCGTCCGGGGCTCGGCCCCAACGCGCGCAAACTGGGCCCGTACGCTGGTCGCGTGGGCACGCCGCCGAAGCCGCCGTCCGCCGACGACCTGCCGTTCGACCTGCCGCGGGTGACGCGCGCGCAGCGGGCGCGGGCGGCGCGCCTGGGCGAGATGTTGCGACGGTCGTACCCGGACGCGCACTGCGAACTCCGGTACACGACGCCGCACGAACTGCTCGTGGCGACGATTCTCTCGGCGCAGAGCACCGACGCGGGCGTGAACCGGGCGACGCCCGCGCTGTTCGAGCGTTTCCCGACGCCGGCGGACTACGCCCGCGCGACGCCCGAGGAGATCGAGCCGTACATCCGGTCGCTGGGGTTCTTCCGCAACAAGGCGCAGGCGGTGCACCGGTCGATGACGGACGTCGTCGGGCGCTTTGGTGGCGAGGTGCCGCGGACGATGGGCGAACTGCTGACGCTGCACGGGGTGGCGCGCAAGACGGCGAACGTGGTGCTGGGGAACGCGTACGGGGTGCAGGCCGGGATCCCGGTCGACACGCACGTGGAGCGATTGTCGGTGCGGCTGGGGCTGGTGAAAGCGGGCACGACGACGCAGATGATCGAACGCCACCTGATGGCGCTCTTCCCGCGCGAGACGTGGTGCGACCTCTCGCATCAGATCATCTGGCACGGGAGGCGGGCGTGCAAGGCGCGGATGGCGTGCTGCTCGGGGCACGACATCTGCCGCGAGTTCGGGCGGGCGTGCGAACTGCCCCGGGGCGGCAAGGCGGCCCCCACCGTCACCGACGCGTCGGAAACCCCGACGGATGCCGCCGGCCAGGCGCCGGGCCCCGTGAAGCAGCCCGCTCGGAAGGCGGGCGCCCTCAAGCGGCCCGGCAGAAAAGCCTGAAACGTGCTCGGCGGGAGTCGAACCTGCAACCTTCGGCTTCGGAGGCCGACGCTCTATCCAGTTGAGCTACGAGCACTCGGATGTCGCCCTGCGGCGGTTGAGCTTACCTCCGTCGATCCTACGCTCTTGCCCCTGAGCCCGCCACGCGGAGACGGCGACACCCGCCGAGTGGACACATGACAGCCGACGTTCGCACCACCGCCCGGACCACCCCCGCGTGGACGGCCAACACCTTCACGTTCGTCAACAGCCTGGGCACGTACGTCGTCACCAGCAGCGGGCTCTACTTCCTCACGAAGAACGGCTACGGCTTCACCGACCAGGGCAACTCGCTCCTGGGCGTCGTGCTGGGCATCACGTACATCTTCGGCGCGCTCGGGGCGGCGCGCGTGCGCCCGGCGCTGGCGGGCGCCCTCGGCGGCTTTACGCCCCGCGCGATGCTCGGCTCGCTCATGGTGCTCATGGGCGGGGCGTGCCTGCTGCCCGTAGTCGCCAAGTTCATCGGCGGCGACGCCGACCCGCCCTCCACCTGGCCCATCTGGACGCTCGTGCTGCTGTACAGCTCGCTCTCCGGCATGCTCTGGCCGGTGGTCGAGAGCTACATCTCGGGCGGGAAGAGCGCCGGCGATCTCCGCCGCGCGATGGGGTTCTGGAATGTCGTCTGGTCCGCCGCGGGCGTGGTGTCGACGATTGTCGTCGCCCCGATGGTGGAGACGGCCCCGGCTCTGGCGATCGCGCTGGTCAGCCTCATGCACGCCGGCGCTCTCGTGCTGCTGCCCAGGTTCGCCCCCGAGCCCGCGCCCCACCTCGACGGCGCCCACGAGCCTCACCCGCCGGTGTACGCCCACCTGCTGTTCACCTTCCGACTGCTGCTGCCCATGAGCTACGTCGTGATGGCGGCGTTGGGGCCCTACCTGCCCCGGGCGGCCGAACGCGTCGAGATCCCCGGGGCGTGGCAGGCATTCATCCCCATCGCGTGGCTGCTGCCGCGCGTCCTCACGTTCGAGGTCATGCGCCGCTGGGAGAGGTGGCACGGGCGGTGGTACCTGCCGATCGCGGGCGGGTGCCTGCTGGTGGGGTCGTTCGCGCTCACCCTCGGCTCGGCGTGGTTCGCGCCGGGCATAGACGCGGCGGTGCTCCTCGCCGGGCTCCTGGGCTTCGGGGTCGCGCTGGGCGTCATTTACACCGCGGCGATCTACTACGCCATGGAAGTGGGTCAGGCCGAGGTGAACGCCGGGGGCACGCACGAGGCGCTCATCGGCGTGGGGTACACCATCGGCCCGGCGTTCGGCCTGGCCGCCCTGCTGGCCGAGGAGCACGGGCTTCTGCGGGTCGGGCAGGGCGAGGCGCTGGTCATGGGCGCGGTGTTCGTGCTCGCCCTCGCCACCGCGGGCGTGGTCGCCAGGCACGTGGCCCGCGTCTCGGGGCGCTCGGAACGGTAGAAACAGGGCCTCCCGCGCCGCGGGAACGGCTTTGACCGAACCGCACGCCTGGAACGGTCCTATATCATGCTGGACGGAAGTCTCTCCGGCGCGCATCTGCATGATGCGGGCGTGTCGGCCGATGACCGCCCCGCGAACGTCGGCCGCGCCGACGCCTGGAGAGAACGTATGACGCGAGTCGCCGGTCGTTTGGTCGCTGTGGGCGTGCTTGCGGTCGGTTCGCTCCTCCCCTCCTTCGGTTCGACGTGCCTGGCGCAGGCCAACCAGTCCTTCCGGGCGGCCCCGCCGGTTGAGTCCCGCGAGATCTGGCGGCTGGCGTCGGTCGGCGACGAAGCAGGCTTCTCCGACCTCCTCGAGCGCCTCGCCGAGATGCCCCAGGAAGGCCTCCCGCGCCACGCGTCCACGCTGGTCGAGCACTACGCCGACCGCGAGTCCACCCGCGCGGTGCGCCTGGGCGAAGTCCGCGAGGAGTTCGCCAAGGCCCTGGACGAAGGGGGCGAGGACCTGTCCCTCGCCAAGGCCCTGCGCGCCGCGATCGAGTGGCACACGCTCACGCCCGATGACGCCAAGGCGAGCGTGCTCGCCGAGCCGCGCGTGCAGACGCTCGTCACGCGAGCGGCCTCGGCGGGGCGAGCGGCCGAGTCGCGCGGGGACGTGCTCGTCGCGGGCGAGCTGTTCGTGCTGCTCGACCTGCTGAACGAAACTTCCGGCACCTACAAGGCCGACGTGCGGCGCGTCGCCCAGCGTCAGGAGATGCTCCGCCTGTACCTGCCCAAGCGCATGTACGACCTGCGCGAGGCGCGCAGCAAGGCCGACGGCGGCAAGCCCATCCCGCCCTACAACCCGTTCGGCGACGACTGGAAGGTGAAGCTCGACCAGGTGGACACGGTGACGGTGGAGCGGGCGCTGGCGTACACGCAGCGTCACATCGAACGCCGCCCGGTGACGGAACTGCTCGCCGCGGGGCTCGAGGCCGTGCGGACGATGATCACCACCGACGACCTGTCGGAGGTCTTCCCGGGCATCAACGACGCGCCGGCCCGGGCGCGGATGCTGGCGTACCTCGACGCCGAGGCGAAGCGGCTGTCGCTGAAGGCGGGCGCGGGCGCGAACGAGATCGACCTGGTGGTCGACCGCCTGATCGACGAGAACGACGCGAGCGTGCGCGTCGATCGGCGGGCGCTGCTGCACGAGTTCGGCAACGGCGCGATGGCGCGCCTCGACGAGTTCTCGCAGATCATCTGGCCCGACGAGGTCCGGCGCTTCAAGAAGAGCACGGAGGGACGCTTCGTCGGCGTGGGCATCCAGATCGAGTACGACGAGATCCAGAACATCCGCGTGGTGACGCCCCTGGAGGGCACCCCCGCCCAGCGCGCGGGCGTGCACCCGGGCGACATCATCACCAAGGTCGACGACCGTGTGATCTTCGGGCTCTCGCTCGACCAGGCGGTCGACGTCATCACCGGGCCCGTCAACACCAACGTCAAGCTCACCATCGAGCGCACCGCCGAGGAGCCCGACGAGACCGGCGAGAAGCCCAAGTCCACGCTCGAGTTCACCCTGCGCCGCAGCATCATCAGCGTGCCGACGGTGAAGGGCTGGACGCGCGACGGCGTGCAGGAAGACGCCTGGGACTGGTTCATCGACCGCGACGCCCGCATCGGGTACATCCGCCTCTCGCAGTTCTCCGACTCCACCACCGCCGAGCTCGACCGCGCGATCGGCGACCTGAAGCGGGGCGGGGTCCGCGGGGTGATCCTCGACCTGCGCTTCAACCCCGGCGGGCTGCTCGAGCAGGCCGTCACCGTCTCGCAGCGGTTCCTCGACATCGAGAACGGCTACATCGTCATGACGCAGGGCGCCTCCGGGCGCATCGAATCGCCCGAGTACACGTCCCCGTCGCGCGCCACGATGGCGGGCGTCCCGCTGGTCGTGCTCGTGAACGAGGGCTCGGCGAGCGCCAGCGAGATCGTCTCGGGCGCCATCTCCACGTACGCCTCGCAGGGAAAGGCCGACGCGATCGTGCTCGGCGCCCGCAGCTACGGCAAGGGCAGCGTCCAGAACGTCTGGCCCCTCACCTCGTCGGCCATCCTGAAGCTCACGACGGCGTACTACATGCTGCCCGACCGGCGGATCATCCACCGCCGCCCGGGCGCGGAAGCCTGGGGCATCGAGCCGAACCTCTCGGTGGAGATGCTGCCCAAGCAGACGAGCGACGCCATTCTGCTGCGCCGGAACGCCGACATCGTGCCGCTCGATGAGAAGGGCGCCGCCCAGCGGGCCGAGCCCGCCCCGGACCCCAACGACCTGCTCGCCAAGGGGCTGGACCTGCAGCTCGAGACCGCCCTGTTCGTGCTGCGTGCCCGTGCCCACGAGGGCGTGATCGTGCAGAACGAGCGGTAGTCCGCGAACTGACTGGTGGAACCTATAGATCTAGTGATATCATCTGCAGCACCTCCGGAGGACGGCGAAGAAAGCGATGATGCTCGGGTTTTCCGTGCTCATATTGGCGATGAGTGCGTCCTCGGCGCTGGAGAAGAATCCGGCCGCGGCCCCCGCGTGCCCGCCGTGGTCAATGATTGTCGATCCCGCCGAGGGAATGGCGACCGACCTCGACGCGTCGTTCCGGTTTGCTGAACTGCGCGTCGCTCGCCGGAGCGCGGTTGATCCGGGGCCCCGCGAGCGACGGCTCGTCGTCGGCCTGAGCGTCTTGCGGCCGGCAGCGGTGTTGCTCGTAGGAGACCCGGTCGTTGTGACCGCACGGACGGACAACGGCCGGAAGATCGAGTGTGTGGCGGAGTTCTCACGGGACGCCACCGACATCAGCCTGATCATCGAAGGACTGCCGAAGGATGTGCGGTGGGTGTCGTTCGACACGTCCGTAAGTTGCATCGCCTAAGCGGAGTCGTCGGAAGAGTTTTCGTTTGTCAGGGCTGATTGGACCCCGCTGTTCCAGAACACCCCGCCCGGAATGACACCGGTCTCGCGGGTCACGATGGACGGCGGGCGCGCCGCGATTGAGGTCAGGCCGTCGTCGACGGTCTGGGATGTTCTCGGCGACAGCTGCAACATGTGGGCGCGCTCGAACAAAGGTCAGAAAGTTCGCGTCCGGGGCATCTCCAGCGATCAAACGAGCGCCTATCTCACCTTCGATGAAGAACTCGGGCAAAGCACGGTTCTGTGGTACACGCCGAAGCGTGAGCGGGTGAAGTGCTCGGTCACGATCCGGCTGGACCGTGTGGACGTGCCGCGCGACGAGTGATCGGAAACGTCGCTCTCTACACCAGCAGCGTCGCGGGCTTCTCGAGCAGTTCCCTGACCGTCGCGAGGTACTGGGCGGCCATCGCCCCGTCGACCACGCGGTGGTCGCTGCTCATCGTCATGCTCATGACGTGCCCGACGACGACCTGACCCTTGCGCACCACCGGGCGTTCCATCGCCGCGCCCACCGCGAGGATCGCGACGTTGGGCGGGTTGATGATCGCGGTGAAGTGCGAGACGCCGAACATGCCGAGGTTCGAGATCGTGAACGTGGTGTCGCTCATCTCGTCGGGCGCCAGGCCCTTGGTGCGGGCCTTCTCGCTCAGGCGCTTGCTCTCGCCCGAGATCTGGCGAAGCCCGATGGAATCGGCCTTCCGCACCGTGCCCACGACCAGCCCGCCCCCGCGCTCCATCGGCAGGGCGATCGCGATGCCGACGTTGACGTCGGCCAACTTCTGGATGGCCGCCTGCCCGTTCTGCATCACCCAGCGGCTGTTCACGAACGGGTGCTGGTGCATCGCCAGCGCACACGCACGCACCAGGAAATCGTTCACGCTCAGCTTCACGCCCTGGCTCTCGAGCTGCTCGTTGAGCTGTGCGCGAAGCGTGAGCAGCGCGTCCATGTCCACCTCGACCGTCACCTGGTAGTGCGGGATGGTGGTCTTGCTCTCCACGAGGCGCTCGGCGATCACCCGGCGCATGTTCGACAGCGGGACCAGTTCGCCCGAGAGCCCCGCGCCGGGCGCCGTCGGCGGGCCCTGGGGCGCGGTCGCCGGTGCGCTCTTCGCGCCGGTGGCCGGCGGCGGCGCCGCGCGGTCGTCGGCACGGGCGGGGGCGCTCGCGCCCTGCCCGATGGCGTCCTCGACGTCCTTGCGGACGATGCGGCCTCCCGGGCCGCTGCCACGCACGCGGGCAAGGTCGACCCCGCTCTCCGCCGCGACCTTGCGCGCGAGGGGCGAGGCGAAGATCCGCTCGCGCGGCGTGTCGTGCGGCGCGTGCTGGCCGTTGGAAGGCGCGGCGGGAGCGCCGTGGGACGGTGCGTCGCTCGGGGCCTGCGCGGGCGCGTCGTTCTGTGCGGGGGCCGCGGCGGCGCCCTTGCCGGCTCCGGCCTTCACCGTGTTCACGTCCTCGCCCTTCGACGCGAGCACCATGATGAGCGTGCCGACGGGCACCTGCTGCCCTGCGGCGACGGCGAGCGACGCGACGGTGCCGTCGTCGAACGTCTGGAGCTCCATGGTCGCCTTGTCGGTCTCGATGTCGGCGATGACATCACCGGACTTGACCTGCTGCCCTTCCTTCACGTTCCACTTGACGATGGTGCCCTGCTGCATGGTGTCGGACAGGCGAGGCATGGTCACGGTGATCGGCATTCGCGGGCTCCGTCGGGTGCGGTCGATGATACGCGGGCGCATCGCGACGACGACGGCACAGGGCCGCACGCCGCGGGGCCGGCGGATGCGTGGGGATCAGCGCCGGCGGCGCGCCGCGTGCAGGAGCGCGAGGCCCAGCATCGCCGCCGGGCCGGGCGCGGGCACGACACCGATGAACTGATCCAGCGAGCGCGTCACCTCGCGGAGCGTGATCATCGTCGCCTGCGTGCCCACCCCGACGTTGAGCTGGCTGCCGACGTGCACGTGCCCGGACATCACCATCCGGAACGGATCGCTCGGGTCGTTGTGCGCGTCGCGGTGCCGGGCGGCCAGGTACGGCAGGTAGCCGGACAGGAACGCCCCGCCGTAGTCGAACGTGTCGGGGGTCGCCGGGTTGTACGCCGGGATGAACGGGTTGATCTGGCTCGCGGGAAGGGCCGCGGCGACGGCGTCGCGGATCGCGGTCATCGGCAGGGTCGACACCCGCACGTCGCCGATGGGGATGCCCGCCAGCGCCTCGGTGGGGTACCGGTTGCCGAAGTAGTCCTGCGTGTAGGTGGGGATCGTGCGCCCGGGCACTTGCGCCTCGCCCGGCAGACGGAACCGCTGGTACGCCGGCTCCATCTCCCAGCCGATCGTCGTGTTGGCGCGGCTGAAGGACACCACCGCGACGGGCCTGAGCTCGTCGATCAGGCGGGCGAGGTCCGCGGCGGTGTCCTGGTAGTCGACCTCGAAGTCACCGGTGCCGCGCGGGTTGGTGCCCGTGCCGCCCGGGAACTCGGGGAAGTACGCCTTGATGTCGTACCCGCGTCCTTCCCAGTTCGAGCCGATCCACGAGCCGGGGTTCTGCGCGGGGTTCGGGCTGAAGGGGCGCAGCATCTCGTTGGTCGGGGGCCAGTAGCCGGTCA
Organism: Planctomycetota bacterium; assembly: GCA_033763975.1. Classification (NCBI taxonomy): domain Bacteria; kingdom Pseudomonadati; phylum Planctomycetota; species Planctomycetota bacterium. The sequence goes on from JANRJM010000017.1 coordinate 196,347, forward strand.
CGAGGATGGTGCGCCGTTCGGCGCCCCAACTGGGCGCTTCGATCGCGTGGGGGCCTTGCGCCGCGGCGCTCGCGGAGCACACAACGGTGGCGAACAGGAACGCTCGGCGCATGGCGGAAGGTCTCCCTGGCTGCGAAAGTCTCTGCCGGCACAGAGGATACACGCCTCGTCAAGCCCCCGGGCCGATCACCCGACCACGCGGCGCACCGCCGCCATGATCTTGTCCTTGTTCGGCAGGTAGGCGTATTCGAGGTTCTTGGCGTAGGGCGTGGGCACGTCCTCGGTGTTGACGCGGACGGGCGGGTGGTCGAGCCAGTCGAAGCAGCGTTCGCAGACCTGGGTCACGACCTCGCTGGCGACGCTGGCGAAGGGCCACGACTGATCAACGACGACGATGCGCCCGGTCTTCTTGACGCTGGCGATGATCGAGTCGATGTCGAGCGGCCGGATGGTGCGCATGTCGAGAACGTCGGCTTCGATGCCGTCCTTCGCGAGTTCCTCGGCGGCCTCCATGCAGAAGTGCACCGGGCGCCCGAACGAGACCAGGGTGCAGTGCTCGCCCTCGCGCGCCAGGCGCGCCTGGCCGAAGGGGATGTAGTACTCCTCGGCGGGGACGTGGGCCTTGTCGCCGAGCATGCGCTCGCTCTCGAGGAAGAAGACCGGGTCCATCTCGCGCAGGGCGGTCTTGAGCAGGCCCTTGGCGTCGTAGGGGTTGCTGGGGATGACGATCTTGACGCCCGGCACGTTGCTGTAGAGCCCCTCGACGCACCAGGAGTGCGTGGAGCCCAACTGCCCGCCCGCGCCGTCGTTCCCGCGGAAGACGACCGGGCAGCCCCACTGCCCGCCGCTCATGTACAGCATCTTCGGCACGTTGTTCAGGATCTGGTCCGCCGCGACGAGCGAGAACGACCACGACATGAACTCGATCACGGGCTTGAGCCCGTACATGGCGGCCCCCACCGCCAGCCCCGCGAAGCCGTTCTCGCTGATGGGCGCATCGATGATCCGCAGGGGCCCGAACTCGTCGAGCATCCCCTGGCTCACCTTGTACGCGCCGTTGTACTGCGCGACCTCTTCGCCCATCAGGAACATGCGCGGGTCACGCCGCATCTCCTCGCTCAGCGCCTCGCGCAGCGCTTCGCGGAACTGGATCACGCGATCGCCCTCGCGCGGCGGCAACTCGCCGAACTCGGGCAACTGGATGGGAGGCAACTCAATCTTGGCGGTGGTCATGCGCGGTGGTATCCGGAAAATGTTCGGTATTCGTGCGTCCCTCATGCTAGCCCGTGCGCCGCCCGCTTGGCGCCCCCCGCGCCCGCGCGTCCGCGTGCACGTCCCATACTCCGCGCCCGCGCGCGAGTTGCGCGGCGCGGGGCGGGTTATTCCGTGTGTGCGGCTTGCACCGCGTGGAGGGCGTGTCATGGTGGTACGGGGCCGCCGCTGCGTGTCGGGGCCCCTCCACCTCCGGGGGAACGCCATGCTCGAAGTGCTCGCCATCGCCGCCGCCGTCCACGCCATGCAGCCCGTGCAGCCCGGGTACCTGAACCGCTACCAGGGCACGCGGAACATCGCCGGGTGCCCGATCGTGCCGGAGATCAACGGGCGCGTGTGGGAGAGCGATCACGCCGGGCACGACACGTGCGAGACGCCCGGGGCCGCCGCGTACGGCGCGCACGACGACGGCCAGACGGTGTACGCCCGGGTCGGCGAACTGACGATCGGCATCAGCCCGTGGCAGCGCTGGAACGACGAGTCGTTCCCGATGCACGAGGCCGCCCGTCAGCAGTGGCTGAAGGAGCAGGGCTACACCGGGGGCGTGCGGACGTTCGTGAACGACCTGTCGCACGCCGAGGGTCACGTGACGCAGCCGCGCGAGATCCGCCCGCACTTCATCATCCCCGTGCCGGAAGACGCGGTCCGCTTCCGCTCGCGGATGGAAGTGAACGCCGAGCAGGTGCGCAAGGCCCTGCACCGTCTGGGCGCGATGCGCGTCGCGACGACCGTGGTGCGCACGGGCGGCGTGGCCGACGCGCGGTAGCCTCGCCCTAGCATCGGGCGGTGTCCCGACTGCCGTTCGATCCCGCGAAGATGCAGGGGCCCGCAACGCCCGCGCCGCAGCCCGCGCCGGCGCCGGCGGGCGTGTCTCCGCCGCTCACCGTCTCGCAGTTGTGCGCGCGCGTGAAGGGCGCGCTCGACGCCGGTTTCCCGGCCTCGGTGCGCGTCGCGGGCGAGGTCAGCGGGTTCTCGGATCGCACGCACTGGTACTTCGCGCTCAAGGACGCCGAGGGGCTCATCAACTGCGTGATGTTCGCGTCGGCGTCTCGCCGGGCGGGCTTCACGCCCGCGACCGGAACGCAAGTGGTCGCGACAGGCCGGGTGGACTTCTACGCCCCCGCGGGCAAGGTCACGCTGCTGGTCGAGAAGTTGGAGCCCGTCGGCGCGGGCGCCCGCGAGGTGGCCTTCCGGGCGCTCGTGGACGAGGCCCGCGCGCTGGGCTGGCTCGACCCATCCCGCAAGCGCGCGCTGCCGATCATGCCGCGGCGGGTGGGCATCGTGACCAGCGCGACCGGGGCCGCCTTGCAGGACGTGCTCGTCACCATGCGCCGGCGGTGCGCGGGCGTCGAGGTGCTGGTGCTCGACATCCGGGTGCAGGGCGAGCGGGCGGCGCCAGAGGCGGCCCGCGCGATCGATTACCTCGGACGCGAGGCGGTGCGACTCGGGCTCGATGCCCTGCTGGTGACGCGGGGCGGGGGCTCGCCGGATGACCTCTGGGCGTTCAACGAGCGCGTGGTCGCGGACGCGATCGTGAAGTGCCCGATCCCGGTTGTCGCGGCGATCGGGCACGAGACCGACACGACGCTCGCCGAACTCGTCGCCGACGAGCGCGCCGCCACGCCCACGCAGGCGGCGATGCGCCTGACGCCCGACGCGGGGGCGCTCGGGCGCGAGGTGCGGGCGATCTCTTCGCGCCTGACGCTGCTCGCGGGGCGCGTGCTCTCCAACGAGCGGACGCGCGTGCGCCACGCGGCGCAGTCGCTCGGCACCGGAGCCCGCGCGGGGCTGCTGCGCCGGGCGGCGCGCCTCGATGATCTGGGCGCCCGCCTCGCCCGCCGTTCCCCCGCGGCGACCCAGGCCCGGGCGCTCGCCCGCGTCGACGCCGCCCTGCGTGCGCTCGGCGGGGCCGCCCGCGAGGCGCTCGCCCGGGCGAACTGCGAGCGCACGCTGGGCCTGCTCGAGGACGCGATCGACCGCCGGCTCGAGCGCGCCGCCGACACGCTCGACCGCACGAGCCGGCACCTGGAGGGCGTCGGCCCGCTCCGCGTGCTGGAGCGCGGGTACTCCGTGACCATGACCGGCGACGGGCGCGTGGTGCGGGCGCCGTCGGACGTGCAGATGGGCGCCCCGCTGCTCACCCGGGTGGCGCAGGGCGTGGTGCGGTCGGTGGTGCTGGACGCGTCGGCCCCGCCGCCGATGGCGCCGGCGCCCGCCGCGCCCCGGCGTTCGCGTCGCGGGCGAAAGGCGTCTCCGACAGACGGCCCCGGGCTGTTCGAGAGCGCCCCCCTGTCCGATCCCGCGCCGTAGGCGGGCGCTACGCTGGGCGCGTCGTGGCACCCCCGAAGAAATCCGGTCCGGGCGCGGCGTCAGAGCCCGAGGGCAGCGGCGCCCCCGCGCCCACGTACGAACAGGCGATCGCTCGCCTGGAGGACATCGTGCGCCGTATCGAATCCGGCGAGGCCGGGCTGGAAGAGTCCATCCGCCTGTACGAGGAGGGCGTGGCGCTGGGGCAGCGATGCCGCGAGATCCTGGCGCGGGCCGAGCAGCGGGTCGAGCAGGTGTCGCGCGAGGCGGCCGGCCTCGACAGCCCGCCCGCGCCGGGCGCCGAGGGCGGGGCATGACCCACGCGACGCTGGGGGCTTCGGAGTGGATCTTGTGGGTGGCGCCGATCGTGACGGCGTTGTGGGTGGGCGCGTTCGGGGCCTGCGTGGGGTCGCTCGTCAACGTGCTGGTGTACCGCCTGCCGCTGGGGCTCGACGTGGTCGCTCCGACGTCCCGCTGCCCCAACTGCGAGACCAAGCTGACGTGGCGCGAGAACATCCCGATCTTCGGCTGGCTGATGCTGCGCGGGAAGTGCCGCTTCTGCCGCTCGCCCATCTCGCCCGAGTACCCGATCGTCGAGACGTTCACGGCGTGCCTGTGGATGCTCGTGTTCCTGGCGTTGTACGCCGAGCAGGGGCGGTTCCTGGGCGTGCCGGTCGGGGTGCTGGGGCCGACATGGGGCGATTCGGGGTTCGTCGCGACGTGGCCGAGTTTCGTCGTCGTCGTCGGGCTGTTCTCGTGCCTGATCGCGGTGACGCTGATCGACGCCCGGACCTTTCACATCCCCATGTCGCTCATGGTGTTTCCCGTGGTGCTGGGATTGCTGGCCCATGGCGGGCACGCGCTGTGGATCGAGTACGGCGGGCGGGGCACGCTCCCGCGAACCTCGCCCGGCTGGACATGGACGATCCCCACGCCGTCCGCCGAGAGCTGGCGGCTGATCGGGGCGGCGTTCGGCGGGGCGATCGGGGTCGTGGTGTCGAACGTGCTGCTCGCTACGGGCGTGATCAAGCGGTCGTTCGCGGACTACGACGACTGGGTGAAAGCCGCCGAGGCCGAGGGCAAGGCGGCGGCGGCGGAGGGCGCCGGGGCGACACCGGACGCCGGCGTGCCGGCGCCGGGCCCGGATGGGGCGCCGACCGGCGGCGAGCCCGTGCCGGCCGACAGCCCGGAGATGTGGACCCGCTACCCGCACGCGCGCCGTGAGATGATCCGCGAGTTGGTCTTCCTGGGACCGATCGTCGCGCTGGCGTTGGCCGGGTCGCTGCTGGCGTACCGGCTGGCGGGCCCCTGGGCGTTCGACCCGGTGGAGTTCGTGGAGCGTCCGAGCGTGCAGGCGCCGCTGTGGGTGACGGTGCTCGCCGGGGTGTGCCTGGGGTACCTCGTCGGGGGCGGGGCGGTGTGGGCGATGCGCCTGTTCGGCAGCCTGGCGTTCGGGAAAGAGGCGATGGGGCTGGGCGACGTGCACCTGATGGCGGCGGTCGGCGCGTGCGTCGGGTGGATCGACTCGGTGCTGGGGCTGTTCGGGGCGGCGTTCGTCGGGCTGGCGTGGGCGATCCTGGGGCGGGTGTTCTCCGGCGTGTTCCAGCGGCACATGCCGTTCGGGCCGTACCTGGCCATCGCGACCGTGCTGATCTGGTTCGCGAAGCCGTGGGTCAGCCAGGCGGTGGCGCTGCTGTCGCCGGCAAGGCCGGCGCTGACGATCCCGTAGCGGGGAGGCGTGGCGAGTGAGCGGGCGGAACGTTGTCAATTGCGCGCCGTTTTTACGCCGGGCGCGCACGGATCGTCGATACCCTTCGCGCGTCCGAGGCGGCGGGGTTCGCCCGGACGAAGTCGCACGCGGCGGCCGGCGCGGGAGCCGGAGGCGCGGCGGGGCCACCAGAAAATGGAAGGATCGAACATGATTCGGCGCGGAGGGATCGTGACGTCGCTGCTGCTGCTGGGTGGCGCCGTGCTGCTCGGTGGGTGCAACAAGTCGGGCAAGCAGATCGAGCTTGCGCAGCAGGAGGCCGCGGAACTCCGGGAGAAGAACGCGGCCCTGGAAGCGCAGCTCGGCGAGCGCAACACGCGGATCGCGGACCTGGAGGGTCGCCTGGCCGCCGCGACGGCGGCGCCGCCGCCGGTCGACACGGGGTGGGAACGCCCCGCGTCGGGGCGCTCGTCGCGCACGAGCGACGGGGGCGGGTCGTTCGACCGCAGCGGACGCGCGACGATCAGCGGCGACGTGCTGTTTGATTCCGGGCAGGTGACGATCAAGTCGTCGGCGCGGAGCCAGCTGGACCGGATCGCGGCGGACATCCAGCGTCAGTACGGGGATGCGGATGTTCGCGTCGAGGGGTACACGGACACCGACCCGATCCGCAAGAGCAAGTGGGGTTCGAACGAGGCGCTGAGCCAGGCGCGGGCCGACGCGGTGCGGGATTACCTGATCCGCAAGGGCGTGTCGAGTTCGCGGATCTCGTCGGTGGGCATGGGCTCGGCGAGCCCGAAGGCGACCAAGGCCGCCAGCCGGCGCGTCGAGGTCGTGATCCTGCGGTAATCACCGTCGGAACGACCAATCGCCGGCGGATACGACACGGTTCATTCAGCACCCCGGGGCTCTGACGCCCGGGGTGTTGTATTTGGCGGTGACGTCGCCGATTGAATCCGGGCGGGAGGGGTGCTCGAAATGCTCGGCGTCGGGGGCCGCGGCGCGTCGCCGCGACGAAACCCCGAAGACCACGGCGGGAGGCGTCCGCGCCCGGATGCCCCGCCTATCCGGAAAGGTGCAGCATGAACCGTGTGAACGTGTGCGGAATCGCGTTTTCTCTCGTCGCCCTTCCCTCGCTGGCGTTCGCGCAGTGCGGGGGTTCGACGGCGGAGGCCCCCGGGGCGAACATCGTGATGGCCTCGCACGAGCAGGCGGGGGACATCGTGGACACGGCGGTCGGCGCCGGGAAGTTCAACACGCTCGTGGCCCTCGTGAAGGCGGCGGGCCTGGTCGACACGCTGAAGGGCCCGGGCCCGTTCACCGTGTTCGCCCCGACCGACGAGGCGTTCGCGAAGATCCCCGCCGCGACGCGTGAGTCGCTGCTGAAGCCGGAGAACAAAGCGCTGCTGACCTCGATCCTCACGTACCACGTGGTGCCGGGCAAGGTCATGGCCAAGGACGTCAAGACCGGCGCCGCCGGCACGGTGAACGGGCAGCGCGTGGACCTGGTGGCCAAGGACGGGAAGGTCACCGTCGACGGGGCGACGGTCACCGCCGCCGACGTGGGCGCGACCAACGGCGTCATCCACGTGATCGACACGGTGATCATGCCCTCGACCGACACGGTCGTGCAGACGGCGGTCAAGAACGGCAACTTCAAGACGCTCGCGTCGCTGCTGGAGAAGACCGGGCTGGTGGGCGCCCTGAACGGCGCCGGGCCCTTCACGGTCTTCGCCCCCACGGACGAGGCCTTCGCCAAGCTCGGCCCGGCCAAGCTCGCTGAGCTGGCCAAGCCGGAGAGCGCCGAGACGCTCAAGAAGATCCTGACGTACCACGTTGTGCAGGGCCGCGTCTTCTCGCCCGAGGTCGCCAAGGGCTGGACCGGCTCGACGCTGGCGGGCCCCGAGCTGGTCAGCAAGTCGGCGGGCGGCAAGGTCACTGTGAGCGGCGCGACCGTCACCGCGACGGACATCGACGCCTCGAACGGGGTGATCCACGTCATCGACACGGTGCTCCTGCCGAAGTAAACAGCGTTCATCCGCACCCGGTGCGCTGCCGCGCACCGGGTGTCTTTGCGGGGGTCGAGCCCCGGCGGACGCCGGGTGTGGAGGGCGGGTGGGCACTGCGGAAGCGACAATGCGCGACACGCGTGCGACGAGGTGGGGAATCGGGGAGTATCATCCGGTCCGCCCCACGGCGCCGCGCATGAACCGCGCCGCGCCGCGCCGGGCATCACCCGTGCCGGACCTTCTTCTCCATCGAGTGTGCGAGGGCGATAACCAGGCCGTCCGCGAGTGCATCTCGCGGTACGGCGGGCTCGTGTGGACGCTCGCGCGTCGCGCGGGCATCCCCGAGTCTGACATCGAAGAGGCCGTCCAGGAGATCTTCGCCGAGATCTGGCGGAGTGGTTCTCGGTACGACCCGACCATCGCGTCGGAGACGGCGTTCATCGCCACGATCGCGCGTCGCCGCCTCATCGACCGGCGCCGGCGCGCCGGAAGGCGTCCGGCGACGCAGGCGATCGGCGATGAACCGTCGATCGAAGCACGCCCCGCGCCGCTGCCCGAACTGGGGGAAGAGGCCGCCACCGCCGCCCGGGCGCTCGAGAGCCTGAGCCCGGAGCAGCAACGCGTGCTTCGTCTATCTGTGTACGAAGGGCTCTCGCACGAGTTGATCTCGCGCACGACCGGGCTCCCGCTGGGCACGGTGAAGACGCACGCCCGGCGCGGGCTGATGCGCCTTCGCGAGATGTTGGGCGTGGAGCCGCCGCCCGGGGGGGCGAGCGCATGAACGCCTCGCGGATTCCATCCGATGAGCGCGTGCAAGACCTCCTCGCCGAGCGCGCCGGGGCGGGCCTCTCGCCAGCCGAACAGGCCGAGCTGGATGGGCACTGCCGCCGGCTCGGGCTGCGCCCCCCGCCCGACGACCTCGACCTCGCCGCGGCGTCGCTCGAACTGGCGTACCTGCGGCGCGACGACATGGTCGGCATGCCGCCGGACGTGCTGGCACGCCTGATCGCCAAGGGCGACGCGTACTGCGCCGCGGTGCGCCCGGGTCCCATCCCGTTCCCCACGCCCGCGCGGGCGCCCGACACCGCCCGCACGCTCAAGTTGTTCCCGTGGGTCGCGGCGGCGGCGATCGTCATCGCATCCGTGGCGTGGCTTACGCGGCCCGCGATGACCCCCGCGGCACCCTCGCCCGACATCGTGGCGCAGCTCGCGAGCGCGTCCGACGCCATCACGCTGCCCTGGAGCCCCTGGTCCGACGGCGAGGTGACTTCCGAATGCCCCGCCGCCACGGGGCGGGTCGTTTGGAGCGAGTCGCTCCAGCGCGGCTACATGATCTTCGACCGCCTACCCCCGCTTCCGGGCGCGCAGTACCAGCTCTGGATCGTCGATTCCCGCGGCATGGGACAACGCATCAGCGGCGGGGTCTTCGACGGCGCGGGCGGGCCGCAGGTCGTGCCGATCACGCCGGGCATCGCCGTGCAAGGGGCGGCGGCGTTCGCCGTCACGATCGAGGCGCCCGGCGGGACCTGGGTCTCCGACATGTCTCGCCGCGCGGTGATCGCGTCAAAGGGCTGAGCAGCGACTCGTTCGCTCACCCGCGCCCGCACGAGCCGGGCGCCTTCCCGCACGCGCACGACGAGGTGTGGACGTGCGAGCCCCCGGCCGCGGCGAACACGGACAGCCGACGCGTGAACACGCGTCCGCGCCCCTCGGGATCGGGGACCGGATCGTCGGCCTGGGCGACGCTGCGGAGCAGCTCGATGACGACGGGCGGCTTGCCGGGCTCGGTGTGGACGTACTCGTACAGAGGCATGCGCGCGGACCTCCTGAACCGGGGAGAGTGTAGTTCTCGCCCCTGCCCGCACACGCGGCGCACCCGGCGCAGGACGATCGGCCTGGCCGGAATGACTGGTCTGCGCCGCACCGCCGTGTCAACCGTCAGACGTGGAGCCCCGATAGTCGGGCCGGGTGACCGAATCCTCCCCGAAGTCGTGAGGCCGATATGGGACGCATCAACACGAACGTGCAGTCGCTGCTGGCGCAGCGTGTGCTCGGGACGAACAACCGGGCGCTGAACACGTCGCTCGAGCGGCTGAGCACCGGGCTGCGGATCAACCGCGGCGTGGACGATCCCGCCGGGCTGATCGCGTCCGAGAGCCTGCGCGTCGAGCAGCGCGGGATCAACGAGGCGATCCGGAACATCGACCGCGCTGACCAGATGGTGAACATCGCCGAGGGCGGGCTGCAGGAGATTTCGTCGCTGCTGATCGAGGTGCAGGGGGTCGTGGCGTCGCTGGCCTCGCGGGCCGGGCTGTCCGACGAGGAACGCAACGCCGGGCAGCTCCAGATCGATTCGATCCTCCAGACGATCGACCGCCTCGCGTCGAGCACGAACTTCCAGGGCATCAAGCTCCTGAACGGCAACTTCGACTTCCAGCTCACCTCGATCGCCGGCGGGATCGCCGACGTGCGCGTGGGCGGGGCCCGCTACGACGGGGCGAGCCTCGACGTGAACATGCTGGTGACGGCGTCCGCGCAGCAGGGGGGCCTCTTCCTATCCGCCGGCGGATCGGGGCTGGACCTGAGCGCGGGCAGCGCGCTCGTGCTCGACGTCGCCGGCAGCCTGGGCTCGCGCGAACTCTCGTTCAGTTCGGGCACCAGCCTGGCACGCATCCGCGACACGATCAACACGTTCACCGACGTCACGGGCGTCGAGGCCGTCGTCTCGGGCACGGGGGTGCTGCTGCGGTCCAAGGAGTACGGGTCGAACGAGTTCGTCTCGGTCCGCGTCGTGAACGCCGGGGGCATCAACAGCACCAGCAACGGCGACTCGGGCACGCCCGCGCGCGGCATCTACAACCGCCTCGCGTCGGCGTTCAACTCGAACAACACCACCATCGCCAGCACCTTCACCAACGCCACCAACGCCGTCCGCGACGCCGGCCAGGACATCCGCGCCACCGTCAACGGGATCCAGGCGACGGCCCGTGGCAAGAGCGTCTCCGTCCGGTCCGACACGCTCGACCTCGACGTCGAGCTCAACGCCTCGACGGCGCAGGCGCTGGGCTCGGTCGGGGGGAGCGGCCCATCGTTCACCATCGCGGGCGGGGGCGCGCAGTTCCAGATCGCCAGCCGCGTCGACATCGGCGGGCGCGTGTCGATCTCGATCCCCGATGTCGGCGTCAACTCGCTGGGCAACTCGTCGGTCGGCTACCTGAACTCGCTGGCCTCCGGCGCCCCGCGCAACGGCGTCGACGGCGACCTGGTCGCGGCGCAGAAGGTCATCTCGACGTCGATCCGCCAGGTCTCCGACCTCCGCGGGCGCCTGGGCAACTTCCAGCGCAACGTGCTGGGCGCGACGGTGCGCAGCCTGAACTCGGTGTCCGAGAACACCGCCGCCGCGCAGTCCGTCATCCGCGACGCCGATTTCGCCACCGAGACCGCCACGCTCACGCGATCGCAGATCCTCGTGAGTTCGACGATCAACGTCCTCTCGCTGGCGAACCAGGCGCCGCAGAGCGCCCTCTCGCTGCTGGGCTAGGCGCTCAGCGTCCGTTCCCCGTGAGCATCCCCAACTGACGCATCAGGAAGATGCGCTCGTCCGCGACCTCGCGGATCCGCAGGTTCAGCGGCTTGCCCTGCCCGTGCCCGGCCTCGCGGTCGACCCACAGCAGCACGGGACGCTCGATCGGGTCGCTGGCGGTCGCCGCCCGCAGCGCGGCGGCGTACTTGCGCGCGTGCATCGGGTGCACGCGCGCGTCGTTCTCGCCCGCCGTCACCAGCACCGCCGGGTACTTGATCCCCGGGCGGATGTTCTGGTAGGGCGAGTACTTCAGGATGTACTCGAACTGCGTCGGGTCCGCCGCGCTCCCGTACTCGGGCACCCAGTACTTCGCCATCAGGAAGTCCTGGAACCGGATCATGTCGAGCAGGGGCACGTACACCAGGGCCGCGGCGAACAGCTCGGGACGCTGCGTGACGAGCGTGCCGGTCAGCAGCCCGCCGTTGGAGCCCCCGCGGATCGCCAGGCGCTCGGGGCGCGTGTAGTTCTCGCGGATCAGGTACTCCGCGGCGGACGCGAAGTCGTCGAACACGTTCTGCTTGTTCTCCAGGCGCCCGGCGTGGTGCCACTTCTCGCCGTACTCGCCCCCGCCCCGCAGGTTGGCGACGGCGTACACCCCGCCCGCGTTCAGCCACTGGAACAGGCTGGCCGAGAACGACGGCGTGATCGACACGTTGAACCCGCCGTAGCCGTACAGGATCGTCGGGTTGTCGGCGTTGCGCTTCGTCCCCTTCTTCGAGATGATGAACATGCTGACCTTGGTCCCGTCCTTCGACGGGTACCACACCTGCTCCACGCGCACCGACTCCGGGTCCACCGGCACGGCGGGGCGCTCCCACAGCTCCGGGGCGGCGTTCGGGCTGGCCAGGTCGACGCGGAAGACCGTGCTCGGGTAGTTGAAGCTCGTGAACGACAGGAACGCCTCGGTGCGGTCGAGGTGGGTCGAGAGCCCCGCCGAGCCGATGCCCGGCAGACGCAGGCTGCCCTTCGACCCGCCGTCGAGATCGAACAGCTCGATCGTGCTCGACGCGTTCTTGAGGTACGTCACCGCCAGCACGTTGCCCGCGACGTCGAAGCCCTGGATCACCGCGTCGTCGCGCGTCGGCACCAGCGTGCGCCAGTTCGCGCGATCGGAGTTGTTCAGGTCGACCTTCACGATCCGCCCGTTGGGCGCGTCGATCGTCGTGAACATGTAGTACGTGTCGCCCACCGCCACGCCGTTGCTCTGCGCCTGATCACCCACGCTCAGGAACTCGGCGAACAGCTCGCCCGTCCGCATCCAGCGCGGGAAATCCACCACCCACAGGTCGTTGTTCCGCGTGTCCGTGGCGTAGCTGATCGACAGCCAGCGACCGTCGTCGCTCAGCGACGAGTACGGCCCGTACGTCGTCGCCAGCTTCTGGTCCTCTTCCGGCAGGTACTGCCGGAAGATCAGGCGATCGCTCGACACCGGCGAGCCGACCTGGTGGAACATGATCTGCCCGGAGTACGGATTCGCGATGTCCTTGAGGTTGCGGTAGACAAACCCCGAGCCGTCCGGCAGCCAATCGACGCCCGACACCTTGCCCGGGATGACGTCCCCGAGCATCCGCCCGGTGTCCACGTCCATCAGCGAGACCGTCGTGTTCTCATCGCCCGAGCGGTAGGTCCCCACGGCCGCCAGACGCCCGTCGTGGCTCGGGATGACGTACGTCACGGTGGTGAGGCCGGTCGCGTCGAGCTGCGCGGGATCCACGAGCACGCGCGGCTCGCCCTTGTACCCCTCGCGCCAGTAGAACACCGGCTGGTTCTGATTCCCCTCGCGCTTGGCGTAGAAGTAGCGGTTGCCGCGCATGCCGGGGGCCGAGACCGACCCCACTTCCATCAGCGGGCGAAGTTCCGCCTCGATCGCCTCGCGCCCGGGCAGCCCGTCGAGGAAGGCCCGCGTGTAGGCGTTCTGCGCGTCGGTCCACGCCGCGACCTCGTCGGTCATCGTGCCCATGGCGGCGGGGTTGGAGTTGTTCCCCTCGAGCCAGCGGAAGTTGTCGGTGAGCTGCACGCCGTGCACCGTGTCCGTCACGGGCTCGACCCGCGTCGGGGGCGGGGGCTCGCCGACCGCGCCGGGGGCGATCGTCACCGGGCCGCTGGCTCGCTGCGCGGCGCACCCGGCGAAGATCGAGAACACAACCATCGAAAGGACACCCACCGGCACGGTCACCGACACACCCGACTGCGTGTTCATGAAACGGATCTCCAGGTTGCGATGACTTTATCCGCAGGATCGGAGTTCTGCGCAGGAGCAGCCCTGGGGCACCCGGGGGACCCGTCTGCTTCCCTCGCGCCGGCGCAGCGACCACACCGCCAAGGCCTTTTGGCCAAGGCGGGCCCGGAGGGTCAAAGCTGTCATTCCGCGGGCGGGCGACGCGAACGGACGCGTGCTGCGTCGGCGCGGCTCAGGAGCGCCGACGGCGCGACGCCAGAAGCCCCGCGACGAGCACGGTCCCGGTGATGCCCGGGGCCGGGACGGCGCTGCCCGGGTTCTGCGCAAGGAACACGATCTCGTCTGCCGCGAGCACGCGGTCATAGACCTGGAGATCGTCGACAAGGCCGTTGAAGGTGTTGACGATCGCACCGCTCGGTGTGAAGAACGCGCCGCCGACGACAAACGGCGCATCGTTGCCGAGGATCGGCGTGGAGCCGATGCTGGCCTCGAGAAGGCCGTCCACGTAGAGAGAGAGGTTGCCGCTGATGTCGTACGTGGCGAGCAGGTGATGCCAGGCGCCGTCGGTCACGGTCGAGGTTCCGACCGCGGTCTGCGCGGGCGAGTTCGACTGATAATAGCTCGCCCGCCCCGGCAGGCCGTAGCCGGCGCCGTCCTGGTTGAGACGCATCATGTGCCCGTTGAACGTGCCGGTGTTGTGGCGAGTGACGATGGCCGTCGACGTGCCGTCTGCCACGGTCGTCTGAATCCAGACCGACATGCTGAAGTTCGTGCCCGTCAGCGGCAGCACGTCTCCCATGTTTGCCCAGCCTCCGGAACGCACGTCCAGAGCGCCACCCGCGACGCCGCCAGCGATCATCGCGCTCGCGCCAGCGAGGGCGCCCGGGGCGGTGCCGGCGCTGTCCAGCGCCACGGACGACCCGACCTCGTCGAACGTCCACCAGTTGATGGGGGTGATCGAAGCCGAGGCATGCCCGGCCAGACCGACGACGAAGACGACGGACGCGGTAGACCACATGTTCATTGCTCACTCCCTCGGCCTGCGACCTCGCACGAAGGGAGGAGTCTACCGAAGGGCGTCGGCATGGCAATGTCCGCCGGTCCCGCTCGACCGCTTCTTCGCGCTCGGCGAACAATGCCGGGCCCGAGAACACGCCGACGCGCGCCCAGGGTGCGCGCGTCCCGCGAGGCCGGCAGTCGCGCGCCGTCGAGGCGATTATCGGGCCCGGACTCCCCCGAGCACTTCCCGACACCCTGGCCGTGCGGCGCTTCGCACCTTCACGCCTCGCGCGGTCCGAACCGAAGAGCCACCCGCGCGGGAACGACGGTCATCGGTGTTGCGATCACCACGTGCGACGTCTCACGCGCTCCTCGTGAGCTCAGCGTCGTGCGGCGATCTGCCGGCAGGATTCTCATCGCCTTACTGCACCAGCCCCTTGGTCAGGCGCATGAACGCCGTCTCGAGGTTGACCGGCTCCTCGGCGAACTTGGTGACGCGGAAGCCGTTGTTGACCAGCACGCTGGGGATGTCGCTGAAGGCGTGCCCGGGCGAGTCGTCGAACTGCAGGTGCAGGACGCGTCCGCCCCGCCCGTTGACGGTGGTCGGATCGTCGGGCGCGACGGTGACCTTCTTGACGCCCTGGATCTTGGCGAGCAACTGGGCCGCCTGCTCGACGCGCTCGGTGACGCCCACGTGCAGCACGTGCCCGAGCTTGGCGCGCCGGAGGATCTCGTCGACCGTGCCGTTGAAGAGCAACTGCCCGCGCTCGATGATGCCCACGACGTTGCACAGCTCGGCCAGCTCCGGCAGGATGTGGCTCGAGATGAGGATGGTCTTGCCCATCCGGCGCAGTTCCTTGAGCAGCTCGCGCATCTCGATGCGGGCGCGGGGGTCCAGCCCGCTGGCCGGCTCGTCCATGAGCAGCACCTTGGGGTCGTGCAGGAGCACACGCGCGACGCTCAGGCGCTGCTGCATGCCGCGCGAGAGCGAGTTCACCTCGGCCGTGGCCTTGTACGTGAGGTCGGTCAGTTCGAGGACGTCCGCGACGACCTTGCGCCGCTGCTGCCCGTGGATGCCGTACGCCGCCGCGAAGAACTCGAGGTACTCGGTGACGACCATGTCCTCGTACGCGCCCATGAAGTCGGGCACGTAGCCGATGAGCGGGCGGATCTGGCGGTTCTGATAGCCGATGGTGAGCCCGGCGATGCTCGCCTGCCCGCTGCTGGGCTTGAGGAGCGTCGCGAGGATCTTGATCGTCGTCGTCTTGCCGGCCCCGTTGGGGCCGATGAACCCGAAGCAATCGCCCTCGTTGATCGTCAGGTTGAGGTTGTTGAGCGCGACAAGCTCCGCGTATCGCTTCGTCAGGTTGATCGTCTCGATCATCGGCACGATCAAGGTCTCCGGCCCGGCCGCACGCCTCAGCGCGGGTCGGCGGGCGATTCCACGGGTGGGGCCGTCGGCCCTGCGTCCGGCGCGTCCTCCACCGACCCCGCAAACCCCGGAGGCGAGGGAGGCAGAGGATACACCCAGCGGACGACCGTCCGCCCCAGCACCGGGGCTTCTTCCCCGTTGACGGTCAGGGGCACCGGCGGCGCGAGGCCGTCTCCGTCCCCACCCAGGTGCCCGATGACGATGACACAGGGCTGCGTGAACCAGCGGGCCAGGTCCCAGCCGTGCGTGGCGCGCCGCTCGGCGATGTAGTCCTGGGCCATGTTGCTGTCGAGTTCCGGGGGCGGGAGCAGCGGGAAGAGCGCCAGCGCCGTCAGGCGTTCGGGCGCCCGCGCCACGTCCGTCGCTCGTTCCTGCACCATGGTGAAGCTCTGCTGCCCGTAGAAGGAGGGCCGCAGCCCGCGGAGGTACGACTCGAGCAGCGCCCCCTCGCTCCCGCCGTCCTCGCGGCGTTGGCGGGGCGTGGTGAGCAGCCCGACGTCCAGCGGCGTGTTCGCGGGCCAGTCGCGCACCGAGTACGCGTACGCCGAGGCCAGCACGGCCGACTGCACCGCGCCGCTGCCCGACACGGGACGCGGGAGCGTCACCTGCCCGCGCACCACGATCAGCGTGACGTCCGTCAACGGGCCCGGCAACTTGTGCACCAGCGTCCCGTCGAGCACCGGGCGATCGCTCCCGGGCCCGCTGCCCGGCACGAGCGTGAGCACCCCCGGCCCGCCGTCGGCGCTCACCGGGATCGGCATCTCCCAGCGCGGCCCGCCCGCCCAATCGACCTGCACCTGCTTCGAGGTCGAACGCGACGGGACCGTCACCTCGTCCATCTTGCGCGTGCGGATGACGTACGACCGAAGATCCGTGAACCCCGACCATGACGTCTCGTCGCCGGGCCCGTCCCACGGCGCAATCGCCGTCAGGCTGCGCCCGTCATCGACCCCGCCGGGCACGGCGAAGGTCGCCTGCCCGTACCAGGGCACGAGCACGCTGGCCCACATCCGCGCGCGCTGCACCGGCTGCCCGTAGACGTGGTCCAGCAGCGTCACGTGGCGCCCTTCCACGCGCCCCGGCCGCAGCAGCGTCGCCCCGCCCCACGCCAGGCCCGTGAACGCCAGCCCGACCCCGAGGAACGCGAGCCACGCGTGACGCTGGTGCCCGCGGGCCCGCAGCGCGGCGAAGCCCAGCGGGCCCGCGACGAGCCAGTACGTCACGAACACCACGAACCCCGCCAGCACGCCCACCGCCGCCCGCCCGCGCAGCGCGATGAGCCGCTCGATGTCCTGGTCGTACGCCCAGGGCTGGCGAGACAGCGCCAGCGGCGCCGGGCCGCTCGTCGTGGTATCGCGCAGTTCTTCCTTCAGGCGTCCGCGCTTGCCCAGAATCCGATGCCAGAACACCTCCGCGTCGATCAGCCCGCCCTGCGACAGCGACGTCTGGTTGAGATCAAGCCCGACCAGCGTGACGGCCCCCGCGCCCACCAGCCGGCGCACCGCCACGCACCGCCCGTCGGGCCCGTTGAGAATCTCCATCGCGTCGTTCAGGCGCGCGTCCTCGAGCCGGCGGAACGTGTGCACCACGCCCGACCGGGGCCAGTTCACGCCCGTGTTCAGCCGCACGTTGACCAGCGGGCGGTACGGCGCGAGATCGACGTTCTCGTTGCGCTGCACCGCCACCAGCGGCATGATGTCGTGCAGGTCGTTGCTCTGCGCGTTGGTCCATGTCTGGCCGACCTGCGGGAGCACGATCACCAGGTGCCCGCCCCGCGTCACCCAGTCGCGCACCGCGCGGGCGCGTTCGCCCCGGACCTCAGCCGGGTCGCCCTTGCCCCACACGAGCGCGTCCAGGCTGGCGAACCCCATCCAGCGATCGGGCAGGCGCGACGGGGAATCGACCAGCGCCAGTTCGATCCGCTCGTGCCCGCGGGGGTGGTACGCCGAACCCTGGTCCGCCTCCGCGTTGTACACGCCCAGGCCCAGCGGGTTCGAACCCACCAGCCCCATGACGCCCACGCGCGGGTCGAGCACAGGCTTGCCGCTCACGCCCGGCTGCAGCACCGTTCGCGCCAGCAGCGTGCCGGCGCGGAATCCCTTCGTGGCGAGGTCCTCCTCGGCCTCGTGCACCGTCACGACGAACGCCTCCGACACGCCCTCGCGGAACGGCAGCCGCACGTACACCCATTCCAACTGCTCGACGCCCGGGTTCAGCGTCCGCTCGATCTCGTACGAAGGCGAATCGCCGTCGGGGTCGGTCAGGGCCACGCGGATGAGCACCTGGCGCTGCGTGGATCCGTTGTCCCGGATCCGCAGGCGCACGCCCGCCCAGTCGCCCCGGCGCGAGAGGTTCCCCACGCCGAACTCGGCGAGGTCGATCGAGATGTCTCCGAAGACGCTCGGCGCGGGCGCGTTGGTGCCGCCCGGGTCCGCGCCGGTGGGCACGCCGTCCTGCCCACGGGCCGGCGCCGCCGCGACCGCGAGTCCGAGAAGCCACGACAGGCAGGCGATCCAGCCTGCCCAGCCCGCCCCGATGATCCGTGGTTCCGCGCGATGCACGGGCGATTCTACCGGGACTCAAGCCGCAGGGTTCACCGATCGATGACTTCCGCATGGAGGAGTTCTCGGGTCCGGCCTGGGTGGTGCTCGCGATCATCGCCTTTGCGGCGGTCGTGGGCATCCTGCACAGCGTCGCCGCGGCTGCCCGCAACGACATCTACCTGCACGACCTGCGCGTGCAGGTGAACCGCCTCCGCCAGGAGCAGTTCGACCGCCTCCGCAAACTCGCGGACAGCGCCGGGCGAACCCTCCCCAAGGCCGCGCCCCCCGCCGCCAAACCCGCCGAGCCGACGCAGCAGCACCGGAAGGCGGCGTAAAGTCCTCGCCGCGATCGCTCGCCCCCTTTCGCCTACCGATCGCCGCGCGGAGTCCACCCATGGCGCGCTTTCAGTCCATTCTTCTCTTCGGGGCGCCCGGCGCGGGCAAGGGCACGCAGGGCAAGATCCTCGGCCAGATCCCCGGCTTCTACCACCTCTCCTGCGGCGAGGTCTTCCGCACGCTCGACATCAACAGCGACCTTGGCCGCACCTTCGTCCAGCACTCCTCCAAGGGCCTTCTCGTGCCCGACGACGTCACCGTCAAGATGTGGCACCAGAACATGCACGCCCGCACCGTGCTCAGCGACTACAAGCCCAACGTCGACCTGCTCGTGCTCGACGGCATCCCCCGCAACGTCAACCAGGCGCGCCTCCTCGAGAAGCACATCAACGTGCTCCAGGTCATCCACCTCGTCTGCCCCAACAAGGAGGAAATGGTCCAGCGCCTCCACCGGCGCGCCCTCAAGGAAAACCGCTTCGACGACGCCAAGGAAGACGTCATCCGCAAGCGTTGGCAGATCTACGAGAAGGAAACGTTCCCCGTCCTCGAGTACTACCGCGCCGATCTCGTCCGCGAGGTCGACGCCACCGGATCTCCGGCCCGCGTGCTCGAGCACATCCTCGAGTGGGTCGTGCCCATCCAGGAAGCACACTTCAACAACCCCATCACCGGTGAGAAGATCGCCGACCCGGCGCCCCCCAACGGCGTGCACCCCGCCCCGCCCTCGACTGTCCGCGTCGAGGGGCCCCCGCCCGCCCGCACGCGCGCACCGAGCACCGGCACCCGTCGCGGCGCCCGTGCCGCGGCCCGCGGACGCACCTAACCCGCCCGCCACCGCCGCCCGCCCGCCCGAGAACCCGGCGACCATCCGCGCGCGTCGGTTCGGCGCTGCGTTTTGACCGGCGTCTGGGTACACTCACGCCCTTCGCCCGCCACCGTCGCCGATCGGGGGAACGCCGTGTCCGGACCGTACCAGACCATCCTGCTGTTCGGCCCGCCCGGCTCGGGCAAGGGCACCCAGGGCGAGATCCTCGCGAAGATCCCCGGCTTCTTTCACTGCTCCACCGGCGCGATCTTCCGCTCGCTCGACATGTCCAGCGACATCGGCAAGCTGTTCTACCAATACTCCTCGCGGGGCGAGCTCGTCCCCGACGACGTCACCATCCGCATCTGGAGCCAGAACCTCTACGCCCACGTCATCCTCGGCACCTTCAAGCCCAGCCAGGACCTGCTCGTGCTCGACGGCCTGCCCCGCACCGTCAACCAGGCGAAACTGCTCTACAAGTACATCAACGTCCTGCGCATCATCAACCTCGTCGCGAAAGACCGCGAGGCGCTCTTCGAGCGCATGAAGAAGCGGGCCCTCAAGCAGAACCGGGTTGACGACGCCCAGGACGATGTCATCCGCCGGCGTTTCGAGGTGTACGAGGCCGAAACGCGCCCGATGCTCGAGTTCTACGACCCCGACCTCATCAGCGAGGTCGACGCGATGGGCTCACCGGCCGAGGTGCTCACGCAGATCCTGGAGGCCGTGGTGCCGATCCAGAGCGCCCACTTCAACAACCCGCTGGGGGGTGGGTGAGCGTCGCGCAGGGCGACACTGCGCACGCTGCGTTCCCCAGGAGCGGAGATTCCAAGGCGAAGTCGAGCGACCGTTGCCGAATCTGCGGAAGAGCCGAACCGCTTTCCGATTCTCGACAGTGTACTTGCGCGTTCCCCGCCTTCGCGGGGCCCTGCCATTCAGCGGCGACCCCGACCGCGCCCGAAAACTGGGCTCAAGCTAAGGCAGGAACGTGTACTCCGCCGTCGTGTTCTCGACGCCCGGTGGCACGGGCACGCGCGTCCGCACGTGCATGTCGACGAACAGCAGCCCCGCTTCGACCCGGTTCGGATGGAACCAGCGCATCCCGCGGTCGCCCCCTTGTTGATAGTTGTAAATCGAGTGCGTCCCGATCACCCACGTCTTGGACGTGTTGGTCACCGGCGGCATGCGCCCGCCCCCGAGCGGCACCAGCGTCGCCTGCTCCTCGCCCGCCAGTGTGTGGTCGTTCAGCGTGTACGAGCATCCGATCAGGTCGTACATCGAGTCCGTCCGCTCGAACCCGGGGATCGGCACGCCCGTGCTCGACGCTCCCTTGTCGCTCGGCGACCGTGCCCACGCGAGGTCCACCGAGCCTGGCGTCTTTTCGTCCTCGTACGCCTGCTCGGACAGATACCCGTTCAGCGGGCGCCGCGCCGCCCCGATCTCGTCGATGGCGTAGAACGGCAACTGCCCCTTCTTGCCCGCGAAGAGCGCGCCGATGACGCTTTCTCCCCCTTCGGGCAGCGGCCCCTTCATCTGCGGCAGGCGCTCGGGGAAGTCGTTCAGGTAGGCCGTCAGCCCCACGCCGATCTGCTGGAGCCGCGCCCCGCACACGGTGGCCCGGGCGGTCATGCGCGCCTGCCCGAGGGCGGGCAGCAGGATGCCGATGAGCACGGCGATCACCGCGATCACGACCAGCAGTTCGATGAGCGAGAACGCGTGCCGGCGGGTGATCACGGGCGGATGGTACCCCCGCCCCGCGCGCGGGCCCGGCGACGTCCCCGGCGCCAGCGCGATGCCCCGAGGCCCGCGCGACGCGCTTTCCCCTCGGGCGGGCAAGTCTGTAGACTGGCCCGCTTCCACGCCGCGCGTCGGACGGCATTCGCCCGTCCGCGCTCGACAGCACGGGGGACTCCTCGATGGATCACTCGAACACGGGCAATCCGAACGCCGCCGGCGGCGTCGGCGTCGTCGCCCGCCTCAGCGTCATGATGTTCCTGCAGTTCTTCGTCTGGGGCGCCTGGTACGTCTCGATGACCGGGTTCATGAACCGCACCGACATGGGCGGGCTGATCCCGGCGGCGTACTCCGTGGGCCCGATCGCCGCGATCCTCTCGCCGTTCTTCCTCGGGCTCATCGCCGATCGCTACTTCCCCACCGAGCGCGTGCTCGCCGTGATGATGCTGCTGGGCGGGGGCATCCTCTTCGCCGCCCCGGCGGTCGCCGAGGCGTACAACCCCGAGACCGACGGCTCGGCCTTCTTCCACCCCTACACGCTCGTGCTGCTGGGACACATGCTGTGCTTCATGCCCACCCTGGGGCTGACGAGCAGCCTCTCGTTCCACAACCTGCCCAACCGCGAGAAGCAGTTCCCGCTCGTGCGTGTCTGGGGCACGATCGGCTGGATCGCCGGCAACATCGCCGTGAGCTTCCTGCCCGGAAAGGACCAGGCCGCCGAGCAGTTCTACCTGGCCGGCGTCGCGGCGATCGCGCTGGGGCTGTACTCGTTCACGCTGCCCCACACGCCCCCGCCCGCGCGGGGCAGCAAGCCCAGCGTCCGCGAGATCCTTGGGCTCGACTCGATCGCGCTCCTGGCCAAGCCCAACTACGCGGTCTTCATGGTGTGCTCGTTCCTGCTGTGCATCCCGCTGGCGGGGTACTACGCCTTCGCGCGGAACTATGTTGAGGCGGCCGGGGCGGTCGTGAACGACTCGGCGGTGTTCACGATGTCGTTCGGGCAGATGTCCGAGATCCTGTTCATGCTGGTGATGCCGCTGTGCTTCGCGCGCCTGGGCGTGAAGTGGATGCTCGCGATCGGCATGCTCGCCTGGGTCGTGCGCTACGGGCTCTTCGCCGGGGCGTGGGACGGGCGGGTGGAGTGGATGATCCTGGGCGGCATCCTGCTGCACGGCATCTGCTACGACTTCTTCTTCGTGACCGGCATGATCTACGTGGACAAGGCCGCCAACCCCCGGATCCGCAGCCAGGCTCAGGGGTTCCTCGTGCTCGTGACGCAGGGCCTGGGCATGTTCATCGGGGCGCAGGCGTTCGGACGCCTCGTCGGGCACTTCACGACCGACGGGCCCGACGGCGCGACCGTCCTGGCCTGGAAGGACATCTGGCTGTGGCCGTGCGTCTTCGCCGGCGTCATCATGCTCGTCTTCATCGCGCTGTTCCGCGAGCGTGCCGCGAGCGCGGCCCCGCAGACAGGGCTTGAACCGCCCGGCCCGACCCGGTAGCCTGCGCGGGGCGCGCGTCCTTCGCGCGTTCCTTCCCCGATCGTTCCGCCTCGCACGACCTCCAGGAGCGCACTCCATGACGCACGAACCCGCCCCGCACGCCGAGCACGGGCAGTCCCGGCGCTCGTTCCTCTCCACCGCGGCGCTCATCGCCGGCGCGGGCGCCCTCGCGGCGTGCGCCACCAAGGGCAAGCCCGTCGCCAGCGCGGGCGCCACCTCCCCCGCCCCCACCGCCAAGCCCCGCGTCCCGCTGAGCGAGGGCGAGACGATCCGCATCGGCGTCATCGGCACCGGCGGCATGGGCACCGGGCACGTGCACGCCTTCTGCAACATCATGAAGAAGAACCGCGAGAAGGTCCACGTCGTCGCCCTCGCCGACGTCAACGACCTCTTCGTGCAGAAAGCCCAGGCGCACTGCCAGAAGGAATACCCCGACGTCAGCGTCGAGACCTATCGCGACTACCGCCAGCTCTTGGCACGCCAGGACATCCACGGCGTGCTCATCGCCAGCCCCGAGCACTGGCACGCCGACCACGCCATCGACGCGCTCCTCGCCGGCAAGGACGTCTACCTCGAGAAGCCGATGACGCTCAACCTCGCCGACGCGCTGCGCCTGCGCAAGGTCGTGCGGGCCAACCCCGAGCTCATCATGCAGGTCGGCACGCAGTACGCCGCCCAGCCCAAGTACCTCGAGGCCAAGAAGCTCATCGAGAGCGGCGAGCTCGGGCCGGCCCTGTGGAGCCAGTGCTCCTACTGCCGCAACACGCCCAAGGGCGAGTGGAACTACTACGGGATCGACGACAAGTGGCAGCCGGGCGTGAACCTCGACTGGGAGCAGTGGTGCCGCCCGATCGGCAAGCGCGCCTGGGACCCCAAGGTCTACATCCGCTGGCGGCGCTACCGCGAGTGCTCGACGGGCATCGTGGGCGACCTCCTCGTGCACGAGATGACCCCGCTCTTCGCCGCGATGAACAACTGCGGCTGGCCGGTTCGGGTCAGCGCCATGGGCGCCCACCATGTCGACAAGGAGATGGAGAACCACGACCAGGTGAACCTGACCGTGCAGTTCGAGAACGGGCACACCATGATTGTCGCGGGCAACACGAACAACGAGGCCGGGCTCGAGAAGATGATCCGCTGCCAGAAGGGCAACATCTTCCTCAACAGCCGGCACTGCGTCGTCCGCCCCGAGCGCGCCTGGCAGGCCGAGGTCGAGGAACGCACGATCAACTGCCCCGACGTCGGCGACGAGCAGGACCAGCACCGCGTCAACTGGCTCTCGTGCATGCGCACCCGCCAGCAGCCGTTCAGCGACATCGAGCAGGGCACCAAGGTCATGGTCTGCGTGGACCTCGCCACCCGCGCGATGTGGGAGGGCGGGTCCTGGTCGTTCGATCCCAAGACCATGAAGGCCACCCGCGCCTGAGCACGCCCGACCTCGTGCGCCTCGCGGCGTACGCCATGGGTTGCCGCTTCGAGCTCGTCCTCGCCGGGACCGACGCGCCCACGCTGCGCGCCGCCGGCGACCGCGCGCTCGACGAGATCGCCTCCCTCCACGACCGCCTCTCCGCGTTCGACCCCGTCAGCACCCTCTCGCGCATCAACCGCGAGGCGCACACGGCGCCCATCGCCGTCGCGGGTGATCTCTTCGACCTGCTCGCCCTGGCGCACCGGGTCTGGGCCGAGAGCGCCGGCGCGTTCGATCCCACCATCGGCCCGCTCATGCGCCTCTGGGGCCTGCGGGGCGAATCCCCGAACTGTCCCCCCGACCACGCCGCCCTCGACGCGGCCCGCGCTCGCGTCGGCTTTGCGCACGTCGATCTCGACGCCGCGTCCTGCTCCGTACGACTCGCCCGACCCGGCATGCAGCTCGACCTGGGCGCGATCGCCAAGGGGCACGCCATCGACGTCGCGCTGGCGATCCTCCGCGACGCCGGCGTTCCCGCGGCCCTCATCCACGCCGGCACCAGTTCCGTCGGCGCCATCGGGGCGCCCCCGGGGCTGCAGGCCTGGCACGTCCGCGTGCGCCCGCGGGCGCCCGGGCCGACCCTGGGCGTGCGCCTGCGCGATGCGTGCCTGGGTGTCAGCGAGCCGGGCGGGCGGGTCGCGCACGTGGGGAGTCGCGATGTCGGACACGTCATCGACCCGCGATCGGGCGTACCCGTCGAATCCGCCGGGGCCGCCCTCGTCGTCGCCCGAAGCGGCGCGCTCGCCGACGCGTGGTCGACGGCGCTGCTGGTCCTCGCCCGGCGGCCGACTACCCTCGACGCGGCGTCCGACGGGCCCGCGACGGGCCCCACGACGAGCACCACGACGAGCGCCGTGCTCGCGCGCGGCGCCTGGACCATCGACGACCCGCGCGGGTGCATAGACGTGGACGCGCCCGCCGATTCGCACACCACTCCCCCGCCTCTCGGAGGTTCCACATGAGCCAGTTCGACCGCCGAACGTTCCTCGCCACCGCCGCCGGGGCGGCACTCGTCGCCCTGACGCCCGGCTCGCTCCCCGCCGCCGTCCGCGCCCACGGCGCGCCGCTCGGGGTGGGCATCGTCGGGTGCGGGCGCCAGGGGCGCCGGCTGCTGCTCGAACTGGTGGAGCGCCTGGGCGCGGGCGCGAAGGTCGTGGCGCTGTGCGACACGGTGGAGCGCAACGCCGAGAGCCAGGCCAGCCGCGCGCGGGGGGCCAGGGTCTTCGCCGATCACGCGGCGATGCTGCGCGACGCCCCCGAGGTCGAGGCGGTGATCATCGCGACGCCCACGCACCTGCACAAGGACATCGCGTTGGCGTGCATCGCCGCCGGCAAGCACGTGTACTGCGAGGCGCCGATCGCCCACACGGTGGAGGACTGCGTGGCGATCGCCAAGGCCGCCCGGGGCTCGGGCAAGGTCTTCGCCGTCGGGTGCGAGGGGCGTTCGAACCCGGTGTACCAGCTCGCGCGGACGTTCTTCCGGTCCGACGCGGTGCGAGACCTGGTGTCGATGTACGCGCAGAACCACTACAAGACGCCCTGGGGGCGCCCGGGCGACTGGTGGCTCGATCCCTCGGTCTCGCTTGGGCTCGCGGGCGAGTGGGGCGTGCAGCAGTTCGACGTGCTGCACTGGTACCGGGGCTCGTACCCCGCGAGCGTCAGCGGGCACGGGTCGATCCGCCTGCACCAGGACGGGCGCGAGGTCCACGACGCCATCCGCTGCACCTTCCGGTGGGACGATGATCGCGAGGCCCACTACGACGCGACGTGCGCGAACTCCTTCGGCGGGCGGCACGAGACCTTCACGGGCGTCAACGCCGCCATCAAGCTCGCGTGGTCGCATGCCTGGATGTTCAAGGAGGCCGACGCGCCCACGCAGGGCTGGGAGGTCTACGCGAACCGTCAGCAGTTCCACAACGACGAGGGCATCACGCTCATCGCCGGCGCCACCAAGCTCGCCGAGCAGGGCAAACTCAAGGAGGGCGTCGGCCTTCCCTACCCGCCCCACTACTACGCCCTCAACGACTTCCTCGCGTCGATCATCGACAAGGCCGAGGTGCGCTGCTCGGCCAGCGAGGGCGCCCGCGCCACGATCGTCGCCATCCACGCCGCCCGCGCCGTCAAGGAAGGCACGCGCGTCGACATCGACCCCGCGCTGCTGAGGGAGGTCTAGCCAGATGCCCGTCTCGGTTCTCCGTCGTCTCCCCACCGGCGCGCGTCTGGGCGTCGTCTTCGCCTGCCTCGTGCTGGCCATCGGCCTGGGCGCCTCGGCGCTCCATATCAAGTGGCACTACGAGAAGCGCGACGAACGCCCGGGCCTCTCGCCCGACGACATCCAGGGCGCGTACCACGGGCTGCGCACCCGCGCGCCGCTCGTCGAGGCACTGGAACGCAACCACCCCGAGACCCAGCCCGCGGCGCGGCGTGACGCCCTGCTCGACTGGCTGCTCGGCAAGAAGGACGCCAACGGCCAGCGCCCCGCCGGCGGCAACCCGCGCCTCAGCACCGAGTACGACAACCTCGACCTGGGCGACATGGCCCCCGCCGAGATCATCCGCGCCGACTGCCTCTCGTGCCACGCCCGCTCCGTCGCCGAGCAGCACCCCATCGCGAAGACCATCCCCCTCGACTACTGGGACGACGTGCGGGCCCTGGCCACCTCGCGCGACGTGAAGCCCGTCGACCCCAAGGTCCTGGCGATCTCCATCCACGCGCACGCCCTGAGCCTGGGCATCATCGCCATCGGCGTGGGCGCGCTGCTCTGCCTCACCCGCTGGCCGCGCGGGCTCGTCGGGGGCCTGACCGCGCTGGCCGGTCTGGGCCTGCTGCTGGACTTCGTCGGCCAGATCGGCGCGCGCGAGATCGCCGGCGCCTTCTGGCTCATCATCGTCGGGGGCGGCGTGTTCAACGCGCTCACCGCCCTCATGCTCGTGCTCATCTCGCTCGACGTCGTGCTGCCCCGCCAGCGAGACCCCGCCTAGCGCGTCCACTCCGGCAGTCGCCCGGGCGTCCACGGCGCGCCCGCCGCCTCCATGTCTCGCTCCAGCGCCGCCAGGTCTTCGGTGATCAGCCGGCGCAGGTCCGCGAGCGTCCGCTCGAACTCGTCGCACGCGAGCGCGTACTGCTCGCGCTGCGTCGTCGTCGGCGCCTGCGTCGTGAACAGCAGCGACGAGACCGCCTCCGACACGCGCGACGAGATCGACGGCGGCTCGGGCTCGGCACGGCGCGACAGCGTCGGATCGCCCCGCAGCGACGCCTGCACGTCGGCCACGCGCCGTCGCACCGCCTCGATGCGCGCGAGCACCGCGCCGTCGAGCCCGGGCGTCATCTTCGCGCCCTTCAGCAGGTGCTCCAGGCGTCCCTGCACCTCGCCCGCCACCGACGACGCGCCCTCGACCGCACGCTGCAGGTTCGCGAGCTTGCGCTCGAAGTCGAACTTGTCGTCGCGCGCCTCGTCGCGCACCGAAAGGGGCGACAGGTTCGCGTCGACCACCGTCACCTCCACACGCTCGCCCAGCGGCGTTTCCACGCCGTCCACCAGCGTCGCCAGTTGGGCCCCGTACGTGCCCGGCGGCACGAGCGTGCCGTCCGTCTCCACGTCCCAGGGGTCCAGCCCGCGCGTGCCCAGCGAGACGGGCGAGCTCGACGCGTACCGCAGGTTCCACGCCACGCGGTGCAGCCCCGCCTCCCGCGGCACTTCCAGCCGCCGGATCACCTCGCCCGATCCGTCGCGGATCACCAGCAGCACCTTGGGCTCGGGCTCGCGGTCCTCCGCGCGGAAGTCGTCCACGCTCGGGTACGTCCACCCGTCCTTCTTCTCGGCCTCGGCACGGCGCTCCTTGCGCGACATCACCTTGTCCTTGAGGTAGTACGTAAACACCGCGCCGAAGGGCGGGTTCTTGGCCGCGTAGTGATCGGCCCCCACCCACCCGCGTCCGAACGTGCCCCCCAGGCGCGAGGTCTCGATGTAGCTCAGCGCCGGGCGGGGCGTCAGCAGCAGCGCGTCCTGCTGCAGCGCGTCCTCGTTCAAACTCCGCAGGGGCGAGTAGTCGTCGAGCACGTAGAACCCGCGCCCGAACGTCGCGATCACCAGGTCGCTCTCGCGCCGCTGGATCTCCAGGTCGCGCACCGCGATCGTCGGCACGCCCCCGAGTTTGAGCCACGTCTGCCCCGCGTCCAGCGACGTGTACACGCCGAACTCGGTGCCCACGAACAGCAGCTCGGGCCGCACGTGGTCCTCCACGATCGACAGCACCGTGTCCTTCGCCGGCAGGTCGCCCGCGATGGGCGTCCACGTCCGCCCGCGGTCGTCGCTCCGCAGCACGTAAGGCGTGAAATCCCCGTTCTTGTGGTGGTCGAACGTCGCGTACACCCGGTCCGGGTCGTGGCGCGACGCCTCCAGGTCGCTCACGTACGTCATCTCGGGCACGCCGGGCACCTTGTCGATCTTCCGCCAGGTCTTCCCCGCGTCCTCGGTCACCTGGATCAGCCCGTCGTCGGTGCCGACGTACAGCAGCCCCTCCACCATCGGTGATTCGCTCAGCGACACGATGTTCCCGTAGATCGAGGTCGACATGTGCTTCGCCACGGCGTCGGGCTTCTGCACCACGCCCATCACCGTGAGCCGGTTGCGATCAACGCCCCGGGTCAGGTCCGGGCTCACCGTTGTCCACGTGTCGCCCCGGTCGTCCGAGCGGTGCAGCACGCGCGAGCCGAAGTACAGGCGCTTCCCGTTGTGCGGGCTGATGGTGAGCGCCGAATCCCAGTTCCACACGAAGGGCGCTTCGCCCGCCTTCTCGCGCGGCTTGATGTCAACGATCTCCCCCGTCCGCCGGTCGAACCGGATCAGCCCCGCGTGCTGCCACTGGCTGTACACGATGTTCGGATCGTCGGGGTCCACCGCCGGCTCGAACCCGTCGCCCCCCACCGTGACGAACCACGACTCGCTGGGGATGCCGATGCGGTCGATCGTGCGGCTGGGGCCGCCGAGCGTGTTGTTGTCCTGCGTCCCGCCGTACACGTTGTAGAAGGGCTTCGCGTTGTCGACCGCCACGCGGTAGAACTGCATCACGGGCAGGTTCGGGACGTGTCGCCAGTTGGCACGGTCGAAGGTCTCGTAGATGCCCCCGTCGTTCCCGGCGATCAGGTGGTCGGTGTTCTTGGGGTCGATCCACAGCGCATGGAAGTCGACGTGCGTGTCGGCGATCGGCACGCGCGTGAGCGTCGCCCCGCCGTCGTCGGTCACGTGCATGAACGTGTCCATCGTGTAGAACCGGTCCGCGTTGTGCGGGTCGGGCACGAGCTCGTTGTAGTACTGGGGGCTGCTCGTCATGTACGAGCTGCGCTTCTCCCAACTCTCGCCCCGATCGGTCGACCGGAACACGCCCCCCTCGCCCTGGGCCGCCTCGACGATCGCGTACACGATGTCCGGGTTCGCGGGGCTCACCGCCATCCCGATGCGTCCCTTGTCGACGCTCGGGAGGCCCTTCTCGATCTTCCGCCAGGTCGCGCCCGCGTCGGTGCTCTTGTAGATCGCCGACTCGGGCCCGCCGTTGATGAGCGTCCACACGTGGCGCCGGCGCTGGTAGGCGCTCGCGTACAGCACGTCGGGGTTGCGGGGGTCCAGGTGCACCTCGTTGACGCCCGTGTCGTCGGAGATGTGCAGCACGCGCGCCCACGTCTGCCCGCCGTCGGTCGTCTTGTAGAGCCCGCGGTCGCCCCCGCTCCGCCAGAGCGGGCCCTGCGCCGCGACGTACACCACGTTCGAGTCGCGCGGGTCGACGACGATCTCGCCGATGTGCTCCGATTCCTTCAGCCCGACGTTCGTGAACGACTTACCCGCGTCGCGAGAGACGTACACGCCGTCGCCCCACCCCACCGAGCGCTGCGAGTTGTTCTCCCCCGTGCCCACCCACACCACGCTCGGGTTGCTCGGGTCCATCGTGACCACGCCGATCGAGTACGACCCGTACGAGTCGAACACCGGCGTCAACGTCACGCCCCCGTTGGTCGTCTTCCACACGTTGCCCGACGCCACCGCCACGTAGAACTCGTGCGGCCTGGCCGGGTGCATCGCGAAGTCGGCGATCCGCCCCGAGAACAGCGCCGGCCCGATCGACCGCAGCGGCATGCCCGCCAGCAGCCCCGCGTTCAGCTTCGGCTCCTTCTTCTCCGCACCGTCCGCCGGCTTCTTCTCCGGCTCCGCCGGCGTCGGCGCAGGGGGCTGCGGCGGGGGTGTAGGGGTCGGCGTGGGGGTTGGCGTCGGGGTTGGCGTCGGGGCCGGCTGCGACGCGGGCTTCTGCCCCTGCCCCGCCAGCACCGCGCTCAGCACCAGCGCACCCGCGGCCAATGCCGCGCCACGCAACGTCATCCGGGCTTCTTGCATCCGCTCAGGATACCGGCCCGCCCGCACGCCGTCCCGCCCCCACCTACCGCGCCGCCCGCTCGCGCTCGTCCGCCGCCATGTCGCTGTACGACCGGTCGATCAACTCTCCCAGCGCTGGCCCGAGCTGTCGGCGCAGTTCCTCCACCGCCGCCCGCGCCCGCGCCTCGGTGTGGTCGCGCGTCACGAGCGCCTCCAGCTCGAGGAACGAGCCCAGCCCGTCGACCTCGTCCAGGTGCACCCGCACGCCGCCGAGCATCCACACCTCGCGCCGCTTGCGCACCACCACCCACACCGGCAGCGCCTCGCGCCCGTACCGCTCCAGCGCCTGCTCGTCGGTCAGAATCGTGAACTCGCTGGCCCGAGGCCCCGCCACGTTCGCCCGGTCGTACGAGATCCACTCCGCCGGCTCGTCGTCCGTCTCCCGGCGCTTCAGCCGCCCGCTCGTCACCCGGTAGTACGTGTCCGTCTGCCCGAATGTCAGGATGTACGCCGCCTGGATCGCGCGCAGGATCGTCCGCGCCAACGCCCCGTCCCGCAACTCCGCCTTGAACTCGATGTTCCGCACCCGCTACTCCCGGCGCTCCGGCGGCGTCACGCCCGCCTCGCGCAGCGCCGCCAGCAGGCGCTCCTCGTCCCACACCTCGACCCCCAACTCCCGCGCCTTTTCCAGTTTGCTCCCCGCGCTCTCCCCCGCGATCACCAGGCTCGTCTTGCCCGACACGCTCCCGCTCACCTTCGCCCCCAGCCCTTCCAGCACTTCCTTCAACGCCTCTCGCTCGTACGACCCGAGCGTCCCCGTCAGCACGATCGTCTTGCCCGCGAACCGGTTGTGTACCCCCACACGCCGTGTGGGGTCTTCATCACTCCCGGGTACCCCCACACTCCGTGTGGGGAGATCTCCCGACACCCCCACACGCCGTGTGGGATCCCGATACCCCTTCGACGTGAGATCGACCCCCGCCCGCGCCAACTCCTCGAACGTCCGCCGCGCCGCCTTGCTGTGCAGGTACTCGTACACCACCGGCCCGGTGTCCTCGCCCAGCCCCGTCTCGTACGCCGGCTCCACCTCGCCCTCGAGCCCGAACTGCTCCTTGCGCTTCTTCGGGCTCATGCGGTTGACGGCCATGGGCATCAGCCGCCACACCGGCGCCGCGAGCAGGTCGTCCAGATCGCGGAAGTTCTTTGCGAGCGCCTTCGCCGTCGCGTCGCCGACATGCCGGATGCCCATGCCCGCCAGCACGCGCGCCAGCCCGCGCCCCTTCGCCGCCTCCACGCCCGCCAGCAGGTTGTCGACCTTCTTCTCGCCCATCCGCTCCAGCGCCAGCAGCGCGTCGCGATGGTCCTTCAGGTGAAAGATGTCCGCGAACCGCTCCAGCGGGGCCGCCTTCGCCTCGCGCACCTGCGCGATCGTCTTCTCGCCCAGCCCGTCGATGTCCATCTGCTTGCGCCCGCAGAACCACACCAGTTTCTCGTACACCTGCGCCGGGCACTCCGGGTTCACGCACCGCCGCCCCGTCTCGTCCATCGCGCCCAACCCCGCGCCCGGCGGCTCCACCTCCACCGGCCCCCCGCACTCCGGGCACACGCGCGGCGCCTCGATCTCCCTCGCGTCCGGCGGCCTGCGATCAAACACCACCCCCACCACGTACGGGATCACCTCGCCCGCCTTCTCGATCTCCACCGTGTCGCCGAGGCGGATGTCCTTCTGCCGCACCTGCCCGTAGTTGTGCAGCGTCGCGTGACGCACCGTCGACCCCGCGAGCGCCACCGGCTCCATCACCGCCCGCGGCGTGATCTTCCCCGTCTTCCCCACCTGGTGCAGCACGTCCACCAGCCGCGTCATCGTCCGGTCGGGCGGGTACTTGAACGCCGTCACCCAGCGCGGGCTCTTGCTCGTCGTCCCCAGGGCCGCCTGCTGCGCGAACGAATCCACGCGCACGACCATGCCGTCGGTCTGCACGTCCAGCCCGCGCCGCGCCTGGTCGAACGCGCGGATCGCCCGCAGCACGCCCTCCACGTCCGCGTGCTGCGTCGTCATCGCGCTCACCGGCACGCCCAGCGCGCGGATACCCGCGACGAACGCCGTGTGCGACGCCGCAAAGCCCTCCGACACCTCGCCGCGCCCGTGCGCCACGAATCCCAGCCGTCGCGACGCGATGAGGTTGGGGTCCAGGTTCTTGAGCGTCCCCGCCGTCGCGTTGCGCGCGTTCGCGAGCGTGTCCTCCCCCGCCGCCTCCAGCTCGCGGTTGATCCGCGCGAACTCCCGCAGCGGCATGTACACCTCGCCCCGCACCTCCAGCACGCCGGGTACTTCGAGTACGGGTACCCCCACACTCCCGGGTACCCCCACACTCCGTGTGGGGTCTTCATCACGCCCGGGTACCCCCACACTCCGTGTGGGGTCTTCATCACGCCCGGGTACCCCCACACTCCGTGTGGGGTCTTCAAGCACCAGCGGGATCGCCCGGATCACCCGGGCCGCGCTCGTCACGTCGTCGCCCGCGCGCCCGTCCCCGCGCGTCACGGCGTACGCCAGTCGCCCGCGCTCGTACCGCAGCGAGATCGCCACCCCGTCGATCTTGGGATCGCACAAGAACCGGGGCTCGCCCGCCCCCGCCTCGTCCAGCAGCCGCGCCACCCGCGCCGCCCATTCGCGCACGCCCGCCTCGTCGTACGTGTTGTCGATCGACAGCATTGGCACGGCGTGCTCGACCTGGCGGAACCCCGCGATCGGCTCGCCCCCCACGCGGTGCGTCGGGCTGTCGGGATCATCCAGCTCCGGGTGCGCCCGCTCGATCTCGCCGAGTTCAGCCAGCAGCCGGTCGAACTCCGCGTCCGACATGATCGGCGCCGCGTCGACGTAGTACGCGCGGTTCGCCCGCGCCAGCAGCGCCCGCAACTCGCGCACCCGCGCCCGGGGTTCTTGTGTCGGTCGTTCACGCACGCGCCGATCGTACAGCGCCCTACTTCCCCCGATTCCCCAGCCAGCCGCCAAGCCCCGCGTGCACGCCCCACGGGTACACGCGGCTCACCGCGCCGGCCCGCACCACCAGCACCTCCGACACGCCCGACTCCAGCGCCAGCCGGCCTCGCGCGAACTCGAACTCCTCGGCCTCCACGCCGCCGACCACCACCGCGCCCCGCGCGAACGCCGCCGCGTCCACCGCGTCCAGCGTCGCTGCCCCGGCCTGCGTCTCGCACAGCAGCGTCACCAGCGCCCGCACCTGCGCCGCGTCGGCCCCGCCCAGCGCCGCGCCGCTCGACTCGCGCCAGCCGTCCACCGTCCGCTCGACCGACAGCGTCCACGCGCCCGACGGGCCGCCGATCCGCACGCCGGAGACATCCGCCGGCGCCACCCCCGACGCCACCCGCGCGATGTACGACCCCGCCGGGCCGAGCACGGGCTCCAGGTCGCCCGGGCCGACATCCGCCGTCCACCCCCCCCACAGCACGCGGCCCGCATCGTCCTCCGCACGCACCACCGCGCCCACCGCGCCCGCACCCAGGTCCACCCCGCGCACCGTGTGCACGACCGCCACCGACTCCACGCCGTCGCCCTTCATCGCGCGCGACTCGGTACGCACGCGCACGACAAACAGCGTTGCCAGGTCGTCCAGTTCGCTCGCCTGGCGCCCCGCCCGCGCCCGCCCGCCGCTCGTCAGCACACGCACGAGCGCGGCGCACGCGTCGGCGTCGGCGACGGTCACCACCGGCTCCATCATGCCCCAGCGTCGCCCCGCGATGAGCCGCACGCGCGCGTCGCCCCGCGTCACCGTCACCTCGGCGATCCGCCCCGCGCCGGCGGGCACCAGCGCTCCCTCGGCCCACCCCTCCATCGACTCGCGCCGGAACAGCCCCACCACGTTCGCCTCGGCCAGCACGGTCTTCGATCCCGTCTCGCCGGTGAGCCGACAGGCGACGCGTCCGCCCAGCCTCGTGCCCCCGATCCGCACCGCGCGCGTCGCGCCGTCGTCCAGCGTGAGCCGCACGTCCACGCTCCCCTCACCCGGGTCGTGGTCCTCCTGCGCAGGCAGCGCGTCGAGTTCGGCCAGCACGCGGATAGCGCCCCGCACCGCCGACTCCTGCGCGGGCACGCGCACGCCGTCCGCGCGCGCGTCGAGCACCCACACGTCCGGCACGTCGAGCCTCGCGAGCATCGCGATCGGGCCCGCGGCGTTCGCCACCTCGATCGAGCGCACCCGCGCCGCCTCGAGCCCCGCGAGCACCCGTGCCGGCTGCTCGCTCTTCCCGGGCCCCGGGGCGCTCCCGCCCCGCAGCGCCAGCCACGCCCCCGCGCCCAGCACGAGCACCAGCACCAGGCTGATCAGCGCGGCCCGTTGCACCCGTCCCCCTCCTGCTCACCTTCCGCCGGACGCCGTACCCCGGTCACCGTACCACAGTGCCCGGTGCCTGCCTCTACCGCAACCCCCGCGCGTCGCGCACGCCGAGGTTCGCGAAGATCTCCCGCGTCGCCGTCGAACGGTTCAGCGTGTAGAAGTGAATGCCCTTGACGCCGTGGTCCAGCAAGTCGCGGCATTGCTCCGTCGCCCAGTGCACGCCCACCCGCTTCACCGCCTCTTCGTCCCCCGCCGTCCGGTTGATCGCACGCACCAGCGGCGCCGGGAAGCGCGATCCCAGCGCCAGGTCCGCCATGCGGCGCATCCCGGGCAGGCTCGTCACCGGCATCACGCCCGCGATGATCGGGATCCGGATCCCCGCCAGTTCGCAGCGTGCCCGGAAGTCGTAGAAGTCCCGGTTGTCGAAGAACAACTGCGTGACGATGAAGTCCGCGCCCGCGTCGACCTTCGCCTTGAGGTGGTCCAGTTCCTTCAGCCGGTTGGGCGTCTCGGCGTGCCCCTCCGGGTAGCCCGCGACGCCGACCCCGAACCCGCGCCGGTCCGGGTGCAGCCGCCGATCGCCGAACGCGCGGATGCGCGCGACCAGGTCGGCCGCGTACCGCAGGCCCTTCCAGGGCGAATCGCCGTTCGTCAGCGTGCGGGGCACGTCGCCCCGCAGGGCCATGATGTTGCCGATCCCCGCGCCCGCGTACCGCGCGAGGATCCCATCGATGTCCTCGGGCGAGTGGCACACGCACGTGAGGTGCGGGATCGGGTCCAGCGTCGTCTCGCTGCGCAGGCGCACGACCAGTTCGTGCGTCATCTCGCGCGTGGAGCCCCCCGCGCCGTACGTCACCGACACGAACGAAGGCCGCAGCGGCTCCAACTCGCGGATGTTCGCGAACAACTCCCCGAACGCGTCCCCGCTCTTGGGCGGGAAGAACTCGAACGAGAACGTCGTCCCTTGCTCCGCGATGATGTCCCGAATGTGCATGCCCACGTCCTGTGCTGCCGCGTCGCGGAACCCGCCCGACGGCCATGATAGCCGTCCATGCGGATGAATGGATAAAAGCCCTTCGCCGTTCGGCCCGAGAACATCGGCCGCCCGCGCTCGCCCCTCCAGCCTGCCCCCGGGTCGAGTTGCCCGCGGCCCCTAGTTCTTGCCCGGCAGCAGCTTCTTCAGGGCGTCTTCCGCGCCTTTCCGCAGGTCGTCCGTGGCCTTGTCGAGTTTTTCGCCCGCGTCCGCGCCCATCCGCGACAATCCCTCGGTCAACTTCTGCGCCGCCTCGCCGGCCTTGCCCACGACCTCCACGCCAAGGCCCTTGATTTCTTGGAGTTGCGCCAGCGACCCCCGAATCTCGCCCAGAATCTCCGGCGGGAAGAGATCCCCGCCGCGCTCCGATGCAGATTCGAGCACCGCCTTTACGACCACCGCCGTGATCTGCCCGGCGGTCATGCCGCCAGAGGCCGATCCGACATTGGACAGCCGGATCTCATGAATGGGCACCGTGACGGCGGCGAGGTCTCCGGGCAGGCCCGTCAACTGCAGCCGCACTTCGACATCGGTGATCACGAGTTCGCGGACGATGAACTTCTTGGCGTCACCCTCCGAGGGCGCGTCGGGCGTGGTGGCGCCGCCGCCGCTCTCGAAGCGCTTGAGGTTGTCGAGAATGACCCCGTAGTTCGAGCCCGCGGCGGAGCGTTCCAGGTTGACGCGAATCCCGTCGAGCGCGAGGCGGGGAACCTCGACCACGGGGGCACGCACGGAGCCGAGGTCGGCGGCCACGCCGCCGGACGCCAGGCGGACGAAGTGGTCTCCCGTGAACCCGGCCGGGTTGGCGATCTGCAGTTCGCGCATGGCGAACGTGCCCGAGCGCAGCCCGACATCAACGTCGGACACGGTGGTGGGCACGCCCATCGCGTACGTGCCCCCCTTCTCGATCGCGCTCTTGGCGATGGAATCGATGTAGACGGCCGCGAGCACGACGCCCCCGACCAGCAGCACCCCCAGCACGCCGAGCACGATGACCAGACGCTTGACGAGTTTCATGGCGTTCTCCGGATCAGCGCGATCATACGGAGCGGGCCGCGGACGCCTCCGCCAGGGCGGTTGCATCGCCGGCGCGCCGGCGCAGGAAGAACGCCCACGCCACCACCACGCCGACCACGCACACCGAGAGCATCACGACGCTCGCGGAGGTGAAGAACTCGAGCACGTTGCTCCCGCGGTTCACCAGGTTCTTGCCGAGCAGCACGAGCACGTAGCCCAGGTAGCCGAAGGCGTCGGCGAGGTACATGAGGAACCCCAGGTTGCCCTTCTCGCGGGTCATGGCGAGCATGCGCTCGAAGACCGTCGTGTGCATCGCGACGTACGGCAAGTACAGCCCCAGCCCCATGAGCACCATGTACCAGTACGCGCCGATCGCCCCGGCACGATGGGCCAGGAACAGCGCCCCCAGCACGGCGAACCCGACCAGGCACATGCCCAGGGAGGTGAAGAACGCCAGGCGGTTGTCCTTCATCACCACGATCGCCCCGTTCAGCACGAGGACGACCGCCGCCACGAGCATCTCGGTGCGGGTAAAGACGCCCGGCGTGCTCTCCACGCCCAGCGCCTTCCACAGTTCGGGCATGAAGTCCGCGCGCATGCTGCGCAGCACCGTGAGCGCCAGGTACATCGCCACCAGCGGGACGATCGCCACCGCGTACCGCATGAACAGCGCCCGGCGTTCGTGCTTCGTCATCACCGTTCGCGCGGAGCGGGCGGCCTCGTCGGCCTCGGTCGGCCGGGGGATCCGGCGGAGCATCACCACCCCCACCGCCAGCGCCGGCGCCGAGATCAGCCCCGCGAGCGCGGGCATCCAATCCTCCGCCACGCCCGACTTGAGCAGCCACGACCCGAGCGATTTCGTCACGCCGTCGGCCAGGATAAAACTCGCGCACAACCCGGCGGTGAGCAGTTCCGTCAGGCGGCGGCCTTCCAGGAACCCGAGCACAAGCCCGAAGACCATGCCCAGCGGCAGGCCGTTGAGGAACAGGCAGGCCGCGTTCCACGGACGCGGCACGACGCCGAACAGCACGAGCGCCCCCTGCGCGATGCCGATGAGCACGATGATGGCGATCGCCCGTCGCGCCGGGGGCATCTCGGCGATGACCTTGATGCCGATGAACTTCGACAGCGTGTAGCCCAGCACCTGCGCCACGACGACGATGATCTTGAACCCGTAGCCGAAGAACTCCTCGTCGAACGAGGCGGCGGTGAACGGCTTGCGGAAGCCGTACATCGCGAAGTAGGTGACGAACGCCGCGAGGATCGACCACGTCGCCCAGAACGCGTCGCGCGACACGGACCGGGGCGCGGGCGTCGCGCCGTTCGGGGGCGTGTGCGATGGCTGGAGCGTGGGCCAGGTTTCCCCGGGCGTTCCCTGCGGCGTGGTGTCCTTGGTCATGGGGGAGGTAGTGTGCCAGCGTTGGCCCTCGCGTGCGCGGGTGCGGGCAGGTTTGACGAAATCTCAACACGCCCGCGGCGCGCGGGGCCCCGCGCCCTCTGCTAGCGTGTGGGCTTGTCGTCGCCCGGGATCGCCCGGGGCGAAAGGAGCGCCATGCACCCCATCACCGCACAGATCATCGAGATGTTCCGCTCGCGGGGCTCGTCGCAGTACGGGCACGAGGCGGTCACGCAGTTGCAGCACGGCCTGCAGGCCGCCTGGCTCGCGGAGAAGGAGGGCGCCGACGCGGAGTTGATCTCGGCGGCGTTGCTGCACGACGTCGGGCACCTGCTGCACGACCTGCCCGACGACGCGCCCGACCAGGGGATCGACGACCGGCACGAGGTGCTGGGCGAGCGCTGGCTGGACAAGCACTTCTCGGATCGCGTGGTGGAGCCGGTCCGGCTGCACGTGGACGCGAAGCGGTACCTGTGCGCCGCGGAGCGCGGGTATCTGGAGCTGCTGAGCGAGCCGTCGCGCCAGAGCCTGATGCTGCAGGGCGGGCCGATGAAGGGGAATGAACTGGCGGCGTTCGAGTCGCACCCGCACCGCGATCGTGCCGTGCGCCTGCGCCGGTGGGACGACCAGGCGAAGGACCCGGCGCTCGAGACGCCCCCGATCGAGCACTTCGCGCCGTACCTCGACGAGGCCGCCGGCCTGGCGTCGGAGCACGCGCGATGAGCCGACCGCGCACGATGCGCACGGCACGGATGTGGCGGGCCGCCGTCGCGGCGGGCGCGTGCGTCACGGGAGCCGCGGCGGCGCAGAACGCCCCGCCGGGCCCGAGCGTCGCCGGGCAGGCGCAGCCCGCGCGCACGCTGCCGGTGCCCGCGAAGGACCCGCGCGATTTCCGCGTGTCGGTGCTCGGGTGCCTGCGTCAGAACAAGCCCGCGCCGGGGCTGGCGCGCTACGTCGAGCATCGCCCGGATCTGGCGCTGTGGGTGGGCGACAACATCTACGCCGACGCGAAGGACGACCCGGGCATCATCCAGCGCTGCTACGACCAGCTCGGCGCGAACCCGGACTTTCAGCGCCTGCGGGCGATCGCCCCGGCGATGGTGACGTGGGACGACCACGACTACGGCGACAACAACGAGACGAAGCACTACACGCTCAAGAACGAGAGCCGCGAGATGTTCGTGCGGTTCTGGGGTCTCGAGAAGGAGATCCCGAGCACGCAGACGGGCATCTGGTGGTCGCGGGTGATCGAGACGTCGGGCAAGCGGCTGCAGGTGATCCTGCTCGACTGCCGCTGGCATCGCGACGAGCCGGGCCCGAGCGCGGACATGCTGGGCGAGGCGCAGTGGGCGTGGCTGGGCGAGCGCCTCGCGGAGCCGGCGGACCTGCGCCTGCTGGTGACGGGGTCGCAGGTGCTGCTGCCCAAGGAAGCCGGCTCGGAGACGTGGGACGAGTACCCCGCGGCCCGGGACCGACTGTTCGCGCTCGTGCGCGAGAAGCGGGCGCAGCGGGTGCTGCTCGTCACGGGCGACCAGCACTACGCGGAAGTCTGCCGCCGGCGCGGCTCGTTCGGGTACGACGCGATCGAGCTGCAGTTCGCGGGGATCAACCAGACCGAGAAGCCCGAGTTCAACCCGTTCCGCGTCTCGCCCTGCGCGACGGCGCTGCACAGCGACGCGATGATCGACATCCGCTGGGACGCCGACGACTACGAGCCGGCGCACGTGCTCTTCCGCGTCTTTAACAGCAGCACCGGGCAGGTCGAGATCGCGTACCGCGTGAACTTCTCGGAGATCGAGGCTGGCTCGGCGGCGAGCGGCGGGAAGTAACACCGGCGGGCCCGGCCCACGCGTTCCCATACAGTGCGCCGTGCGTACCCGCGACCGGCGCCCGGAACTGATGGACGATCCGGGCATCGACCCTGCCGAACACCGCCGGGCGCTGCGGGCCCTCTCACGTCTGAACGCTGTTTCGGGCGTGGCCTCGTCGATCCGCCCGCACCTCCTCGAGCTCGCCGCCCGCCACCGGCCCGTGCGATGGCTCGACGTGGCGACCGGCGCGGGCGACATCCCCGTCGCAGTCGGGGCGTGGTGCGCCCGGCGGGGCATCGCGCTCGACGCGCACGCGTGCGACATCTCGCCCGTAGCGCTCTCGCACGCGTCGCGGCGCGCGCAGGACGTCGGGGTTTCACTCACATTCCATGAGGCCGACGCAATCCGGGGTGAACTGCCGGAGGGCTTTCACCTGGCGACGTGCAACCTGTTCCTGCACCATGTCGACGAGGCGGACGTCGTCCGTGTGCTGCGAGCGCTTGCTCGCAGCGGCGCGCGGGTGCTCGTGAACGACCTGCGCCGCACGCGGCTCGGGCTGGCGTTGGCGTGGGCGGCGTCGCGCGTCGGCACGCGCTCGCGGGTGGTGCACATCGACGCCGTGCGATCGGTGCGCGGGGCGTTCACGTCGCGCGAACTGGGCGCGATGGCGGACGAGGCGGGAATGCGGGGGCATCGCATCCGCCATGTCTGGCCGCAGCGAATGCAACTGGAGTGGAACCGCCCGTCATGACCCTCGCCCCCTCGATGTCGCCCGCCGTGCCCACGTCGGTCGAGGCCACGCCGCTCGAGCACGCCGCCATGCAACGGTGGGACGCGATTGTCATCGGCGCTGGCCCGGCGGGCGCGCTCGCGGCGGTGCACCTGGCCCGCGCGGGCGCGCGCACGCTGCTCATCAACCGCGATCCGCTGCCCCGGCGCAAGGTCTGCGGCGGGTGCCTGTCCGACGCCGGCGCCGCGCTGGTGCGTGAGGCGTGCGGGCCGGACGCGCTGCGCGACCATCCCACGCTCGGCGAGTTCGCGCTGCGCGTGCGAGGCCGCTCGCTGCGCGCGACGGTGACGCCCTTCGTGTCGATCCCTCGCGCGGACCTGGACGCGTGCGTGGCCGGCGCGGCGGTGCGCGCGGGCGCGACGTTCGTCGTCGCGCGGGCGCGCTGCATCGCGACGGGCGTCGTCGAGGCCGACGACGGCGCCGGCGTGCATGCCCTGCGAGGCGGCGTGGTGATCGCGGCCGACGGGCTGGCGGGGTCATCCCTTTCGCACGACCCCCGATTCGCGTGGCGCGTCGCGCGCGGGCCACGCGTGGGGCTGGGCGCGATCGCGCCAGCGGACGGCCTTCCCGTGCGGGACGGCGCGATCACCATGCTGTGCGCCCGCGCGGGCTACGTCGGCATCGCGCCGCTGCGCGACGGGCGCGCATCGGTCGCGGCGGCGGTCAACCCCGCCACGATCCGCGCCCGCGGGCCCGCCGGGGCGCTCGGCGCCATCGCCGCGTCGTGCGGCGTGGACCCCGCGCCGTTCGAACGCCTGACGCTCGCCGGCACGCCCGCGCTCACCCGCATGCGCCGGCGCGTCGAGGGCGACCGGCTGCTCCTGGTCGGCGACGCCGCGGGCTACGTCGAGCCCTTCACCGGCGAGGGCATGACCTGGGCGCTGCGGTGCGGGGCGGCGTGCGTGCCCGTGGCGCTCGAGATGCTGCACGCCCGCGCCCCGGCGGGCGCGTGGACCTCGCACCTGCGCCGCCTGCTCGCCCCTGCGCGCCTTCGCTGCCGGGTGGTGTCATTGGGCGTGCGCAGCGCGCCGGTCCTGGCCGGCGTCGTGCACGCCGCGGGCGCCGTGGCGCCGGGGATCGTCAACGCGATCGCGCGGCGTATGTCGCGACCGGTGTTCATGGGCGCGCTCGCGGGGACGCGCGGGTGACGGCCACCCTGCGAGCGATCGGGACGTGCGTGCCCGAGCACGCGCTCACGCGCGCCGAGGCCGCGCGACTGGCGGGCGAGATCTCCGGCGCCGACGAGCGCCGCGCGCGGATGCTGCGCGCCCTGGCCGACCGAACGGGGATCGACCGTCGCGGGCTGACGATCGCCGACGGCACGGGCGGGCAGTCGTTCTACCGCGCGGGGCGCCCGCCGACCACGGGCGAGCGCATGGAGGCCTACCGCGGGGCGAGCCTGGGCATGGCCGAGCCGGCGTGCCGCGACGCGCTGCGGCGTGCGGGCGTCGACGCCTCGTCCGTCACGCACGTCGTGGTCGCGTCGTGCACCGGGTTCGGCGCGCCGGGGATCGACCAGGCGCTGATGCGCGGGCTCGGCATTCCGCGCGACGCGCGACGCACGATCGTCGGGTTCATGGGGTGCCACGGCGCGATCAACGCCCTGGCCGTGG
This sequence comes from Planctomycetota bacterium, assembly GCA_033763975.1. NCBI lineage: Bacteria > Pseudomonadati > Planctomycetota > Planctomycetota bacterium. The sequence goes on from JANRJM010000017.1 coordinate 238,606, forward strand.
GCGCCGCGTTCACGCACGCCGACCCCGACGCCGTCGTGCTCGTGTGCGCGGTCGAGGTCTGCGGGCTGCACTTCTCGTTCGACGATGAGCCCGATCATGTCCTCGCCAACACGCTCTTCGCCGACGGCGCCGCGGCCGCAATCCTCACCGGGCGCCCCGCGCCGGGATGCCCGCACATCTGTTCGACCGCCAGCGTGCTCATCCCGGATTCACACACCCTCATGCGCTGGGACATCGGCGACCACGGCTTTCGGATGCGGCTGTCGCCCAAGGTGCCCGACGTGCTCGCGACCCACGTCCCCGCCTGGATCGACGGCGTGCTGCGCGACCGAGGCCTCGCCCGCGCGGACGTCGGCGGGTGGGCGATCCACCCGGGCGGCCCGCGCATCGTCGACGTGCTGCGAGAATCGCTCGGGCTCCGCGACGATCAGGTCGAGCCCTCACGCAAGGTGCTCCGCAGCCACGGGAACATGTCGTCCGCGACGGTGCTGTTCATCTTGCGCGACCTCTGGGCGCGCGACGCCGCCACGCCCTGGGTCGGCATGGCGTTCGGCCCCGGGCTCGCGGGCGAGGCGGTCGTGCTCGGCGCGCCACAGAAGGCGAGTGCTCCCTGAAGAGCACCCGCCTGCGGCGTGGTGAGTCAACTGCGGACCGTGGGGTCCGCTCAATAGCGGTAGTGGTCGGGCTTGTACGGGCCGTCCTTCGGCACGCCGAGGTACGACGCCTGGTCGTCGCGGAGCGTGGTGAGGCGCACGCCGAGCTTCTCGAGGTGCAGGCGGGCGACCATCTCGTCGAGCTTCTTGGGCAGCGTGTAGACCTTGCCCGTCTCGTACTTGATGCCGGCCATCGTCGGCTTGCCCTGCGCGTTCGCCCACAGGTCCATCTGCGCGACGACCTGGTTCGTGAACGACGCGGACATCACGAACGAGGGGTGCCCGGTGGCGCAGCCCAGGTTCATCAGGCGGCCCTCGGCGAGGATGAGGATCGACTTCTCGCGCCCGCCCGCTCCGGCGGCGGGGAAGACGAACTCGTCGTACTGGGGCTTGATGTTCACGCGCTTCACGCCCGGGTGCTTCGCCAGCCCGGCCATGTCGATCTCGTTGTCGAAGTGCCCGATGTTCGCGACGATCGCCTTGTCCTTCATCGCGCGCATGTGGTCGACGGTGATCACGTTTCTGTTGCCCGTGGCGGTGATGAAGATGTCCGCCGTGCCCAGCACGTCCTCGAGCGTCACGACCTGGTACCCCTCCATGGCGGCCTGGAGCGCGCAGATCGGGTCGATCTCCGTCACCACCACGCGGGCGCCCTGGCCCTTGAGCGCCTGGCAGCAGCCCTTGCCCACGTCGCCGTAGCCCAGCACGACCGCGACCTTTCCGCTCAGCATCACGTCGGTCGCGCGGTTGAGCCCGTCGACCAGCGAGTGCCGGCAGCCGTAGAGGTTGTCGAACTTGCTCTTGGTGGCGCTGTCGTTCACGTTGATCGCGGGGAACATGAGCTTCCCGCTCTTCTGCATGTCGTAGAGGCGGTGCACGCCGGTGGTGGTCTCTTCCGACACGCCCTTGATGCCCTGGATGACGCGCGTCCAGCGCCCGGGCTTGTTCGCCTGGTCCTGGCGGAGGAGTTTGAGGATCACGCCCCACTCCTCGGGGTCGTTGGCCTCGTCGAACGCGGGCACCTTGCCGGCGCCCTCGAACTCAAAGCCCTTGTGCACGAGCAGCGTGGCGTCGCCCCCGTCGTCGAGGAGCATGTTGGGCCCCTGCCCGCCGGCGAAGTTGAAGATCTGGTCGGTGCACCACCAGTACTCGTCCAGCGTCTCGCCCTTCCAGGCGAAGACGGGCGTCCCGCGCGGGGCCTCGGGAGTGCCGTGCCGCCCCACCGCGACCGCGGCGGCGGCGGAGTCCTGCGTGCTGAAGATGTTGCACGACGCCCAGCGCACGTCCGCGCCGAGCTCGACGAGCGTCTCGATCAGCACCGCCGTCTGCACGGTCATGTGCAGCGAGCCGGCGATGCGGGCGCCCGCGAGGGGCTTGCCCGGGCCGTACTTCTCGCGGAGCGCCATCAGCCCGGGCATCTCGTGCTCGGCAAGGCGGATCTCGTGGCGCCCGAGCGTGGCGAGCGACAGGTCGCGCACCTTGAAGTCGGGCGCGTCGGTGCGAACGGTGGAGGGCGTCACGGGCTTGGCGGCTGCGGTGGTCATTCGTGTCTCCGTTGCGGCGTCGCACGCCGCGGTTCGATGGGTGATTCGTCCGACCGGATCTCTCCGGTGCTTCGTCTGTCGTGCGCTTCGGATTCCCTGCCTACTTCACTCGTCCCGTGGCGGCGAACAACCCGGGACCCTTGGCGCCCGGATCGCCCGGGAGTTCGTGGTACACGCAATCGGCGAACCCCGCCGCCTGCATCAGCCCCAGGATCTCCTCGCGCGAGAATCCCAGCTTCTTGTGCCCCATCAGGCGGCGGTATTCCTCACGCTCGTGCTCGATCATGTCCACGATGAGCACCTTCCCGCCCGATCGCTCCCGACGCAGGATCCGCCGGATCTCCGCCAGCGCCTGGTCCGGGTGATCGATGTGGTGCAGCACCAGCACGCAGACCGCGGCGTCGACGCACGCGTCGGGCAGCCCGGTTTGCTCGAGCCCCGCCTCGACAAAGTCCACGTTCGCCACGTGATCAAGACGCTTGCGGGCCGCGTCCAGCATCGGGCCCGACAGATCCACCGCGTACACGCGCTCCACGAACGGCGCGAGAAACTCCGACGCGTTCCCCGTCCCGCAGCCCAGGTCGGCGATGACCCAGTCGCGGTGGATGAGGCTCAGCAGCGCCACGCTCGTGAACCGCCCGCCGAAGAGCTCGGCCCGCAGCGTGTCCCACTCGCCCGCGTGACGCCCGAAAAACGCCTGACTGTCCGTTCGCCGCTCGGCCAGCACGCCCTTGAGGCGGCGGAGATCGTCGGCCAGATCGGCATCGCCCCCGATCTGATCGCGCACCGCCGACCACAGCGTGCGCGCCTCGGGCGACAACTCGTCGGGCACGAGGCTGAAGTAGCTCGCCGTGCCCTCCTGCCGCCGCACCAGCCAGCCCGCGTCGGCCAGGGTCTTGAGGTGCCGGCTCACCGTCGATTGCGGGAGCTGCAGCACCTGGGCGATCTCGCCCACCGACAGCTCCTGCATCTCCACAAGGCGCAGCAGACGCAGCCGCGCAACCTCGCTGAGCGAGGCGAGCCGGTCAAGCAGAGATGATTCGCGGCGGGCTTTCATCCGTGTATCCGGATGAAGCGTAGAACGCCCCCCACGCTTGTCAAGCGCCCTGGCGGATTATCGCGCTCCGGTGCTCAACTCCCGAAGTTCCTCTGGCGGGATCCCGAAGGTCGGTCCGGGAACCTCGCCCAGGCGGCGGGCCTCCTCGATGATCTCCGGGTTATCGGGGTTCAGGAAGTACGCCATCCGCAGCCGCCGCACCTGCCGCGGGCGATCGTTGATCGCGCCGTAGAAGTCGGCGATCTCGCGCTGCACCTGCCACGAGCGGCCCTGGTCGAGCTTCGACGCCGTCAGCAGCGCTTGGCGGGCCTCGTCGAGGTTGCCCAGGCGCGTGGCGTAGCGGGCCTGGCGGAGGAAATCGAACACGCGCCCGCGCTCGGTCGTGGCCCGCGCCAGCAGCACCTGCAGCGCCTCGCGCTCGCCCGCCTGGTACATCGCCTCGGCCAGCGCGTCGGTGTAGTCGTCGCGCAGCGGGAAGACGTCGGTGCAAATGGTGAGTTGCTCGATGGCCTCGCGAGGCTGGCCGGAACGGATCAGCGCCACGCCGTAGCGGTACCGGGCCTCGACCGCCTCGGGGCGACGATCGACATACGTCGCGTAGTCGGGCACCGCCTCGGCGTAGTTCTGCCGCCCGAAGTTGTCGTCGGCGTCGGCGAGCACCTTGTGCAGCGGGCGACCTTTCGCGCAGCCGCCCAGCGCCAGGAGCCCGGCGAGCGGCAGGCACACGGCGAGCGCGGCGAGCCGCGCGGAGCGGCCGGAACAGGCGGTGAAACGAGGAATCGGCATCGAGCGGTCTCCGGGCGTCCCTCGCGGGCGGACGCGGGGATGATGCTATCGTGCGACGGGACGCGGCAGCGTGAATGGCCGGCGGGCAGTTCTCCCGCAGGCCGGGCTGGATTCCCGGGCCGCCGGACCGGCGAAGGGGTGCGGCCGATGGGACGCATGGTGCTGCTGCGGCACGACCTGCCCGATGGATCGTCGCACTACGACTGGATGATCGAGGCGACGCCGGGCGCCGAGCGGCTGCTGACCTTCAGGGTCTCGGCGCGGATCGACCTGGCGCGGAGCGACGCGACGTCAGAGATGCGCACATTCCGCGCGGAACGCCTGCCCGACCACCGCCGCGCGTACCTGGAGTTCGAGGGCGACATCGGGGGCGGGCGCGGCACCGTCACGCGGGTCGCCCGCGGCGAGGCCACGCGGGTCTCGCTCACCGGCGACGACGGGCTCGCGACCGTGGAGATCGTCGCGGACTGGGGTGCGGGAGCCGTGCGGCTGCGTGGGAGGCGGGAGGGAGTGGAGTGGGTGTTTGAGGCGGAGTTCGCGTAGACTCGTGCGGCCGGTGGGAAGCAAGCGGGTCTTCCAGTGATCGGTACACTCAACATCCATGCGTCTATCGCTGTCTGAGATCCGCGCTCGAGCGATGAAGTTCGCGGCCGAGTGGACGAACGTCGCGAGCGAACGCGCCGAAGCCCAATCCTTCTGGACCGATCTCTTCGATGTCTTCGGCATCCGCCGCCGCGCCGTCGCCAGTTTCGAGGAAAAGGTCAAAAACCTCAAAGGGGCCTACGACCGCATCGACGTCTTCTACGCAGGCGTCATGCTGGGCGAGCACAAGAGCAAGGGAGAAGACCTCTCCAAGGCCGCAAGCCAGGCGTTCGATTACGTGCAGTCGCTGCAGCGCGAAGGGCGGGACGCCGACCTGCCGCAGTTCATCGTCGTCAGTGACTTCCAGACCATCGTTGTGTACGACCTGGACAGCAAAGACTCATCGGTGCCGGTGGCGTCGTTCAAGACCGCCAATCTGCACGACAACATCAAGCACCTTGGCTTCCTGTCGGGCTACACCACCAAACCCGTTGATCCCGAAGACCCCATCAACATCGAGGCGGTCGAAGTCCTCGGCAAGCTGCACGATGCGCTGGAAAAGGGCGGCTATTCGGGCCATCAACTCGAACGCTTCCTCGTGCGCGTCCTCTTCTGCCTCTTCGCCGACGACACGGCCATATTCGAGAACGAAGAGTTCAAGGCGCTTGTCAAAGGCTCCCGCGAAGATGGGAGCGACCTGGGCCCGCTGCTGGCCCGCTTCTTCAAGGTGCTCGATCAGGAGAAGGGGGACCGCCCCGCCAAACTCCCCGAAGAACTGCGTGAACTGCCGTACGTGAACGGCGAGCTCTTCCGCGAGGACCTGGGCTTCGCCGAGTTCGATGCCGCCATGCGGGCCGCGCTGCTGGAGTGCTGCGAGTTCAACTGGTCCCGCATCAGCCCCGCCGTCTTCGGCTCGCTCTTCCAGTCCATTATGGCGGGCGAGAGCGGCGCGAGGAAACGCCGCCAGATCGGGGCCCACTACACCAGCGAGCGGGACATCATGAAGCTGGTGCGCAGCCTGTTCCTCGATGACCTCAAAGCCGAGCTCGCCGCGTGCGGCAAGGACAAGAAGAAACTCCAGGCCTTCCAGGACAAGCTGGCCTCGCTGCGCTTCCTCGACCCGGCCTGCGGCTGCGGCAACTTCCTTGTGGTCACCTACCGGGAACTGCGGCTCTTGGAACTCGAAGCCCTGATGCTCCTCTCCGGCGGCAAGGTGGACTCCGCCCGCCTGCTGCTGGATTCGCTGCTCAAGGTGGATGTGGACCAGATGCACGGGATCGAGATCGAGGAGTGGCCCGCGCGCATCGCCGAGGTGGCGATGTGGCTCATCGACCACCAGATGAACCAGAAGGTCGGCGAAGCCTTCGGGCAGCCGGTGCGGCGCTTGCCCCTCAAGAAGAGCGCGAAGATTGCCCACGCCAACGCGCTGCAAACCGATTGGAACACGGTGCTGCCCGCGAGCAAGTGCAGCTACGTGCTGGGAAATCCGCCATTCGTGGGCGCGAAGTACCAAAGCGATGCCCAACGTGCCGATATGGAGCACGTCTGCAAAGGCATCAAGAACGAGGGCCTCCTCGACTTCGTCTGCGGCTGGTACGTCGTCGCCTCGACGTACATCCGCGGCACACAAATCCGTTGCGGCTTCGTCTCGACGAACTCGATCACGCAGGGGGAACAGGTCGGCGTCCTCTGGCCGGAATTGTTCAGTCGCGGCATCAAGATTCACTTCGCCCACCGCACCTTCCAGTGGATGAGCGAAGCACGCGGGAAGGCCCACGTGCACGTAGTCATCATCGGCTTCGGCGCATTCGACAGGCCGGGCAAGATCATCTACGACTACCCCGACAGCGACGCCGACCCGATTCCTGTCGCGGCCGCCAACATCAGTCCGTACTTGGTCCCCGGACCGGATGTCGCCATCACGAATCGCTCATCGCCCCTGTGCGAGTCGCCAGACATCGGCATCGGCAACAAGCCCATCGACGACAGCAACTACTTATTCACGACGGAAGAAATGAAAGCCTTCGTGAAAGTTGAGCCAGGGGCCAAGAAGTACTTCCACCCGTGGTACGGATCGGAAGAGTTCATCAACGGTGGGCACCGCTGGTGCCTATGGATTGGCGACGCGGACCCCGACGAGCTGCGCGCCATGCCCAGCGTCATGCAGCGGATCGAAAACGTGAAGAAGTTTCGCCTTGCCAGCAAGAGCAAGCCGACTCGCGACCTCGCCAAGAACCCGACACGCTTCCACGTCGAGAACATGCCCAAACGGCGGTTCTTGGTGATCCCCAAAGTGTCCTCGGAGCGCCGCACGTACATTCCGATGGGGCTCATGGAGCCCTCGGATATCGCCAGCGACCTTCTCTTCGTACTCACTGGAACCACGCCCTACCACTTCGGCGTCCTGACCAGCGAGATGCACATGGCCTGGGTCCGCCAAGTCTGCGGGCGGCTCAAGTCCGACTTCCGCTACTCCAACAAGCTGGTCTACAACAACTTCCCCTGGCCCCAAGATGCCACACCCAAGCAGCAGGCCGCCGTCAGCGCCGCCGCCGAGCATGTGCTCGCCGTCCGCGACACGTTCAAGGGCCAGACGCTCGCCGACCTCTACGACCCGCTCGCGATGCCCAAGTCTCTGCGTGATGCCCACAAGGACCTCGACAGAGCCGTCGACAAGTGCTATCGCGCCCAACCCTTCACGAGCGAACGCCAGCGGGTGGAGTATCTCTTCGACCTGTACCAGAAGCTCATCACGCCGCTGACTGCGCCGGTCAAGGGACGCAAACGCGCGGCCGAGGCCGAGCCCGAGGACTGAGTATCAGCGTCCGATGGCAAATGGGCCGCGCCGAGGACGTGGCGATGGGGGTCGCATGGATGCAGTGGTACTCCCGGGGTCGGCTTGGTAGGCTGACGGCGCGTGCCGCGGTCGCGGCGTGTGAGGAGGGGGGGCGAAGCGGGAGGCTTGTCGCCATGAGTCACATCGCGGAGGGTCGGACGATTCGGCTGCATCCTGAGGGGACGCCGGGGCTGCCGGCGGAGCCGCCGCCGCCGAAGATCCAGGCGTTCGAGTCGAAGATCGGGTCGAAGCGGCACGAGGACACGTGGAAGCGCACGCCGACGATCAGCGGGCACGGGGCGATCCACGTGCGGACGTTCCACTGCAAGCTGTCGGACGACGCGATCGGGTACCTGGACCAGCAGATCAACGAGTGGCTGGACGCGCACCCGCAGTACGAGGTGAAGTTCACGTCGTCGAAGGTGGGCGAGTGGACGGGGAAGCTGGGGAAAGAGCCGCACTTGATCGTGCAGGTGTGGGTGTGAGGAAAATGGCCAAATGGTCAAATGGCCAAATTGCCAAATGGGGATGGGGGCTGCGGCCACGCGGTCATGCGGCGACGCGGTTCGCGGGTGATGAGACACCGTCCGGCGGTCCGATGATCTCGGCGTGTGCGGCATTCTGGGCATCGTGACGTCGGTCGGGCAGCGCGTGGCGGTGACGCCGAGCGAGGTCGTGCGATGCCGCGACCGGATGGCGCATCGCGGGCCCGACGGCGCGGGGGTGTGGGACGGCGGGCACGTCGTGCTGGCGCATCGGCGCCTCGCGGTGATCGACCCGAGCGAGGCCGGCGCGCAGCCGATGCTCGCACGCGCGGCGGCGGCTGACGCCGGGTGCCCGGGCGTGCTGGTGTACAACGGCGAGTTGTACAACGACGCGGCCCTGCGTGAGGAGTTGAGCCGCGCGGGGTGGACGTTCCGTTCGCAGGCCGACAGCGAGACGGTGCTGGCGGCGTTGATGACGTGGGGCGAGGATGGGCTCGATCGGCTGCGCGGGATGTACGCGCTGGCGTTTGTCGAGGCGGGCGGGCGGCGCGTGCTGCTGGCGCGCGATCCGCTGGGGATCAAGCCCCTGTTCTGGACGCGGCTCACGCGGGGCGGGGTCGAGCACGTGGCGTTCGCCAGCGAGATCGCGGCGCTGCTGGAACTGCCCGGCGTCGTGAAGCGGGCGGACATCGTCGCGGCGAGCGCGTATCTCACGACGATCCGCACCACGCTGGGCGAACGCACGTTGTACGAGGGCGTGCGCACGCTCGAGCCCGGCGGGGCGGCGTGGGTCGAGGCCGGCGCGGGGCGCGTGCGGATGCGGGCGATCGAGCGCCGGGGCGTGCCGGTGTTTCGCGGGACGGGCGAGGATGCGCGGGCTCGCGTGCGCGAGGTGATCGAGGCCTCGGTGTCGGCCCACCTGCGCGCCGACGTGCCGACGTGCACGCTGCTGAGCGGCGGGCTGGACAGCACGATCATCACGGGCATCACGCGGCGCGTCTGCCCGCGGGTGCGGACGTACTGCGCGGGAGCCGCGGACGGCGAGGATCTGGTGTTCGCGCGGCGAGCGGCGGCCTCGCTCGGCACGCGTCACGCGGAGGCGATCATCGAGCGCGACGATTTCGTGGGCACCTGGGCGCGGATGGTGGCGCGGCTCGGCGTGCCGCTGTCGACGCCGAACGAGGTGGCGATCGAGCGCGTCGCGACGCGACTGCGGGCGGACGGGCACGTGGTGGCGTTGACGGGCGAGGGTGCGGACGAGTTGTTCGGCGGGTACGAGGCGCCGATGCGGGCCGCGGCGGCGTTCGAGCGCGGCGCGTGGAGCGGCGGTGGTGACCCGCCGGCGAACGGGGGCGCGTTCCAGTTGCTGGATGCGGCGTGGGTGCCGCCTTCCGCGAAGCCGGGCGTGCTGCGCGACGAGGTGTGGCGCGGGATCGAGGGCGACGCCGAGCTGCAGCGCTGGTATGTCGAGACGTTTGATGCGTGCGCCGCCGAGGCGCGCGGCGCGGCGGACCGAGGGGCGCATCCGCTGGACCCGCACCTGCGGTTTCTGCGGCGGGTGAACCTCGCGGGGCTGTTGGGGCGGCTCGACACGGCGACGATGCTGGCGGGCGTCGAAGGACGCACGCCGTTCGCGGATGTCGAGGTCGCGTCGCTGGCGGACGCGCTGCCGATGGACGAGAAGTTCGACGAGCGGACGCCGGGCACGGCCGGCACGAAGGTGGCGCTGCGCCGGGCGTTCGCCGATGGCGTGCCGCCCGAGGTGCTGCAACGGGCGAAGGCGAGCTTCCCGCTGCCGTTCCAGGCGTGGGTGGGCGCCTGGGTGGGCGGCGATGGCGCGAGTGTGCTCCGGGAGAGCGGGCTGGTTCGCGAGCTGTTCACCGAGGCAGCGATCGAGACGGTGATCGCGCGCGGGCGGGATCTCTGGCGCCTGTCGTGGCCCATGGCCAACCTGGCGCTGTGGTCGCGGACGTTCTGATAACCGGGCGAGACCGGCACAGGCGGCATGTGCGACGCGGGGGATTCCCGGGCGGCCGCATCCGCCCGGGGCGGCGGGCCGATGTGGGGGACACCATGCTCGACTGGCTCAAACGACGGGCAGCGCCCGCGAATCGCTCGCGTTCGGCCGAGCGATTCCGGACCGTCGGGCTTCGGTGCGCCATCGGCGAGGTCGTGGACCTGTCGGCGCTGGGCGTGCGGGTGCGCTTCGTGCAGGCGCCGAGCGTGCAGCCGGGCGACATGTTCGACATGGTGATCGCCTCGGAATCGCAGCGCGTGCGCGTGCCGGCGCGGGTGGCCTGGGTGCGGCGCTCGGGCATGCGGGGCGGGGAACTGGGCGCGAAGTTCGAGCAGGTGCGCCCGGGCGTGGCGGCGGCGCTCGTGCAGCTCGCGCGGTTCGGGTTCATCACAACCGACGCCGACGCGTGCGTGCTGCCGCCGGAAGACCCGGCGCGGGCCGAAGCGCCCGCCGAGAAGCCGGCCACGCCCGATGGGGCGCGTCCGCCGATGACGGCGTCGATCGAGGTCGAAGACCTGTACTCGATGCTCGGGGTGCCGCGGACCGCGACCGAGGACGAGATCAAAAAGGCGTACCACGCCCGTGCGCTGGAACTGCACCCGGACCGGAACTCGTCGGACGACGCGGCGGCGCGGTTCGCCGACCTGGCGAAGGCGTACAAGGTGCTGCGCGCGTCCGACCTGCGGGCACGCTACGACGCGCTGCTCTCCAGCGCCCAGGCCGCGTGAGGGTCGGGGCTCTCGGCCAGCAGGGCCCGCGTGTACTCGGATGCGGGCTCGTGCAGCACGCGTTCGCGCGGGCCGAGTTCGACCATGGAGCCGGTGCGCAGCACGCCGATGTCGTCGGCCATGTGGCGGACGACGCCGAGATCGTGCGTGATGAGGAGGATGGCCACGCCCGCGTCGCGCTGGAGTTCGACAAGGAGATTCAGGATCTGGGCCTGCACGGAGACGTCGAGCGCGCTCGTGGGTTCGTCGCAGATGAGCACGCGGGGCGAGGGGGCGAGCGCGCGGGCGATGGCGATGCGCTGGCGCTGCCCGCCGCTGAACTGGTGCGGGTACAGCCCGCCCTGCGCGGGATCGATGCCGCACCGGGCCAGCAGTTCGTTCGCGCTCCGCACAGCGCGAGAGAGCGGCGTGCCGCGGACCACCAGCGGCTCGGCCACCGCGTCACGCACGCGCTGGCGCGGATTGAGCGACCCGCCGGGATCCTGGAAGACCGCCTGCACGGCGTCTCGCAGCGCCCGCCGAGACGACCCGACGCCCGGCACCACCGGCGAGCCGTCGAGCAGGATCTCGCCGGTGAAAGGCACCAGCCCGAGGATGGCGCGGGCGACGGTGGACTTTCCTGATCCTGACTCGCCGACGAGGCCCAGCGTCCGCGACGCGTGCAGGTCGAACGAGATGTCCCGCACGGCGACGTGCGCGGGATGCCGCCGCCACAGCGGGCCCCGCGACGCGAACGCGACGCCGAGCGATCGAACGCGGAGGATGGCGCCGGCGTCGGGCATGCGGGGATGCTAGGTGGTTGTGCGGGGTGCGTTGCGGAACGCGCCGGCCCGACTTGCCTCGTCCGCCCAAGTCTCGGCCGGGGGCTTGGCAGACGTACCCGGGCGGCGTACCCTGTCGGTCCTGTTCGGGCAGGTAGCTCAATTGGTAGAGCACCGCATTGAAAATGCGGGGGTTGCCGGTTCAAGTCCGGCTCTGCCCATTTCGTCCGGATTCCACGGCGTCGCTCTCGATGCTCGTCCACCGGCGGAACACGCCTTTGCTCAGGACGCCTTGTCGAACGCGTAGTGCGAGACGATCCACTGTCGCCCCGCGTCGAGCCCCCACAGCTCCTCGCACGCGATGAAGAACACGCGCCAGCGGCGCAGCCACGTCGTCGCGTCCTGCCCGTACGGCTCGCGGAGCACCGCGAGCGCTTCCTCGCGGCGCGCGTCGAGATTCTCGAGCCAGGCCCGCGCGGTCCGCGCGTAGTGCGTGCCCTCCACGCGCCAGTGGTCGCGCGGACGCAGGTCTCCGCAGAAGTGCAGGAGCAGGTCGTCGGACGGCATGATCCCGCCCGTGAAGAAGTACCGCCCGATCCAGTCGTCGGCCTCGAAGTGATACGCGGCGTGCACGTGCGAGAAGACGTGCACGAACAGCCGCCCCGACGGACGCAGCCACGAGGACAACCGCTCGAACAGCGTGCCGTAGTTCTTCACGTGCTCGAACATCTCGACCGAGACGATGCGGTCGAACGTCGCGCCGGGCGCGAAGTCGTTGACGTCGGCGGTGATCACCGTCGGGGGGCGAACGCCACGCCGGTCGGCCTCGGCGAGGATGAACTCGCGCTGGGGGCGCGAGTTCGACACGGCGGTCACGCGGGCGCCGGGGTAGTGCTCGGCGATCCAGAGCGTGAGCGAGCCCCAGCCGCAGCCCAGTTCGAGGATGTCCATGCCGTCCTCGATGCCCGCGCGGCGGCAGGTCAGGTCGAGCATGGCCTCCTCGGCGCGGGCGAGGTCCGCGACGCCGTCGGGCCAGTATGCGCAGCTGTACTTGAGCCGGGGCCCGAGGCACAGGCGGAAGAACGCGGGGGGCAGTTCGTAGTGCTGCTCGTTGGCCTCGCGCGTGTGGATGGCGAGGGGAGATCGCGACAGATCCGCGATGAGCGCCCGCCGCCGCTCCCACGAGGCCTCGACGCCCCCGCGCTGCTCGAGCTCGAGGCGGTGCCACAGCCGGCGCCGGATGCCCGCGCGGAGCAGCACGTCGGGCAGGATCCCGCGGTCGATCAGGGGCTCGTACCACGCGGGCGCGGAGGGAGCTTCCCGGCGCAGGCCCGGGGCATCGGTGCTCAGGGCGCGGCTCATGACGGCGTCTCCGGCGCGCGATCGCGGGGCGCTTTGGGGAACCACGGCACGAACGCGCTCGTCGTGCGCTGATACGCGCGGTACGCCTCGCCCCGTGAGCGGATCGCACGGGCCTCGGTGGGCGGGATGCCCGTCAGCTTCAGCACGAAGAGCAGCATGAGCGCGGGCGAGGCCCACGCGATCCACCCGTGCGGCGCGCCCGTCGCGACGACGGCGTACCCAACCCACATGATCCACTCGAAGAAGTAGTTCGGGTGGCGCGAGTACCGCCACAGGCCGACGGTGCAGACCTTGCCGCGGCTGTCGGGGCGGGCTTTGAACGCCTTGAGCTGCCGGTCGGCGATCGTCTCGCCCACCAGCCCCACCACCCACACCGCCAGGCCCGCCCAGTCGAGCACGCCCGGCGCCGCACGCCCGTCGAGCGACGCGAGCACGAACGGCGGGGCGAGCATCCCCACCAGCAGCGCCTGCGCCAGGAAGAACGCGAAGAACACGGCGTTCATCCGCGCGCCGAACTTCTCCCGCATCATCCGGTACCGCCCGTCCTCCGGCCCCTGCAGCACGCGATCGAGCAGCAGGTGCAGCGCGAGCCGCAGCCCCCACACGCCCCCCATCACGCCGATGATCGCCCGACGAATCACGTCGCCCTCGCCGGTCAGCGCGCAGAACACCGCGGCCAGGCCCAGGCACGCCGCCCACCCCACGTCGACCACGCCCGCGTCGCGGATGCGCACCTGCACCACCCAGAGCGCGACCATCACGAGCGACGCGCCCAGCGTGATCAGCCCGAGCTGTTCCCATCCGCTCAGCACCACATCATCCTCCTCGCGCGGGGCACCGCGTACGCTCGGGAGCACCCGAGGAGCATGCAGATGACCGCGATCCACGCCGTCAGGATCTTCAGCGCGCTGGGCATCGCGATGCTGCTCGTGCTCATCGTCATCTCGTCGCTCGAGATGTCGCTGTGGAACGGCCTCAAGGCGACGGTAGACACGCACTGGGGGCTCACCACGATGGTGGACCTGTACCTGGGCCTGTTCGTCGCCGCCGGGTGGATCGCGCACCGCGAGCGCTCCGTCGCGCGGACGCTGGGGTGGCTCGTCGGGCTGTGCCTGCTGGGCAATCTCACGCTGCTGGTCTACCTTCTGCGGGCGTCGCTGCGGGCGCGGACGATCGACGATCTGTTCCGCCCGGCGGCGTGAGCACGCCCCGGGCGAGTCGCATCCAGATCGGCAGCACCACGCCGTACTGCACGCCGACCCACGCCAGCGTCATCCACATGCGTTCGCCCAGCCCGATCGCCCCGATGCGGGATCCGACCCAGTACGCGAGCGGGCCGCCGACGGCGCCCAGGCCCGCGGCGAGCACGGGCCGCCGCCACATCCACGACAGGCTCGGACGCAGCGTGGTCCCGAAGTTCACCCACAGCGCGAAGAAGACGAGGACGAACGCGCCCGCTCCCCCGTCGAAACTCAGCAGGCCCATGCGGAGCGCCGCGTAGTCGAGCCCGACCCCGACCAGCGACCCGGCGAGGATCACCAGCGCCTCGCGCCCCGGCGAGGGCGACAGCACCAGCTGCCCCGCCGCGCTCACGACGATGAGCAGCGGCCCGGCCCACCACCACGAGCGCGTGGCCCCGACGATCGCGACCGCCCACAGCGCGTCGTACGCCACGACGTTCAGCACGATGGCGAGCAGGCGTCTCACGCGCCGCCCGTCCCCGGCGGCGCGGGCACGCGCCGGCGGCGCGTGTGCTTGTCGAGCACGATCTGCACGTTGCCCACGTGCCCCGCGCGGAACGCCCCCTCGCAGTACGCCAGGTAGTACTCCCACATCCGCACGAACCGCTCGTCGTAGCCGAGCCGGCGCACGTCGTCGAGCCGCCCGAGGAACGCCTCGCGCCACATCCGCAGGGTCGTGGCGTAGTGCGGGCCGATGCTCTCCAGGTGGGTCACCTCCAGGTCGGCGTGCGACCGAAGCGCCTCGAGCATCACCGACACGCTGGGCAGGCAGCTCCCCGGGAAGATGTACTTCTTCAGGAAGTCGCGCCGCGACGCCGCCCGCTCGAAGTACCGGTCGCGGATCACGATCGACTGGATGAGCGCCGTGCCCTCGGGCGTCAGGCAGCGCGCGCACACGTCGAAGAACGTGCCCAGGTACGCCTGCCCCACCGCCTCGATCATCTCGATGCTCACGAGCTTGTCGAACGACCCCGCGAACCGCGCCGGCAGGTCGCGGTAGTCGCACGCGAGCACCGTCACCCGGTCGTGCAGCCCCGCCTCGCGCACCCGCGCGGTGGTCAGCCGGTGCTGCTCGTCGGAGATCGTCGTCGTCGTCACCCGGCACCCGTACCGCGTCGCCGCGTGCAGCGCAAGGGCGCCCCAGCCCGTGCCGATCTCCAGCAGCCGGTCGTCGGGCCCGAGCGCCAGCTTGCGGCAGGCCCGGTCGATCTTCTCGCGCTGCGCGTCCTCGAGCGATGTCGCACCCGGCTCGAAGATCGCGCACGAGTACGTCATCGACGGGTCCAGGAACAGCGAGAAGAACTCGTTCCCCAGGTCGTAGTGCGCCACGATGTTGCGCCGGCTGCCCGCCCGCGTGTTGCGCTCCAGCCAGTACACGCCCCGCGAGAACACGCCCAGCGCCCGGGCCATCGGGCCCTCCAGGTCTTCCATCGCTTCGTCGTTCCGCGTGACCAGCTCGACCAGCCCCGCGAGGTCGTCGGTCTCCCACGCGCCATCGATGTACGCCTCGGCGATGCCGACGCTCCCGCCGAACGCCGCCGCGGCGTAGAACTCCGGGTCGAGCACGCGCACCGTGACCTCCGGCGCGGGCGCTTCCGCCTGGCCGAACACGCTCGTCGTCTCGCCCTCGACGACGCGCAGCCGCCCGTGCCGCAGGCGCGACATCGCGTCGCGCACGATCCGTCGACCCAGCGACTCGAGCGCGCGGGGCCGTCGCGTCGGCGCGACCGACTCCAGCCGGTCGTGCAGCCGTTCGGCGAACGGGCCCTGCGGCTCCTGCGAGTGGGCGGAGGTCATCGGGCCGCCTCCTGCGTCGGGAGCGTCGGGACGCGACGGCCCGGGTGGGCGAACACCGGCGCCCGCTTGAGCCACAGCCGCAGCGCCTGAAAGTGGATCGACGCGATGACCCGGGCGGTCAGGAGCGGGTACCGCACCAGCAGGCCCCGCATGCGCGCGGGCGTCAGTTCTTGGCGCTCCAGGCGCAGCGTGGCGTCGAAGACCGGGGCGCCCGGCGTCGCGCGGCCCCGCAGGTTCATGTGCACCAGCAGCGACTCGCCCGGCACACCAAACGTCCAGTCGTACTCCAGGTCCATCGGCATGAAGGGCGAGACGTGGAAGTCCTTCCCGAAGCGCCAGCGCCGTGCGCCGGCCTCGTCCTCGGACGCCCCTGCCCCCGCGGCGTCGAGCACGTACGCGTGGCGCTCGTTCCACGGCGTGTTCGTGATCTCGGCGACGACCGCGGCGAGCCGCTCCGCCTCGTCGAAGCAGTAATAGAACGTCACCGGGTTGAACAGGTACCCGTAGTACCGCAGGTGGGTGAGCATCCGGATCGGCCCCGCCGGCGCATGGCCGGTCGCCTCGCGCACGCACGCCCGCACGCTCGCGTCGAGCCCGAGCCCGCCCCGCGCGAGGTAGTCCCCGCGTCGGAACCGCGCCGGGCAGAAGCGCGACGTGCCCCATAGCCGCGTCATGGAGCAGACACGGTCGATCTCGGCCAGGTCGAGGTAGACCATGAACATGGGGAACTCGAACTCGTGCGCGGGCGTGCGCCGCCGGTGGCGGACGCGCCCCAGGTACACCGCGCTGCGCAGGCTCATGGCGCCACCCCCAGCGCCCGGCACACGCGCAGCGCGCTCACCACGCCGTCCTCGTGGAACCCGTTCCCCCAGTACGCGCCGCAGAAGTGCGTGCGCCGCACGCCGCTGATCTCCTGCCAGCGCTCGCGCGCCCGCTCGCCCGCGACCGTGTGCACGGGGTGGTGGTAGGTGTACCGCCCCAGGACGCGGGAGGGATCGATCCCCGCGACGTCGTTCAGCGTGACGCACACCGGCGTGCGGGTCTCCAGACCCTGCAGCATCGTCATGTTGTACGTGACGGACACGGGCTCGTCCTCGCCGGGCGTCAGGCGCGCGTTCCACGCCGCCCAGCAGCGCCGCCGGCGCGGCAGCACGGACTGGTCGGTGTGGAGCACCGCGAGGTTCGCCTGGTACGGGAGATCGCGGAGCACGCCGCGCTCCTGCTCGGAGGCGTCCGCGAGCATCGCGAGCGTCTGGTCGGCGTGCGTGGCGAGGACGACGTGATCGAACGATTCCTCGCCGCCCGCGCCGCGCACCATGACGCGGTCCTCGCGCCGCTCGACCGAGGCAACGCCCGCGCCCGCCCGCACGCAGCGGGCGATGACGCCCATCATCGCGTCGATGTACCGGCGCGACCCGCCCTCGATCGTCCGCCAGCGCGGGCGCTCGCGCAGGTCGAGCATGCCGTGGTTGTCGAAGAACCGCAGCAGGAACCGCGCGGGCAATGCCCGCACCGCCCGGCGGGGCGCCGACCAGATCGCCCCGGCCATCGGCACCAGGTAGTCTTCGAGCACACTCCCCGACATCGCGCCCGACGCGCACAGGTCCGCCAGCGTCGCGTCCGGGCTCATCGATGCCAGCAGCGACTTCCCGCGCCGCCCGAGCGACGCCACCCCGCGCACCACCCCCCACCAGCGCCGGCTCGCCAGGTTGCCCCACGATCCCACGACGCCCGCCAGCGACGAGCCCCCGTACTCGAACCCGGCGGCGTCGTCGCGCACGCTGAACGACATCGTCGTCGGACGCGACCGCACCCCCAGGCGCGCCAGCAGTGCGCAGAAGTTCGGGTAGTTCCGCTCGTTGAACACGATGAACCCCGTGTCCACCGCGAGCGTGCGTCCCTCGTGCGACACGTCCACCGTGTGCGTGTGCCCGCCCAGGCGGGGCTCCTTCTCGAACAGCACGACCTCGTGCACGGGTGCCAGCAGGTACGCGCACACCAGCCCGCTGATCCCGCCCCCCACCACCGCAATCCTCACGCACCACCCCCAGCGCGGAGCGGCGGCCCGTTGCCCGCCGCCCGCTCGTACACCCACGCCGGCACCGGACGAAGGTCCCACACCAGCCGGACCCACGACATCGCCCGCAGCGCCCAGTACGACGGGTCGAACTCCCACCAGAAGAACCCCTGCCGCACCGTCCCCGGGTGGAAGTGGTGGTTGTTGTGCCACCCCTCGCCCAGCGTGATGATGGCAAGCACCCAGTTGTTGCGGCTGTCGTCGCCCGTGTCGAAGCGCTGCGAGCCGAAGCAGTGCGCGAGCGAGTTGATGGTGAACGTGCCGTGGTACAGCAGCGTGGTCGAAATGCCAAAGCCCCAGACAATCATCTGGACCGGGCCCGTTCCGAGCGACGGCGCCCAGACCAGGAGCGCCCACCCCGCCGCCGCGAGCCCCGCGATCAGCAGCGCGGGCCCGATCAGGTGGTTCCGCTCCAACCACACCAGTTCGGGGTAGCGCGCCCAATCCGGGATCGCCTTCCACTTCGTGGCGCGTCCCTTCTCCGTCAGGAACCACGCGGTGTGGCTCCAGAGCACGCCCTTCCACCCGGGAGAATGTGGGTCGGGTTCTTCATCGGAGTGCCGGTGATGCTCTCGGTGGTGGGCCGCCCACCAGAGCGGGCCGCGCTGCGCCGCGCTCGTCCCGGCGAGCGCGAACAGGAACTGAACCACGCGGTGCGTCTTGAACGTGCGATGCGAGAAATAGCGGTGGTAGAACGCGGTGATGACGAACATCCGCATGAAGTACAGCGCGACCGCGACCCCGACCGCGACCCAGCTCCAGCCCGTCCAGATCACCCCCAGGCACATCGCGTGGATGATCGTGATGGGCATCGCGTCCCGAAATCGGATTCGGCGGTCGTCCATGCTGGTCCTTTCGATGAATGAGCCCGTTGGATGACCCTTCGGCCGGACGGCGGCCTCTCGCGTCGCTCCTGGAGTCCGGCGGGGTGGTTCTGCGTCACGGAACAACACAAGGGGCCCGCCGAGGCGGGCCTCGTTCAACCGGCTCCGGCGCCGGGCGGGTGCGCCGCCCGGTTCGCCGGCGTGAACGGGTGAGGATAGCCGAAGCGCCCGGTGCGCGCACGCCCGCGCGCCATTCCCCCCAAGGGGTCATCGGGTGCACCCCGCCGCGGCCGGTGACTGCGCAAACGAAGCCGGCCCATCCTTTCGGACGGGCCGGCTCCTCTCTCCTCTCGACGCACGTACCGGGATCGGTTACGGGCAGGGCGACCCGCCGACGACCTGCGTCAGCGCGCTGATGTCGTCCTGATCGACGTTGCCGTCCTGGTTGAAGTCGGGATCACCGCAGAGGCACGACGCTTCGCCCGCGACGGCCTGCGTCAGGCAGCCGACGTCGTCCTGGTCGACGTTGCCGTCGCAGTTGACGTCGGGGTCGCAGGTCGGGACCGGGGCGATGGTGAGCGTGCCCGGGCCGAAGCTGTTGGGCGTGTACCCACCCAGGCGGATGCGGTAGGACTGGCCGGCGACGCAGTCGATCTCGAGCGCGGACTGCACGCCGCACGCGTCGTCGGAGCAGGCCAGCATCGGGGTCAGGTTGGTGGGGCAGGGGTCGGGCGCGCCGTCATAGGCGGACAGCATGGTGTCGAAGGCGGTGTTCGAGCAGGTGTCGAAGCGGACCAGGCCGGACTGGGGCGCGACGAAGTTGAACCAGATGTCGCGCCGGAAGAGCCCGCCGTTGCAGGACGTGGTGATGTTGCTGTCGCTGGCGGAGCAGGTGTTGAAGTCGAACTGCCCGAAGCCGACCGGCAGGGCGGTGCCGCAGGTGTCGTTGGGGTGCTGGTAGTAGAAGGACGGGCGGATGGTGGCGGTGCCCGAGGCGCCGTTGTAGCCGGTGACGCGGACGTAGTACGTCTCGCCGGCGGTGAAGTTGAAGGTCACGAGGCTGGCGCGGTTGTTGGGCGCGGGGAAGGACGCGTCGTCGTTGCAGACGATCGTCGTGGGCAGGAGCAGCCCGGGGCAGGAGGGGTGCACCGAGAGCACGGTGTCAAAGTCGGACCCGAAGGTGTCGATGATTGCATTGCCCGAGCAGGTGGGGCTGAAGCTGTACCAGATGTCGTTGCCCTGCCCGTTGCCGCCCGTGCCGCAGGTCGAGACGTTGGCCGGCGAGCTGGGCGTGGCGAAGCGCGTGCAGACGGTGAACTCCGAGGTCGGGAGTTCGGTGGCGCCCCCGCAGGTGTCCGCGGGCTGGCCGGGCATCAGGCGGGTGGAGTACACCGCGCCGCGCGAGGCGATGTTGCCCTCGCTGTCAGAGGGGTCGCCGACCACCGCGAAGCCGTTGTAGATGCCCACCGGCCCGCCGAGCCCGCTCTCCACGTCCGGGTCGGTGAGCTTGCTGGTCTGCGTCCACGTGCCTTCGAGCTTCTCGAAGACGTACACCTCGGAGGTGCCGGCGGCATAGGCCAGGATCTGGTTGCCGTCGGTCGTGACGCGGTGACCCAGGAACGTGCTCGACACGGCGGGGCTCAGGCGCAGCGACGCGGTGTGGACCCACGACGTGCCGTTGTGCTCGAAGACGAAGACGCGCCCGGCGTCGGTGCGGGCGCCGGCGGGGAAGTTCTCGTTGGCCGTGATGTCCTGCGCGGGGGCGCCGACCACCAGGACATTACCCTCGATCGCGACGGAGCGCCCGAAGTCGGCGTCGAGCTGCGGGATCGGCGGCTCGATGATCTCGGGCGCGCCCACCAGCCCGTTGTCCAGACGCTGCACGACGTACACCACCCCGCTCTGCGCCGGGTTGTCGGAGTAGGTGGCGTTGGGCCCGCCGACCGCGGCCCAGCGCGACGTCTTCGACATCGCCACGCTCGAGCCGCGGTTCTCGTTCGTGTCCCCGCCGAAGTCGCCGCCCCAGATCGTGTACGCGTTCACCCAGTCGCCCGCGGCGGTGCGGGTGTAGAAGAACGCGGCGCCGGCGTTGCTCACGCCGTGGAAGGAGTGGTATGGCGCGCCGACGACGGCCCACCCGCCGCCGTACGTGCTGATGGCCGACGACTCGCCGAAGCGGTTGCCGTCGGTGAGCAGGTTCGAGGTCACCGTGTCCTCGAGGACCCAGTTGCTGTTGCCGGAGCGCACGTAGATGAGGGCCTTGCCCCGGAAGTTCGAGGCGCCCGGCGCACCAGCGATGATGTACGGGTCGGCCTGGTCGACAGAGTAGCCCATCCAGTCGCCGGGCTGCCCGGTGCCGTTGAACGCGCCGCCGAGCGAGGTCCACGCCCCGCCGTTGGAGCCCCAGACGCTGAACGCGCCGGTGTCGACGCCCGCGGGCCCTTCCTGGTTCGGGGTGCCGATAACCAGGCGGGTGCTGCTCGGGCCGGGGCCGATCGCCACCGAGAAGCCGAAGACGTCGAACGGCTCGGCCGCGACGCGCTGGAGCTTCTGGGTGGTAGCGCACTGGGCGGAGGCCTGCGTGCCCGCGCAGGCGAGGAGGAGCGACGCGGAGAGAATGGACGTTGCACAGGTCTTCATGGGTGTCCCCGAGGTTCTCACCGGCGCGCACGATGGGCGAAACGTGGACCACGCGTCCACGTCCGATCCTGCCTGTCGCCGGGTTGTGTTCGTGCCCGTTGAGGGCTGACGGACATCATGCGACGCGGGGCGCGCGGGGCGCTAAGGACAATCGCGTTTTTTTCTCGGGTGCGATGGCGCGTGGTATCCTCCTTTACGCCAGCATGCAGCCCGAACCGACCAGCGCCCAGACCGAGGTCACGCAGATCCTGCACGCCGTACGCGACGGGGAGCGTGGCGCCTCGGACCGCCTGCTCCCGCTCGTGTATGAGGAACTGCGTCGTCTGGCGCGCGGGTACATGCAGAACGAGCAGCCCGGGCAGACGATCCAGGCGACGGCGCTGGTGCACGAGGCGTATGTGCGTCTGGTGGGCGGGCAGGAGTATTCCTGGGACCACCGCGGGCACTTCTTCGCCGCGGCGGCGATGGCGATGCGCCGGATCCTGGTCGAGCGGGCCCGCCATCGCAAGCGCGTGAAGCACGGGGGCGACCGCAAGCGGGTCGACCTGGACGACTACGCGGCACTCTCCGAGTCTCCCGGGACCGACCTGATCGCGCTGGACGATGCGCTTGAGAAACTCGCGGCGTACGACCGACGCAAGTGCGAGGTCGTGATGCTGAAGTACTTCGCGGGCCTGACGAACGACGAGGCCGCGGCGGCGCTCGGGGTTTCGTCCGCGACGGTGCGCAACGAATGGACGTTCGCGCGGGCGTGGCTGCTGCGGGAACTGAGCAGCTCGCAGACGCGCGAGATGGGGCCGGCGGGCGGGGCATGAACACGACGGACCGGAATCGCCGCGCAGAGGAGGCGTTCTTCGCGATCTGCGAGCTACCGCCCGAAGAGTGGACCGACGCGGTGAACGCGCGGTGCGCGGGGGACGAGGCGCTGCTGCAGGAAGTGCGGAGCCTGCTGGAATGTCACGTCCGGGCGGAGGGCTTCCTCGACGGGGCGGAGATCGTGGACCTTCGCCACGGGTTCTTCGGACGCCGCGGAGGGCACGAGGACGCGGAGCTGCGCACGGGCACGAAGTTCGGCGAGTACGTGATCGAGGGGGTGCTGGGCGCGGGGGGCATGGGCACGGTGTACGTGGCGCGCCAGGAGCGCCCGAGCCGGACGGTGGCGCTCAAGGTTGTTCGGCGCGGGTACGCGGGCCCCTCGCTGCTGCGGCGCTTTGAGCACGAGGCCGAGATGCTGGGGCGGCTTCATCACCCCGGGATCGCGCAGATCTTCGAGGCGGGTTCGGCGAGCGTGGACGCCGACAAGCCCGCGCAGCCGTACATCGCGATGGAGCTCGTCCGCGGGCAGTCGCTCACCGAGCACTGCGCGCGGCTGGACCTGACGCCCCGCGAGCGCATGGAACTGATCGCGAAGGTGTGCGACGCGGTGCACCACGCGCACCAGCGGGGCGTCATCCACCGCGACCTCAAGCCCGCGAACATCCTGGTCGACGAGCGGGGTCAGCCGAAGATCCTGGACTTCGGCGTGGCGCGCGCCGCCGACGCCGATCTGCGCGTCACCACCATGCAGACCAGCGTGGGCCAGCTCATCGGCACGCTGCCCTACATGAGCCCCGAGCAGGTGACCGGCGACCCCGGCGAGGTCGACACGCGCAGCGACGTCTATGCGCTCGGCGTGCTGCTGTTCCAGTTGCTCACGGGCAAGCTCCCGCACGACGTGTCGAGCCGGTCGCTGCCCGAGGCGGCCCGGATCATCCGCGAGGAAGCGCCCAGCCGCCTCAGCGCCGTCAGCCGGGTCTTCCGGGGCGACGTCGAGACGATCGTGAGCCAGGCGCTGGAGAAGGACAAGGCCCGGCGGTACCAGTCCGCCGCGGACCTGGCCGAGGACCTCCGCCGGCACATCGCCGGGCTGCCGATCATGGCGAAGGAGCACTCGGCGCTGTACGTGCTCGCCAAGCAGCTCCGACGGAACAAGGTCGTCGTGGCGGCGGGGGGCACGCTGCTCGCGGCGCTGCTGGTCTTCTCGGCGTACGCGTGGGTGCAGGCGGGGCGGATGGGGCGCCTGGCCGACCGCGAGACCTCGGCGCGCGAGGCGGCGCAGACGGCGCTGAAGCTGGCGGCGGACGAGGCGGCCCGCGCCAACGAGCAGGCCGCCCGTCTGCAGAACGAACTCTGGCTCAGCATGCTCGAGCGCGGGCGCCTGGAGGGCGTGACCGGGAACGTCTCGCTGGCCGAGGACATGCTGTGGCGCTCATACCTCGCGCGCCCGAAGGACACGCGCGCCCGCTGGGCGCTGTGGGAGTTGTACGAGCGTCATCCATGCCGCTGGACGCGCGTGCCCACCCCCGGGGCGGTGCGGCTGAACGTGGTCGCGCTCAGCAACGACGGCGTCGTCGCGACGATCGCCGCGGACGGCACGCTCGTGCTGCTGGGGGCACGCGCCGGCGACACGCTCGCGACTCTCGGCGGTGCACTGCCCAACGCGCTCGAACTGCGGTTCACCCAGGACGGACGACGGCTCGTCGGCGTCGGCTGGGGTGCGCCCAGCGGCGGGGGCGGCGCGCCCGGGTGCAACGTCGTGACCTGGAGCGTCTCGCCGGTCGCCGACGGACGCTGCGTCGTCGAGCCCGTCGCCCGGTTCGCATCCCCGGGTGTGAACGAGGCGGGCGTCGCGCTGCCCGGGGTGGAGCTCCTCGCCCTCGCGCCCGACGGCGCGCACGTCGCGTACGCGCGTGCGGGCGGGGGAATCGAGGTGCGGCGTACGGACGGCGCCGACCCGCCCGGCGCCCTGTCCTACGCCGCGGGCGAGCGTCTCATGGCTCTCGCCGTGTCGAACGGGGGCACGCTGATCGCCCTGGCCTCGGAGTCCGGTGGCGTGCGCGTGCTGCGCGCGTCGGACGGCGCGGAGGTCGGCGCTTGGCACGTGGCCGAGGTGCCCGTGTGGTCGCTCGAGTTCACGCCCGACGCCGGCTTGCTGCTCGCGGGCTCCAGAGACCGGGCGCTGTCGATCATTGACCTCGCCGCGGGCACGATGCGCCGCGTGCCGCACCTGCCGGCGTTCGAGACCACCCGGCGCGTGGCGGCCGCGCCGTCGGGCGAGTTCGCGATCAGCGCGGGCGAGAGCGCCGCGCAGGTCTGGTCGCTCGCGCCAGGCGGGGGCGTGCGTCTCATCGCGTCGCACGCCGGAAAGATCACGGATGCGGCGCTGAGCGCCGACGCGGGCCTGGCCGCCACCGTCGGCCCGGACGGGCGCGTGCGCCTGTGGGAGCCCCGGTCGCTGCCCGGGACACGCCGGTTCGAAGGGCACAAGACCTGGGCGTTCGAGGCGGCGTTCCACCCGCAGTCGGGCAACGTCGCGTCGGGCGGGGGCGAGGGGACCGTCCGGCTGTGGACGCGCGACGGGCGCCTGCTGGCCGAGCGAGCCACCGGCTCGCCCCGCGTGCGATTCCTGCGATTCTCGCCCGACGGATCGGCGCTCTACGCCTGCGGCTCGGACGGCACGGTCCACATTCTCGACCCGACAACCCTGGAGGCGCGCCGCACGTTCGTAGGCTGTCCGCCGGGGGCGAAGGACTGGGCCCGCGAGGTGGCGTCCCTGGCGTTCTCGCCCGACGGAAGCGAGATCGTCGTCGGGGGCTACTGGTGGACGCTCCGCGTGTACGACGCGCAGACGCTCGAGTTCCGGCGCGACGCGCGCCTCGAGTCGCCCGCCAGTTTCGTCAAGGCGCTGCTCTTCAGCCGCGACGGGAAGACGCTCTACTGCAACGGCAGCGGGCGGGGCGTGTGCGAGTGGTCGTTCCCCGACCTCGCGTTGCGGCGTCACCTGCCGACGGACTCGCCGACGCACAACATCGCGCTGGCCCCGGGGGGTGAGTCGCTCGCCGCGGGCACGGAGGCCGGGCGAGTGATCATCTTTGATCTCGCGACGGGCGAGCGGCGCATCGTGCTGGATGCGCACTCGTCGCCGTGCTACGCGCTGGGGTTCAGTCCATCGGGGCGGGTGCTGGCCACCGGGGGCGACGACGGGCTGCTGCGTCTGTGGGATCCGACGAGCAACCGGGCGCTGGTGACGATCACGCCCCGCCGGGGCGAATGCGCGTCGGTGGCGTTCGCGCCGGGCGGGCACGAGGTGTTCGGCATGTTCCGCGAGCGGGTGATGATGTCGTGGAACCTGCTGCACTACAACCTGCACATCGCGGGCAATCTGCCGTATCAGCTTGTGCATCAAGAAGATGCAAACGCCTTGTCGGATTCGGACCGCGCGGGCCTGCTCGAGTGGGCGCGGCTGATCGAGGCGCAAACGGCGCACTGACCCACCCCGCGGTACCCCGGGCGGGCATCCCCCGTTCAGACCACGTAAATTCCGGCACATCGCACGCAGATCCTCTCGACAGCCGTTCGCGGTTGGATACGCTGCCGCCCGAGAGAGACCTCGCGGGGAATCCGTGTTCGCGCCTCGCGCTGTCTGCATGGAGGGAGCAAGACCATGAATCGTCTTTGTGCCGCGGTGGTCGTGTGCGCCGGGGCCGGCGTTGCGGTGGCGGGACCGGACTGGATCGAGAACGGTGACGCGGGCGAGGCCCTCGAGACCGCGCAGGCCATCCTGGGGATTGGCGTGCCGCGCGCGATCGTGGGCTCGCTGGATACCTCGCTGGGCGGCCCGGACCAGGTCGACATGTACCTGATCCGGATCGAGACCCCGATGTCGTTCAGCTTCCGCGCGGGCAACGCGCCGTTCGACTCGCAGGTGTTCCTCTTCAACATCACCCTGGGCAAGGAAGCGTTCGGCCTTCTGGGGAACAACGACCTCATGAGCGACTCGTTCGAAGCCGGGATCGCCATGCCCGTCGCGAACGACGGCACGGGCGCGGCGGTGCTCAACCCGGGCGAGTACGCGCTCTGCATCACGACGTTCGACGTCCGCCCCGTGGGCCTCAACGGCGAGATCTTCGACTTCAAGAGCCGCACCGAGCTTTCGGGCCCGGACGGCCCCGGCGGGCTGAACCCGCTGTCGGGCTGGATCGGCTCGGGCGTCGGGGGGACGTACCAGATCGACCTCGACGGCGTGGGCTACATCGACGTGCCGGCGCCGGCCGGGGCCGCCCTGCTGGGGCTGGGCCTGCTGCGCTCGGCGCGTCGTCGCCGCTGAACGGCGGTCGGCCGAACGGTGGTCAGTTCGTCGGCGCGCCGGCCTCGTGGGCGAGTTGCTCCAGGCGTGTGACACGCACGCTTGTGGTGCCGCGCGCTTGTCGCAGCGCCGCGAGCCC
This sequence comes from Planctomycetota bacterium, assembly GCA_033763975.1. NCBI lineage: Bacteria > Pseudomonadati > Planctomycetota > Planctomycetota bacterium. The sequence goes on from JANRJM010000017.1 coordinate 265,260, forward strand.
CTCGGCCAGGGCCTGCTCGCCCTCGGACGTGCGCCCGAGGCGTACGAGCAGGACGCCCCGGCGCGCGACGATCTCCGCGCGCCGCGGCTCGACCGAGCCGGAGATCGCCAGCGCCTGGTCGAGGAAGTCGAGCGCGCCCGCGACGTCGCCGGCGGCGAGGTGCGCCTCGGCGTTCGCGTCCAGCACGTCCACGATGTCGGGGTGGTTCGCGGGGCGGGTCTGGCGGATCATGGCGAGGGCCTGCGTCGCGGCCTCGCGGGCGTCGGAGGCGGCCCCGTGGGCGGCCTTGGCGCGCGCCTGGCCTGCGCGGCTCATCGCCACGAGGTGGTGCCCGCGCGGGAACATCTGCAGCCGGATGGCGAGCGCGCGGGAGAACGCCTCGTCGGCCTGCTCGGCGAACGTCCGGGCACCCGCGCCGTCGCCCTGCACCAACGCCGCGTCGCATCGGCGCAGCAGGCAGTCTCCCAGGTTCTGCGAGGCGGCGGCGGTGCCCGCGTACTGCTCGCCCCGCAGGCTCACGATCATGTCGAGCGCGCGACGGAACAGCACCTCCGCACGCTCGAACGCCTCGGCGTCCAGCTCGCACTTCGCGACGTTGTTCAGCGCCTGGGCGACCTCCTCGTGCGGGCCCTTGTACAGACGCTGACGCATGTCGAGCGCCTCGGCGTAGAGCTGCGTCGCCTCGGGCAGGCGCCCCATCCGCAGGCGGCACGCCGCCAGGTGCGTCAGGCTCATCGCGACGTCCGGATGATCGCCCCGGTGCAGGCGCCGGCGCATGTTGAGCGAGCGGGTGTAGAGCGTCTCGGCCTGGGAATAACTCCCCTCCCACCAGAGCGTCGCCGCGAGGTTGTGGATCGCCTCGGCGCGGGCGTCGGTGTCGTGCTCGTCGCGCGCGTCGTAGATCTCCAGCACGCGCTGCTGCTGCGCCCGGGCCTTCCCGTACTCGCCGAACTTGCGGTACACGACGCCCAGGATGGCCCGCACGTCGGCCTCGGCGAGGTCAACCCCCGGGGGGCTTTCCTCGATCTTCTTGGTCGCGTTGTCGAGCAGCTGCACGATGCTGTTGGATCGCTCGGGATCGGCGGATTCCAGCACGCCACGCAGCAGCGCGAAGTTCGCGACCGCGCGGTCGCGCTCGTCGACGATCCGGATGATGAGCAGGGTGGAGACCGAGCACAGCACCACCGCGGCGATGGCCGCCGCCATCGACACCGTGCGGTTGCGCTTCACGAAGCGCCAGAATCGCCCCGTGGGCCCGACGCGCCGGGCGGACACCGGCTCGCCCCGCAGCCAGCGCGAGAGGTCCTGCGCCAGTTCGCCCGCCGTCGCGTACCGGCGCTGCGGGTCTTTCTCCAGGGCGCGCAGGAGCACGGCGTCGATGTCGCGCGGGACGGCCCGGCGCAGCTTCGAGGGCGGCGCCGGGTCCACCTCGGCGATCCGCGCCAGCACCTCGCGGAGCGAGCCCTCGGCCGAGCAAGGCAGGTGCCCGGTCAGCAGTTCGTACCCGATCGCGCCGAGCGCGTACACGTCGGTCCGCACGCTCGTGAGGTCGTTGCGGGCCTGCGCCTGCTCGGGCGACATGTACGCGACCGTCCCGAGCAGTTGGCCCGGCTGGCCGATGGTCATTCCCCGCTGCCCGTGACGCTCGTCGGTCTTGTCGTCGACGAGCTTGGCGATGCCGAAGTCGAGCAGGCGGGGCCGCCCCCGCTTGTCGACGATCACGTTCGAGGGCTTCAGGTCGCGGTGCAGCACGCCGCGCTGGTGGGCGTAGTCGACCGCCTCGCAGATCTCGACGAGCATCTCGACGACGCGCCGCACGTCGCCCTTGCCCGGCGGGAGCGCCCGGTCGAGGGCGTCGCCGGGCACGTACTCCATCACGTAGTAGTACCGCCCCTTGCGAACGCCCGAGTCCACCACCGACACGATGCCCGGGTGCTCGAGGCGCGCCACCACCTCGACCTCGCGCTCGAACCGCTGTCGGGCGGCGTCGGACACCCCCGCCGCGTCGATCATCAACTTCACCGCGACGCGCCGCCCGGTGGAGAGTTGAACGGCCTCGAAGACCGCGCCCATGCCGCCCCGCCCGAGGCACGAGCGGACCTCGTAGCCCTCGATCGCGGGGAGGGCCGCGCCGTCGCCGCCCGGCCCGATCGTGTTGGCGCTCTCGAGGCGCGTGGCGCGGTCGGCGATGCCGCCGGCGGTGGCGCGCGTCGACCGAGCATCCGGGCCGGGCGCGCCGGGTCCCACGTCGGCGATGGTGCGGGCGTCCGGGCGGACGTCGGCCTGCGTTGCGGGGTCGTCGGCGATGAACGCCATGGCGCGGGTGCGCGTGGCCTCGAACTCGGGGCTGCCGGGCGTGCCGGGGATGAGTTCCTCGAGCGTGACGCTGGCGCCGCTGGCTCGCCGGGAGGTGTACAACGCGGCGGCGCGCTGCGCCGCGACGTCGACTGTGCTCTCACCGCGCCCGGACGCCATGACGAAACTCCCGAATGACATGGTACCGCGGGTGCGTGGGCGGTTGTTCGACCGGAGCACGCCGCCGACGCATCCGACAGTGAGTTCGCGCGTCTTGACGGTTCAGAGGCGGACATTCGCGCGAAGTTCGCGCTGGGCGGACGCGCGTCGGGCACGCCGGGCTCAGCCCGGCACGTCGGCGAGGAGCCAGGTGAGCACCCCCACCACCATCGCGCCCGCGAGCGCCACCGCGATCGCGAACCGCCAGGCGTACGACGCGTCTGCCGGCGGCGCGAGCATCGAGAGTCGGGCGTGAACGGGGCCGGAGTGCACCGGCTCTGCGCGCCGGGCGGCGTCCTGCACGATGGCGATCACGAGGTGCGCATCGAACTCGCGGAGGCCCTGCTTCACGGCCGCCGCCACCAGCCGTCGGCGGTTTTCGGGGCGCAGGACGGCCGCCCGCCCGCCCTCGATCGCGCGGGCGACGTCGATCGCGAAGGCGGCCCGCACGTCGGCGTCGTCGAGGCGCGCGGCGAGGTGGTTCTCGCGTGCCACGTCGGACACGCGCGAGGCGGCGGGCGGCGCCGGCGGGGCTTGCCCGAGCGCCGGGTCGGCGTCGTCCTCGGCCCGGATCAGCCGAAGTCGACCCGCCGTTCCGAAGCCGTCCGCGCGCACGTTCATGCTTCTGAAACGGTACGGCCCGTTGCGCGGTTCGCCAGTCCTGAGGCCTGAAGTGCCCCGACAATCCGTCGGATCGGGCGTCATAGACGGAATTCACGGGGACGAGCCGCTAACCTGAGCGGCGCATGACCGAGCCCCCCCCGGATTCCGCCTGGCCGCCGCCCCCGCTGCTTGTGCCGCAAACCCCGCAGGAGGTCGTGGCGCGTCTGGACGAGCGGGCCCGCCGGGGAAAGATGGCGGAGTTTCGCGCCGGACCCCCGCCCGGGCTCTTCTCGGTGACCACCGCGGGCCAGCCCTTTGATTACCTGCTGTCGGCGCAGGGCGAGGCGTCGCCCGAAGGGACGCGGCTTGCGTTCTCGCTGAAGGTCTTGCCCCGCACGCCCCTGATCTTCGCGGCGGTGCTGGTGTTCACCATCTGGCCCGGCGTGTGGCTCACCGACTCGATGCTGCGGTCGTACTGGACCGGGTACGACTACGCCACGTGGATGTGGTACCTGCCGGTGACGGTGCTGCCCCTGCCCTGGGCGTGCGTGCGGCTGTGGAAACGCTCGCGCCGGGCGGCGGAGTCGCACGCGCTCGAGATCATCGCCGACATCCGGGCGGCCCTGGGCGCGTAGCCTTCGCGCCGATGTGGGATGCCCGCGAACTGCTGTCCCTCGCGACCGGCGCGCTCCGCGAGCAAGACGCGGCGCTCGACGCCGAGCAGAGCGTGCGCGGGCTCGACGCGTGCCACGAGGTTGACCTGCACCCGCTGCTGGCGGACGGGTTCGCCCGGGCGGGCGTTGCGGTGCTGCGCGAGCAGGTCTACCCCGGGCCGGCCGGGGCGCGTGCCAGGGGGTTCGAACGCGAGCGGTGCGACCTGGTGCTGCTGCCGTCCGGGGGCAGAAGACTCGTGGACCCGATGGCGGAGCGCATCGCGGCGGACGCGCTGCGGGGCACGCTGTTCGAGGGGGCCCCGCTGCACCCCGAGGGCGACGTGACGCCCGAAGACGCGTACTGGCTCGAGATGAAGTGCGTCGGGCAGTTCGAGTTCGTGGCGGATGTGCCTGTGCCGAACCGGTCGTACGCGTCGAGCCTGCTGCGGGCCGCCCGGACCGACGTCCGGAAACTGGCACGCGACCCGGCGATTCTGAACGGCGCGGTGCTGGTGGTGCTGTTCACGGTCGCGCGGGAGGTGGCGGAGCACGACCTGCAGGTCGCGCTGCACCGGGCGGTGGACGCGGGCGTACCGGTGCGGTCGGCGCAGTGGGAGTCCTTCGCCATCGCGGACCGGATCGGGAACGGGGCGTGCACGCTGTGCTGGATCGAGGCCGGGCGGCCGGCGGAGCCCGAGCAGGGTGGGGAATGACCGCCGCGTGACGTGGGCGGGGCACCGAAGCACACGATTTGCGCAGAAATCGCAGATCGTGTTTTGTTAGTACCAGGGAGAGCACTTCGGTCGACACGGGTGTCGGGGTGCTGCACAAACCGGTTTCTTCAAAGCACTTGGGGTGAGAGCGCCACTCGAACCAAATGCTTTCCCCAGTATGAAGCGGCCGTGAAATGTGCCGGGAACTACTTGCGGGTATCCACCTAGGCAACTATGCTGAGGGTGTCGAGCGGGAGAAAACACCCACGGGTCTTTGTAGCTGCGCGGAGTGCGTGGCAACCCGTGGAACCTTGTGTGCGGGAAGCGTATTCGCGGCGGCAGGATCCACTGCCGGATACGTGGCCAATCTCGGGGGCAGCTCGACGGAGGGTTTGGGTATGAAGAAGTGTGTTCTGGCGGGCCTCGCGCTCGCCGCCGCGGCTGGTTCGGCGTACGCCGACGGCCGCATCTGGGCCCAGGACGCGACGGGCCGTTACAACGGCCACGACGCTCAGGGCGGCGCGTTCATCATGAACCGCATCGGGAACTCGAGTTCCGCTGCCGGCCCGAACCACGGCACGTCGACGAACTACTACCACACGGCGCAGTTCAACGCCGGCTACGTCGGGTCGACGTTCGGCACGAACAACGGCCTCGGCGGGAATCAGTTCTACACGTTCTGCATCGAGCGCGGCGAGAACGTGTCTCTGGGCAACTCGAACGCGAACGGCAACCGCTACTTCGCGCAGATCGCTGATTCCGCGAAGAACGGCGGCAGCGGCACGAGCAACGCTCGCGCCGCTGGCCCTCGCAACAACGGTGCCAGCGAGGACGTGATCAGCTTCGCCACGGCCGCGATCTACCGGGAGTTCCGCAACGGCGGTAACTTCGGTGGCGTCGGCACGGTTCTCGGAGGCTACAGCGCCTTCGCCGGCGCGGCGAACGCCTTCGGCGTCAACAGCAACATCAACATCCCCTCCTACGGCGCCGGCTCGAACGAAGCCGCGGGCCGCCGGATGTCGTCCGCGGTCCAGTGGGCCATCTGGTACGCCGAGAACGAGCTCAGCGACGCGGACATCACCACGTACGGCGACGCCACGGTCCGCGCCCTCGGCATGCGGATCTTCAACTGGGCCAACCAGTCCTCGGTGCATGGCAACACGCTCGGCCAGGTGCGCGTGCTTCGCCTGTGGACCGGGTTCAACTCCCAGACGGGTGTGTACTCGGGCAACAGCCAGGACCAGCTGACCCTGATCCCCCTGCCCTCCGGCGCCGCTCTGGCGTTCGCGGGCATGGGCGTGCTGGCGATCCGCCGGCGCACGACTCGCTAATCACGCGGGATCGGATCGCTTCATCGCAGCGATTCCCGAGGACCGGCTCGAAGGAGCCGGTCCTTTTCTTTTTGTCCCGTTCGTTGTCGGGGCACCGAGCGTGTCGGCCGCGCGCCGTGTTTGCCGCCCTCGCTGCGCGGAGGGGCGGAGCTCGGCGACGCCGCGACGGCGGAGGCGTTTCGACCGTTGAGCGCAATGCGTCGGCGCTCGCCGGCACCTGCGCGTCGCGGACCGGCCGGCGCGGTGATGCGTCCGCGCTGCGCGGCGGGGCGGCGGCGGGGCTGGACCGCGCGCACCGCTCGCGAGCACCGTTCCTGAAACGACGCGGGCCGCCCTGCGAGAGGGCGGCCCGGTGGGGTGGGCAGACGGGATGTCGAACGGGGCGGCGTCAGCCGAGGCCGAGCTTAGCCCGGGCCGAGCGCGGTGCGGACGGCGTCGGCGCGGCGCTGCAGCCCGGGCGAGAGCGGGCGTCCGCCAAGGGTGGCGTCGAGGCGGCGGAGTTGCTCGCGGGCCTGGGCGGCGTCGCCGAGCGTCTGGTGGCACTCGGCCAGGCCGACGAACAGGTCGGGCATGCCCGGCGCGAGCGATTGGGCGGTGGTGAACGTGGCGAGGGCGTCCTTGGGCGCTCCGCCAGCGAGCTGGGCCTGCGCGAGCGTGTCCATGAAGTTGGCGCGGGCCGCGGGAGATTCGTTGGCGCTGAGCGCGACGGCCTTGGTGGCGTACTGCACCGCGTCGGCGGCACGGATGCGCTTCAGGGTGAGGCGGTAGGCGAGGTTGTTGAGGATGATCGGGTTTTCGGGGAGGAGCGTGCGGGCCTGGTCGTACGCCTCGATGGCGCGATCGGCGTCGTCCACGTAGTCGTACGCCGTCGCGGTGACGAGGTGGGCGAACGGGGCCGTGGCGGGATCGCCCTTGGCCTTGTCGGCGGCGGCGATGGCGCGGGCGAGGTCGTCCTTCGAGTTGGAACTGATGCCCAGATCGACCCAGCACTCCGCCACGAGCATGTGCATGGGGGGCGACGTGGCGAGCCCGTCGAGGCTCGCGAGCCATTCGCGGAGTGGTTCGGCGCGCGTCGGCTCGCCGATGCTCGACCGGATGACCGACACGGACAGGTCGAAGACGCGCGGATCACCGGAGAGGCGCGGCTCGAGGAGGGCGCGGGCGTCGGCGATCTTTCCCGACCCGGCGAGGGCGCGGGAGAGCACGTCGAGCGCGGGGAGGTCCGGGGGAGAGGCCCCGGAAATCCGGGCGCGCTGCGGCAGCACGACGTCGAGGCCTTCGGTCGCACGGCCCAGCGTGAGGAGGGAGCCGGCGAGGAAGACGTCGGCTTCGTACGAGTCGGCGGAGCGCGTCTTCCAGGCGCGGGCCTGCGTGAGGGCTTCTTCCCACCGCCCGACGGACGCGAGCGACTGGGCGGCGAGCTTGGCGCCGCGCGGATCGCCCGGGGCGGCGTCGGCGGCGAGGAGCGCGGCGGCGATGGCGCGGTCGGGCGCGCCGGCGTTGAAGTGGGCCGCGACGAGGAGCGAGCGGATGTCGACCTCGGTGGGGTACTTCTCGACGATCTCCTCGAGGTCGCGTGCGGCGCGGCCCCAATCGGGCTTCTCGACGGCAACGCGGCGCATGACATCGAGGACGGCGCGGAGCGACGGCGTGGCGTTGGGGTCTTCGGCGGCGCGGCTGAGCATGGAGAGGCTGTCGTTGAGCGCGCTCTCGCCCCCGGTGGCGAGCACGATGGTGCCGCGGAGCCAGGACAGACGCGAGTCGTTCGGCGAACCCTTGAGCCCCTGGTCGACGGCGGCGAGCGCCTCTTCGAGGCGGTTCTGCTTCATCAGGAAGTTCGCGAGTTGGGCCCAGGACTCGGCGTTCCCACCCTCGCGGGTCGCATCCCGCAGCGCGGCCTCGGCGCGCGCCGGGTCTGCGTAGAGCGCCAGCAGGGCGTTGACGAGGTTCCGGCGGTCGGCGGGGGTGACGGCGGAGGGCGACTGCTCAATGAGGCGGACCGCGCCGTCGAGATCGCCGCCTTTCGCGAGCAACTCGGCGGCGGCGAAGATCGCGGGGAGCGAGGCGGGCGAGGCGGCGCGAGCGGCCTCGACATCGGCGGCGGCGCCGGTGAGATCGCCGAGGCGGACGCGGATGGCCGCGGCGAGCAGGCGATCGTCGGCGGTGCGTCGATCGGCGAGCGCGTCGATGTCGGCGACGGCCTCCTTGAGCAAGCCCTGCGTGGCGGCGAGCCGGGACCGGGCACGACGGGATTCGTCGGGCAGTTCGCGGTAGACGAGGAACTGGCGGAGTTGGCGGTCGGCCTCCGGGCCGCGGGCATCGGCCTGCAGCAGGGCGATGAGCGGGGGGAAGAGCAGGGGCGAGCCGGTGGCGGAGAGGGTGCTCTCGAGGGCCTCGATGCCGCCGCGCCGGTTGCCGAGGATGGTGTAGGCGTCGGCGAGGAGGACGGCGGCGATGGGGTCGCGCGGGTTGGCGGCGGCGATGGGCGCGAGCGAGGTCACGACCTGCGAGGCGGACTTCTCGGATCGTTCAAAGGCGAGCTGGTAGCGCGCGTCGAGCACGCGGAAGCGGGTGGAGGCCGAGCCGAGCGGCTCGCGCAGGAGAGAGAGCGTGCGGCTGATGAGTTCGCGCCGGGTCCAGGCGACGTCGGAGTTGGCGATCGCGAGGACGACGGGCAGGGGCGGGTCGGGGAGGGCGACGAGACGCTCGTGGATGTCGGCGGCGGCGGCGGGCTCGAGCGGTTCGATCGCCGCGGCGAGGGTGTACTGCAGCATGGCCTGACGCTGCGGGGTGTCGTCGGGGCGCGCGAGCGACGCGATGAAGTCGCGGGCAGACTGAGGCCCCTGCGTGAGCGCGCGGAAGGCGGCCTCGTACTCGACGAGCGCCATGTCGGCCGGGGCGACGGTGCGCAGGTGCGTGAGCAGCGACGCGTGCAGGGTGGCGTCGTCGGCGCGTGTGAACGCGAGGAGGCGCAGGGCGATTTCGGAGGCGGGGGCGGCGGAGGCCGCGACGACGCGCTGCACCAGCGGGCGGGCCTCGGCGGGGCGGGCGAGCCCGTAGGCGGCCCAGGCGCGCAGCCCCAGGATCGTGGGGTCCTGCGCGAGTTCACCATCGAACGAGGCCAGGGCCTTGGCGAGCGACTCGATGTCGGCGGCGGACGCGCTGCCCGCGTCGAAGCTAGTGAGGGCGGCGTACCCGACGGCGAGCGCCTCGGGCGCCGAGGGACGCAGGCCCAGCGCGAGGTTGGCGGCGGTGCGGGCCTCGCTGAGGCGTCCGGCGCGGATCTTCATCGTCACGAGCTGCGAGCGGGCCACGCGCCACGCGGGGTCGGCGATCGCGCGCTCGTCGCCCGCGATGTTCTCGAGCAGGCGGATGGCCTCGTCCTGCTCCCCCAGCGGGAAGAGGAGTTCGGCCAGGAAGAACTGGGCGAAGCCGGGGCGGGGGTCGAGTCGGACGGCCTCGGCGAGGTGCTCGCGTGCCGCGCGGAAGTCTTCGGCACGCACGGCGCGAACGCCCTCGGCGAGGGTCTTCCAGTAGCGGTCCTGAGGATCGCCGCGGGAGGAGAGTTCGGCGAGGGCCGCGTCGACGCCGGGCGCGTCGGCGGGGGCGGTGAGCACCACCACCGCCAGGCCGATGGCGCGGCTGGAGGCGGTCTGGGGGGTGGCGATCGCGGCGCGGAGGGGCTCTTGCGCGGCGAGGAACCGCCCGAACTTCCAGTCGCGCTCGGCGCCCAGGTCGCGCGCGGTCGGCCCGAGGCGGGGATCGTCGCGGAGGCGGGTGAGCAGTTCGGCGATGCGCGCGTCGGCGTCGTCCGAGCGTTCGAGCAGCGCGAGCAGGTCGACCAGTTCGGACTCGGACGACAAGGGCAGCGCGAGGGCCTCCTGCGAGAGGCGGTCGAACTCGGCGCGGTTTCCGGCGGCGCCGGCGGCGCGCGCGGCCAGGATGCGCATCGCCAGGCTGTCGGGCAGTCGCTCCATGCCGGCGAGGGCGCGCTCGAGCAGCGTGCGCGGATCGTCGCCCCGCAGCACCATGACCTCGATCAGCAACTGGTAGGGCAGCACGTCGTCGGGGCGGGCGGCGACAAAGGCCTCGGCGGCGGCGAGCGCTTCGTCGAGGCGGTTGGTCGCGGCGAGGCTGCCGACGAGCGCCTGGTGCCCGGCGATGTTCGAGGGATCGGCGGCGATGAGGCGCTGCGCGAACTGGCGCGTCTCGGTGTTGAAGCCGAGCTGCGCGTACAGGTCGATGACGAGTTCGAGGGTGGGAACGTCGGTCGGGCGGAGGTCGGAGGCGCGCCGCGCGAACATGACGGCCGAGGCGAGGTGCCGCCGGTTCTCGAGGGGCACCTGCGCGCGGGCACGGGCGATGAGCAGGAGCACGTCGGCGTCGTCGGGGTGTCGGGAGAGGTAGCGGCCCAGGCCGTCCATGGCGCGCGCGTACTCGCGGGCCTCGAACGCGGCGGTGCCGTCGCGCAGACCGGCCTGGGCGCGGCGTTCGCGCACGCCGTCACGGGCGACGTAGGCCCCGCCCGCGCCGACGGCGAGGACGCCGAGCACGGCGAGCACGACCAGCAGTTTCTTTGTTCGGCGTTTCATCGCGATGCTGAACCCCGTGCGGTTAGAGGTGCAGGATCTGTCGCACCGTGTCGGCGATAATGCGAAGGTCGAGCATGAAGCTCTGGCGTTGGACGTACTCCAGGTCGTAGCGTACCCATTCCTGGAAGTCGGTTGCGGGGGCGCGTGTGCGCCGGACCTGCCAGAGGCCTGTGACGCCGGGGCGGACGCTCAGGCGCGCCTCGCGCCAGGCGGGGCAGAACTGGTTTTCCTTGTCGGGGCTGGGGCGGGGGCCCACGACGCTCATGTGCCCGGCGAGGACGTTCCAGAACTGCGGGAGTTCGTCGAGGTGGAACTTGCGCAGGATGCGCCCGACGCGCGTCACGCGGGGGTCGTTCTTGATGTAGAAGTGCGCGCCGTCGGAGAGATTGGCGGCGACGAGGTCCGCCTTGATGCGCTCGGCGTTGCGGACCATGGTGCGGAACTTCAGGCAGGGGAACTCGCGTCCGCCGATGGTCTGGCGGCGGTGCGCGAAGAAGAACGGGCGCCCGTCCTCGAGCAGAATGGCCAGGAGGATCGGGGGATAGAGCGGGAGCGTGAGGGCGAGCGCGGTGGCGCTGAACGCGACGTCGAAGATGCGCTTGCGCTGCTGCGCGAGGCGGGTGACGGCGCCGGGGTTCACGAGCGAGGGGCGGGCCTGCACGTCGTGCCAATCGACGTCGGACGGTGTGACGGGCGCCGACGCGGCGTCGGCGAGCACGGCGGGACCGACGACGAGTTGCCCGGGGCTGAAGCGGACGCCCGCGCCGGCCCACACGGGCGGGATGAACCGCACGCTCGGCGGGGGGCGCACCGTCTCGTGCAGCCAGACGCCCGGCTCGTAGCAGTAGACGGTGTCGACGACGCTGCGCGGGTCCTTCCAGCGACCCAGCACGGCGGTGCGGAAGCGGTCCTGCTCGGTGTCGGCGTCGCAGACGATGCCGGGCTGGCGCCACGGGAAGACCGTGCCGCGGGGGTGGGTCGCCTTCAGTTCGCGGGTGGCGGCGTCGCGGGAGGGCGCGGCGGCCCAGCGCTCGGCGACGCGCCGGTCTTCGGTCAGCCAGACGCCTCTGGTGGCGCGCGTGCGGGCGCGGTAGATGCGCTGGATGGCGAGGAAGTCGCCGTTGGGCTCGGCGAGCACGCGTTCCTCGTAGTCCTGCTCGTGATGATCGACCAGGCGGACGCGCACGCAGCGCGGCTTGAGCCAGCGGAGCTGGTCGAGCAGGCCCGCGGGGTCGAAGATCGCGAGCGTGTGCGGATCGGTGAGGAGGTAGAGCTGCGGCCCGCGGTCGACATGGCCTCCGGCGCACCGGACGACCTGCACGCACCGTGAGGCCCAGAACCGCTCGTGCAGCGCGTGCACATCAAGCCCCCAGACCGTGGTCGCGGGAGGCCGCGGCGGGGCGAGGGGGGTGGGCGCTGGTGCGAGGCTCTGGGTCATCCGGGCCCGCCGTTGCTCCGGTCGATGGCGTTGAGCGACTGTCGCATCGAGGTGATGAGGGGGGAGTGCGTGATGGCGGGCGTTCCGCCGGCGGAGCGCACGGAGCGGGAGAGGACGCTGCTGTAGCTGGCGAAGTTGCTGGTGGGCGACCGGGAGAGGTGGTCCTTCTTGGTGGCGCGGTTGAAGACGACGCCCGCGATGCGCCCGCCGAGGATGCGGATGCGGGAGACGGCCGCGCGAACGAGGGCCGGCTGCTGCCCGCGGGAGATGACGAGGAGCACGCGGTCGGCGATGGGGGCGAGGAGGTTCGCCTCGAGGCTTCCCAGCGCGGGGCCGGTGTCGATGATGATCGTGTTGTACTTGCGGCGGAGGTCGTCGATGGTGCGCTCGATGTACGCGCGATTGAGCTGCTCGGGCTGGTAGTCGTCGCGCCGCCCGGCCGGCAGGATGTCGAGAAGTTCCTCGACGCGCGTGGTCGACGGGGTCTGGTCGGCGAGGGCCGCGTCGCTGAGGCCCGGCACGTTGACGCAGCCGAGGCGCTTGGAGAGCTGGCGGCCGATGAGGTCGGCGTCGACCACGCAGGTGCGGTGTCCGGAGATGGCGAATGAGTGCGAGAGGGCGTTGGTGAGGTAGGTCTTGCCGTCGCCGGCGGTGGCGCTCGTCACGAGCACGACGAGCGGGGTGTCCGGGGTCGCGCGCTGGCTGTTGAGGTAGCTGCGGATGTGGTGCACGCGGTGCGCGGCCATCTCGACCCACTGGGCGTCGCGCTCGTCGATGTGCGGGAGGATCTCCAGGACGGGGGTGGAGACCGCCGAGTGCTCGATGTCGTCGGCGAAGCGGAACCCCCCGCGGACGAACCCGAGCACCCAGACGATGCCCACGCCGAGGCCGAGCCCGGCGACCCCGCCCGCGCCGGCGAGGGGCAACCGCCTGTCGGACTGGGGACGCATGGGCGCGTCGCCCATCTGCAGGACGGTGATGCGCCCGGTGCGCGTGTTGTTGCGTTCGACCTCGAGGGCGGTCAGGCGAGACTGCGCGATGTCGAGGTCGCGTTTGACCTCTTCCTTGCGCTCGCGGAGCGTGGCGATCTGCTGGCGGGTGGTGCCGATGGCGCGGACCTCTTCGCGCAGAGCGGTGACGGCCTCGTCGTGCAGACGGACCTGCTCGGCGAGGGCGCTCGCCGAGATCGGCGCCTCGACGCCGTTCCTGCCGATGACGACGGGCGGCTCGCGGAGCACGGCCTCGCGGGCGGCCCGCAACTGCTCCTCGACCGCGACGAGGTTCTCGCGCAGCGCGATCATCGCGCGGTGGTCGGGCTGGAGGTTGAATCGCTGGCGGATCTCGTGCTCGATCGCGCGCTTCATCTGGAGCAGCTCGGCGATGCGGGGCGAGGTCTGCGCGAGCTGGTCGTCGGACGGGAGATCGCCCGCGGGGGCCGGGGCGCCCGGGTCGGACGTGCCGGGCGCACCGGACGCACCGGGCGCCGCAGTGCGGGCGAGGAGTTCGGCCTGGGCGAGGCGCTGGCGGAGCTCGACGCCGACGCGTTCGAGTTCGGAGAGGATCTCGCTCTTGATGCGATGGTGCGTCTCGATGTCGGCGACGCCGAACCGCCCGGCGAGCTGGTTTTCTTCTTCGCGCAGGCCGTCGAGACGGTTCTGCAGGGTGCGGACGCGGTCCTGGATGACGCGTTCCTGGGTGCCGGCCTCGAGGCCGAAGGTCTCGTCTTTCAGTTCGTTGTACGCGTCGACGATGGCGTTGGCGGCTGCCTGCGCGACGTCGGGCCTGGGGTGGTCGAAGGAGACGGTGATGATCTCCGAGCCGCGCCCGCGGTTGACCTGCAGGCCCCCGGCGAGCATGGCCTCACCTGCGGCGTCCTTGGCCCAGCCGACGCCGGCGAGGCGGTCGCTGGCGAGGGCGAGCTGGATGACGCGGCGGCTCTGGATGAAGGAGACCTGGGCGCCGACGAAGGAATCCCAGTTGGCCATCTGGCCGTTGTCCTCGGTCTGGTAGATGATGCGGGCCTGCGTGGGCGCCACGCGGATGAGGGCGGTGCTGCGGTAGGCGGGCTTGACCGCGACGTACCCCGCGCCGGCGCACAGCACCGCGAGCACGGCGCCGGCGGCGAGGGCCAGCGGGTAGCGCCCGCGCAGCCCGCGGTGGAGCAGGAGCAGCGGGTTGGGCGGGGGCGCGGCGGCCTCGGGCCCGGGCGCGGCGGCGCCGGGGTCGTACTGCGACGGGGGCGGATCGAACGCGCTCAGGGAACTCATGAGTGTGATCCGTCGGCGTCGTGCCGCATGATCGCCCGCACGAGCGGGCGGATCTCGCGGAGTGCGTCGCGCACAAGGCGGTCGGTGGTCTGCGGGTCCTGGTCGGCGGGGATGCCGATCATGATGTGGGCGGCGCCGAGCGAGGCGGCCTCGGGCATGCGGGCGGAACGCTCGACGTCGCCCATGTCGGGCACGAGGCGTTCGCCGGAGGGCTTCACGAAGAAGCTGAAGACCCGGACGGTTTCCTCGTTGTGCTGCTGGCGTCGGAGGAACTCGTACCGGGTGACGGGGATCTGGAGCTCCTCCATCGCGATGGGGGCGACGTCACGCGGCGCCGACTCGCGCCAGCCGGCGCTGGGATAGCAGATCGGCGGGTAATGCCCCGCGAGGTCGCGGACGTCCTGGCAGTGGACGATGACGAGGCTGAGCGAGTGGCCCTTGAGCGGATCGCGGTAGACACGCTGGAAGATGGCGTTGGGCTTGAGCATGCGGGCGGCGGCGGGGACGACCTCGATGTCGGTCCCCACCATCGGGCCGATGGCGTAGGGGATGTCCTGCACGAGCGTGCGGATCTCGGCGAGGTACGCCTCCGACGCGCGCGGACGCGGGGCGACGAAGAGCGACCACCCCAGGAGGACCAGCAGGCCCAGGGCGGCGGCGAGGGGCGCGGCGCCGACGCGGCCGGGCCGCGCCCCGCGGGAGCGGGCGGTGCTGGTGCGTCGGGTCGTCATGCGTCCACCGCGTAGTTGACGGTCCGGATCTCCATCCATTGCATGACGTGCAGCATGAGCCAGAGGATGCCCAGCGCGAGGGCGAGGACGGCCCAGCCGCTGACGTCGTGGAAGGTGTCGGCGGCGGGCTTGGAGGAATACCCGTACATGAGCGTGGTGGGGATGAGCCGGACGATGTTGACGAGCAGCGCGACGAGCGGGCTGGCGATGAGCAGCGCGAGGCGGATGCGGTTGCGCATGGGGATGGAGAAGGCGAAGGCGAAGGTGACGAGCGCGAGCGACCCGACCATCCGCATGCCGTTGCAGGCCTCCGCGACGGCGACTTCCTGATCGTTGATAACCAGGATGTTGCCCGACCGCGCGATGGGCAGCGCGATCAGGTCGAGCACGAACTCGGTGACGCGTGCGGAGATCTCCTGCAGCGGGAGGGCGATGGGCTGGCGCAGCCGGCCCGGCACGGGCAGCAGGAAGCCCAGCGCGAGGAAGCTGGGCAGGAACTTGCGGGCGGCCGACACGCCGAACACCGACACCACCGCCCCGCCCACGGACACGACGGCGCCCGCGTGCCAGAGCAGGTCGATGCCCAGGCGGAAGCCGGCGGCGGAGAGAAGGATGCCCCCAACGCACGCCGCGGCGCCCCACCAGCTCGGCTCGATCGACACGAACCGCAGGCGTCCGGCCCGCACCACGCCCAGCCAGATGGCGACCGGGACCGCGAGCAGGATATGGGACTGGTCTTCGCGCTCGGTCGCGACGGAGATCATGTCGCGCCACGCGGCCCAGCCGGCGGCGACCGACAGCACGACGAGCGCGGTCGCCATCGCCACCTGAGTCGGCATCATCGTGCGTGGCAGTTGCATCGTCCCCTCTGCGGCAACTCTATTCCAAGTCCCGGACAAGTCCACGATTCGTAACCACGGCGTCGCTCACCGCCCGTCCGGCGGCGACGACCGCGCCGTCTGTCACGATCGACCGCACCACCACGGCCCCTTCCTCCACCCGGCACCCCGCGCCGATAACACTCCGCACAACATGCGCTCCCTCGTGCACGCGCGCCTCACCTGACACGATCATCCCCGAGCGCACCGACGCCCCCGCGCCCGGGGCGCCATCGTCGCGCCCCAGCACCGCGTCGAGAAACTCGGCGCGCGTCCGGAAACCAACCAACCCCGGGGCGGGCACGGCTGCTATACGAACTCGCAGCCCGGCCAGCTTCAACTTCGTCAGGAACTGCTCCTTGAGGTCCATGTACCCGATCGGCGGCACACGGTCGAGCGTGCCGGCCCGCAGCAGCAGCAGCCCGGCCGGCGTGCGGTCGGGGTTCATGCCCACCGTCGCGTCCGCCCCGGAACGCACGTGCCCGGCGATGGCGGGCTCGAGCGGGCTGCGCGCGATCCGGGCGGCCTCGAGCACCAAGACGGTCGCGTCTGGGGGAAGGTCGGCCGTCGCGTCGCGGAGCACGCCCGCGGGACCCCGGTAGGTGGCGCCGTCTTCGACAACGCGCCAGCCTTCGCGGGCCGCGAGCTGGCGGATGGGCGCCGGGCACCCGGCGCCGGCGCAGATGACGGCGTCGAGGGGCCCATCTCCCAAGGCCCGCCCCACCGCGTCGCTCCAGTGGGCGAGGAGGGTGGTGCCCGCGGGCGTCGCGGGGAGCAAGAGGGGGGTCGCGCCGCACGCCGCGGCGAGCGGGGAGGGCTTGGGCCCGCCCGCCAGCAGGATGACCCGCGCGACCATCGCCGGCGCCGGCGCGGGGCGTGCGTCACCGACATCGGCCTGCGTGATCGGGAGCGAGGTGGGGACGGACTGGTCCATGATGATCGGCGCCGGCCCGGTCGTTAGGCGAGCACCAGGCGGTCGCCCATCTGCGCGCGGAAGGCGCGCATCGCGTCGCGCGTGTCGACGACCAGCGCGGCGTGCGAGGCGAGCAGCCCGTAGTCGACCGCGCTGTGAGCGGTGGAGATGAGCACGACATCGAAGCCCGCGACGCTCTCGGGCGTCAGGGTCACGCTGCGCATGCGCAGGTCGTGCTTGCGGACGGGGTAGGCCTCGGGCACGTGCGGGTCGTGGTACTCGACGTGCGCGCCGCGCTCGCGGAGGAGCTCGATGAGCTCGAACGACGGGCTCTCGCGCGTGTCGTCCACGTTGGCCTTGTACGCCAGCCCGACGACGAGCGCCCGCGCGCCCTTGACCGGCTTGCCCCGCTCGTTCATCGCGTGCATGAGCCGATCGATGACGTAGTGCGGCATGGAGGTGTTGATCTCGCCCGCGAGCTCGATGAAGCGGGTCGGCCGCCCGAACTCGCGGGCCTTCCACGTCAGGTAGAACGGGTCGATGGGGATGCAGTGCCCGCCCAGCCCGGGCCCGGGATAGAACGGCATGAACCCGAAGGGCTTGGTGGAGGCGGCGCGGACGACCTCCCAGATGTCGATGCCCATCGCCGTCAGCACGATCTTCATCTCGTTGACCATCGCGATGTTGACGGCGCGGAAGATGTTCTCAAGCAGCTTGGCGGCCTCGGCGACCTCGGCGCTGCTCACTCGGACGACGGTCTCGACGCCACGCTCGTACAGCATCGCCGCGAGCTCTGTCGAGCGCGGGTCCATGCCCCCGACGAGCTTGGGGGTGGTGCGGGTGGTGTGGGTCTTGCGGCCCGGGTCCTCGCGCTCGGGCGAGAACGCGACGAAGATGTCCTCGCCGACCTTGAAGTGCTTCGCCGGGCCGCTCGCGGCGCGGAGGATCGCGGGGAGGAAGTCGTCGCGCGTCGTGCCGGGGTAGGTGGTGGATTCCAGCACGATGAGCTGCCCGGCCCGGAGGGTCCGGCCGATCGCCTCGCCCGTCTTGACGACGTACGTGAGATCCGGCTCCTGGTGGCGCCCGAGCGGCGTGGGGACGCAGACGATGATGACATCGCATTCGCCAAGCCGCCCCATGTCGGTCGTGGCCGAGAAGCGATCGCTGCGCGAGAGGTCGGTGACCATCTCGTCGCCCAGGTGCTGGAGGTAGTTCCGCCCCTCCTGCAGCGCGAGTATCTTCGCGGGGTCGATGTCGAAGCCGAGGATCCGCACGCCCCCGGCGTGCAGCGTGTGCGCGAGCGGCAGCCCGACATACCCCAGGCCGATGATGCCGACGAGGGCGTCGGTGGACGAAACCCGCTGATATGCGTGTTCAAACTGCGTCATGTGCGGTGGATGAAGGACCGGAGCCGTTCGACCAACTGCGGGGATGCGTGCGGGCCAACCGCCGAACCCGCGGTGAGCACGCGGGCCTCGTCAAGAATCCGGGGCAACGCGTTCTCATCGGAGGCCGCGTAGACCCCGGGGTAGCGCGAGAACCTGGACACCGTCGCCAACTGGTGATCATTGCGGTGCTCGCCGAGCGCTGCCCTTCGCGGCATGATGACGATGGGCTTGGCGGCGGTGAGCGCGTCGATGATGGACCCCATGCCGGCGTGCGCGACGAGCAGCGTCGACTCGACGAAGCGCCGGCGATACTCGGCGGGATCGAGAAACTCGGCGAACTGCATGTGCTTGGGGCGCCACTTTGTGGGGCCGATCTGCGCGAAGACGTCGCGCTGCGCGGTCCGCCCGCACCAGTCGTCGACCGCGCGCGTCATCCGATCAAAGGGGAGTTGGGTGCCGACCACGACGAGGATCACAGCACGGCCCCCGCGAACTCGGGGCCCTCCGGTGCCGCGAGGTGCTCCCACTGCGTCAGCCAGAGGTCCGCGTACGGACGCACCATGCGCCCGGTCATCGAGAGTTCGTCCGCGTTCGCGATGCTGTCGAGCCACACAGTTCTCGCGCCCACCCACCGACCGAACCGAAGTGCGAAATAGCCTGGCGCCGCGCCGGTGGAGACGATGACGTCCGGGCGCACGCGCAGCACGGCAAAGAGCACGCGCGCCGCCATGCGGAGCACGCCGAACTTGTTCCAGCGGCTCGCATCGTTGACGCGGAGCACACGCGCCCCCTCGCCCGCGGCGTTGCCGTCCCCCTTGTCCGTCGTGAGGAAGGTCACGTCGCACCCGTCGAACGCCGGCCGCAGACGCAGGAGCTGCGTCCAGTGCCCGCCGGCGGAGGCGACGGCGAGGACGCGCACGGGTGGGGAGCCGCTCATGTGACTCCCCGCTGAGATGGCCGCGCCCGAGACGACTCGTCGCGGCGCCAGCGCTTGTTCGTGCCCCGCAGACGGGAAAATGCATACAGCACGCGACAGGCGATCTTCACGAAGACAAAGACGATGACGGAGAATGTGGAAATCTGCTTCGCCCGCCACAACCGCATCGCGAGAGCAAGCTGACGCCCCGGCGCGGTGCCGCTCGCGCCGAGGAGTTCTCGCATCTCCTGGTCCGCTGCTCTCCGACGCACCTCTATCCGTAGCAGATCGCGCAGGCTTGCGGGAGGTGTGACTACGAAGCACGCGTCGCGCCCTTCGGGGGTGCTGGAGACCGTTCGACGACGTTCGACGGGGAACGAGGTCCGCACTAGCGCATCATCACCGATGATGTTCGGGAACGGGCCGAGTGCTCGGAGCGCGGTGCGAGACAGGCCGTACACCCCCGAACCGACGAGCCCCTCGGTGACGTAGGGCAGCCGAGTCCAGACGGCGTAGTAGGCGCTGACCGCGCGGGAGGTCGTGCTGCAATCAACCCGCAGCGCCGGCGCGGCGACGGACGCCTCATCAGAGCGGAGCGGAGCGGCGGCGGCACGAAGACTGTGCAGGTCAACGAGGACGTCCGCGTCGACTACAAAGACGACATCCCCGCTCGCACGAGCAATGCCGGCGTTCAAGGCCGCGGGCTTGGAGCCCTTCGACAACTCAACTACCTGCACGCCCGCACCGAACTTCCGCGCCACCTGCGCCGTGGAGTCGGAACATCCATTTGGCACCACAATCACCTCGATGTCCCCGGGCTGGGCGCCACGCGTGAGCCGCTCAAGGCAGCCCGAAATGACGGCCTCCTCGTTGTGAGCCGGCACAATGACGGAGATCGGACCGCTCATCGCGCCTCGCCCACGGAACCGCTCGCGGCGACGATCCGGCGCTGGCCGACGACTCGCGCTGGAGCACCGACAACGATCGCGCCCGGCTCGACGCTCTTGGTAACGACCGCGCCCGCGCCGACGATGGCACCGTCGCCGATTGTGACCCCCGGCAACACAATGACGCGGGTGGCCAGCCACACATCCCGACCGATGATCACATCTGCCTCGTCCATCCGCTGATCGGTGACGGGGCTGCCGTCGTTAAAGCGATACCCCGCGGCGGTGATCATTACTTCCGGTCCGAACAGCGCGTTCTCGCCGATGACAACTCGGGCCCGCGAGGGGCCGGCCCAGATGCAGCAGCGGCTTCCGATGCGCGCGCCCCGCGCGATCTCGATCCGCTCGCCGTGCGAGAACATCGCGTCCGGGCTGACGGCGGCGGATGGATGAATGGCCGCCGCGCGCCGAGGGATGACGTGCGTGTGATTGTAGAAGTTGATCATCCGGAAGAGGTGTGCGTACGCCCGTGGATCGATCGCCGACAGCACGAGCCGCAGTGCCCGCGCGGGCTTGGACAACGACCGCTTGCGTGCGCCGATCGTGGGAAGCGAAGCGCCGGACAGCCCTCGGGATGCATCAACGGGTGATTGGTCAGCCATGCGGATAGCCTGCGAGCCAGTCGCGCCGGCGCCCCCAGATCTCCCGCCACACGGCGGCCCGTCGATCAAAGCCAGGCACGCCCAGAACGCCCAGAAGACCCGTGATCGTCCGTCGACCAAACGCCCAGAGCCACAGCATCAGCAGGCCCCACCAGCGGGCGGGCACCGACCAATGCCTGCGCACGAGCGTCGACTTGGCCTTGGCCACGAGCATCATCTTGTCGGCCCGATTGCCGAAGCTGGCGCCGACGAGGTGCATGATGGTGGCTTGCGGCTGGATCACCGCTCGCAGGCCCAGTCGACGGGCGCGAAGACACAGGTCGGCCTCTTCGCCGTACATCCAGAAAGACGCATCAAAGCCGCCGAGCGCGTTCCAGTGCTCGCGGCGGATCAGCAGGAAGCAGCCGACGACGATGTCGACTTCTCGCACCGAGTCACGCTTCCACGCACCCATTCCTTCGGGGTTGAAGATCTCAGACGTGTGCAAGGCAGCGGCGAGCCCGCTGGCACGGCAGAACAAACTCCAAGGGGTGATCCGCCCCCAGCACGAGGCAATGTTCAGCGAGCCGTCCGGGAACACCGTTCGCCCGCCGAAGATTGCGTACCGCGGCGTTGACTTCGCGAACTCGAGCAGCCGATCGATGGCCCGGTCGTAGATCAGCGTGTCGGGGTTGAGCAGGAGCACCCACTCTTCGCCGAGCGTGGCCACCACCAGATTGTTGGCCTTGGCAAATCCGTGATTGACATCCGACCGCGTCAGGTCAACCCGGCGTCCGAACTCGGCTGCGATGGCATCCGCGGAGCCGTCCGACGATGCGTTGTCGTACACCACTACGCGGAAGCTGCCCGGCGCCGTCTGCTCGAAGATGGACCGGAGGCATGCGAGCGTGAGCTCGCGTGTGTTGAAGCTGATGATCACGATGGCGAGTTCGTGATTCACGCGGAGATCGCGAGCTGCGTGAAGCCGCGCGGGGGCGCCGGCTCGGCGGCGCGCACGCGGGGCGTAGACTGCTCGAATGTGCTCGCCACGGCGGCAAGGGTAAAGAACCACACGAGCGGCGCCTGCCCGAAGTACGACACGCCCAGAAAGTTAATGCAGTGCACAAAGAGGCTGACGCCGAGCGCCCACACGAAGAACGTGGGCAGGCGTTGCCCTTCTGTCGACATCCGGACTCTGCCGACCATCGCGAACGCGACGGCAATGATGGCGATGAAGAGCATGAGCGACAACGCCCCTCCTCGCACGCCCTCGAGAATGTAGTGGTTGGTGATGTCCTGAGCTCCCCAGAACCAGTGAGCGGTGGAGGACGTGCCGATGAGTGCCCACTCGTCGAAACGGTGGATGGCGCTGTCGATCAGGCGAAAGCGAAAGTAACTCGTGCTGCCCTGGGCGAGGCTGACGCGGGAGATGAGGTGCCATACCGGCGCCTCCATGACAAAATGAAGTAGCACGAGCAATGCGCCGGCTGCCAGGCGCACCGCGAACATGCGCCGTCGGAGCACGTAGAACGCCGCTCCGATGCCGGCGGCGAGCACGCCAGCCACAGGTGTACTGGAGGCGCAGAAGAACACAATCGCCAGCACGCACGCGATGCCGACAAGGCCCGCGAGCCGCAGCCACCCGTGCGCAAACCAGAGCACGCCCATGAGCGGAAGCACACTTGCCCAGAAGCAGCCGGCGATGATCGGATGAGAGAACGCGCCCTGGCAGCGGAGGCGGCCTTCTCGGATTGCGGTAACGGCAGGCACTCCTCCGAACACCGAGAACATGTTGCGCCCAGTGGACTTTTCGAGCGCGAAGAACGCGCACACCGGGGCGGCAGCGAGGACGAACCCGACGATCGCGCGGACGATGTCCGCGCGCGTGCGAAGGAGCACTCGCATCAGGAAGTAGAGCCCGACGGTGTCAAAGGTCATCCCGAGTTGGAAGATGAGCGCCTGAGGCGTCATGTGCTGGAGCGTGTACATCGCCGTACGGACCACGCTGAACCCGAGGACGAGCGCGTCGAGGCGGTTCCAGGAGACATCCGACGCCTCTCGGCGCATCGCCACCCGCACAAAGCCGACGGCGACCAGGATGCGAAGGATGTTGAAGTCCAGCCCGCCAACTACGATCCGCTGCGCCGTCGCGACGAAGCACGCGAGGAAGATCAGCGGCAAGATCGCCCAGCGGCGTGGGAGCAGAAGCATGAAGAGCGCGGCGGCGCCCGTCATTCCTGCGCCGAGCGGATTCATGGTGTTCTGGTTCGACCACTTGGTCCCGAACGCGTCAAGCACCCGAACATCCTGCGCGAGGGTGAGGAGATCGATCATCGCGTCTCGCCCAGGGCCACCCGGCTCCGCAGGCCCCGTCGGAGCGTCCGCCGCAGCGTGCCGACGGTCGACTGCGCCTTGGCCTTGGCCGTCAGCTCACTCCACCAGAAGCGCGCGGTGGGGAACCCGTGATACCTCGGCCGCGGCAGACGCGCCACGCGCAGCGCCAGCATCTGCCCCCACAGGCGTCCGCGCGTTCGCAGCAGGTTGGGCTGGCTGCGCGGCAGCAGTTCGGCGTCCTCTCGCTCGAGCACCAGGTACCCCGCCGCCGCGGCGTCTTCGATCGCACGCTGACCCCGCGCCGTCCGCGCGATGATCAACGACCGCCCGGCCTCGCCCTCCTTGGGCGCCTGGTGCCACGGATCACCGACCGAAACATCGGCGAACTCGCCCGTGTGGTCGGGACAGATGTAACACCGCCACTGGCGATACCGCTGCAGGAAGTCCCACGACTCGTCGTAGGTGAGGCTCGCCTCGCGCGCGTCGCCCGCCGGGCCGTTCCACCGTGCCGTCCAACGACCCGGCCACCCGTTGCCGCGATAGCGCAGCGACGTGACGGTCGATGGATCCTCGACGCCGACCTTCTTCAGCAGGTCGAGCGTGCCGCGCGTCGACGGCGTGCCGGCACAGAAGAACGCGATCGTCAGCCCGAGGCGTTCGTCGAGCCCCGGCACCAGCTTCCGCGCCTTCTCCGCCCCGGCGACGTCGCACGGCTTGCCGATGAACACGCACGCGCCCGGCGCCCCCGCGATCAGCCCGAGCCCGTCGCACGGGCTCGCCGGCGCGTAGCGCGAGCCCGTGCGCGCGAGCAACTCCTCGCGCGAGCGGCTCATGACGGTCTCGTTGAGGTACGGCACATCGGCGCGCGCTGCGGCGTGGAGCACGCCGTGCATGCCTCCGCGCTCGATCGCCCAGAGCGCGAGCGCCGACGCCGCCCCGCCGCTGGAGCCCGCGTGCCGGATGGCCGCGTCGCCCGCGTGCCCCTCCCACACGCGCCGCACGGGCCCCCAGGCGTCGCGCAGCGCGCGGACGAGCGCGGGGTCGCGCTCGTCGAAGGTGTGACGCAGTTCGATGCCCGGGCACGCGGCGAGCGCCCGGCGCGAGCCGCCGTCGGTGCCGTCGCCCGTCAGCACGGGGCGCCGTCCGTGCCCGATGGCGTCGGTCATGCGGATCGTGCCCGGGCTGACCGACGCGCACACGCCGCAGCCGGAGCAGAGCTGGTACTCGGCAACATCGCGGACGGAGTTGATGACGGGGAGCATCATGCCTGGCCGGTGGAAGTGCCCATGGCGGGTTCACCGCGAAGGGAGACCGCGTGATGCGTGGTGCCGCGGAGCACGTCGCGGAGGGCGGCTTCGAATCGGTCGGTGGCGGCGTCCCATGAGAACGCGCGGACCGTCTCTCCGCCCGCGGCCCGCAGGCGAAGTCGCAGGGGCTCGTCGTTCAGCACGCGCCGGACCTGTTCGATGCACGCACCGATGTCGCCCACAGGGAAGAACAGCCCGTTCTGGTCCGGACGGATCACCTCGCGGCTGCCCGCCTGGTCCGTCGAGACGACCACGGCGCCGCAGGCCATCGCCTCCAGCACCGGGCCGGGCAGTCCCTCGTCGCGGCTCATCAACAGCCATACCTTCGCGCGGTTGTACAACCGGCGCGCTTCATCGACGGGCGGCAGCCGTCGGAACTCATCGCACGCGAGCGCCGGGGGGCGTTCCGCGGCGGAAAAGATGTACCGGCGCACGCCCGGC
This sequence comes from Planctomycetota bacterium, assembly GCA_033763975.1. Taxonomy (NCBI): domain Bacteria; kingdom Pseudomonadati; phylum Planctomycetota; species Planctomycetota bacterium. The sequence goes on from JANRJM010000017.1 coordinate 289,807, forward strand.
AGGTCGCGCGCGATGCGGTCCATGACGCGAACGATGTCGTCCGGGCACTTGGCAGGGTTGGAGCTGAAGATCGTGCCGACGCCATCGCGCACGACGTCGGAGGTCTCGAAGTAGGCGTCGGTGTCGATGCCGTTCGGCACGATCCACACATGAGGCACGCCGAACTCGCGCATGAGGATGTCGGCGGAGGTGCGGGCAACGGAGAAGGTGGGCATCTCGCCGAGCCAGGCGCGGTTCATGCGGGCGGGGTCATGACGCTGCAGACCGTGGTTGAACCGCACGCGGACAACGTCGTGCGTCAGATCTCGAACTGCGGGAACGACATAGGAACCCACCGCCACAACGACCTCTCCCGGCTCGAACGCGAGCGCGTTGAGGTCGCGGAACGGCGCTACGGGGCCGGCAAAGTTCTCGACCCAATCGTCCTTCGCGCGAGGTCCGGCCTGGAGCCGCCGGACAATCTGGCGGCCCCACGCGCGGATGCCGCCAGAACGTCCGACCGCAAGACGTACTCGGTGCCCACGGCGGAGGAGGTGATTGCCGAGGTCCACCGTCACGCGCACACCCCCGGACCGATTCCGCCCGGGCAGCACGAACGTCATCGGCGGGAGTTGCGAGCTCACGCGCCGCTGCTCCCCGCCGGCCGGGCCAGCCGATACTCGCGCCACAAGCCCCCCAGCGACTCGCCGCCCGCCAGGCGACGGAAGCACTCATGGAACACGGGGTACAGCAGCACACCAGAAACCACTCCCGCGGCGCCGCCGGCAATCCATGAGTGGGGCTGCCCGGTGATCCAGTGAACCGCGGCGCACATCGCAAGCCCGGCGGCGAGCGGCGCCAGAATCGGCTGAAGCAACTCCGAGACCGGCGGGCCCTCCAACCGGCGCGACACAGCGCGGACGAGCGTCACGGTGTACACCAGCCGGCGCACCCCCACCGCCGCGGCGACCCCCACGAGGCCAAAGGGCGTTGCGAGCGCGACGACCGCGAGCGACACGATCAACCCGAATGTCTGGATGCGAAGCAGGAAGTTCAGATCCTGCCGCGCGGTTGCGACGGCGCCGACGATCGGATCGACCCACATGAGGCACGCCCCGATCGCAAGGATCTGCATGAGGGGCGTCACGTGGTCCCACCCGGGGCCCGCGACAACACGAATCACCACCTCGCCCAGCGCGGCGGCGCCGCAGTACACGGGAACGAGCGCGAGGGCCCCCAGGCCGAGCGAGCGCCGCGCCTGACGCCACAGTTCCGGCACATCGGACTGTGCGCGGGCGAAGCGTGGGAATGCGACGGTGCCGACCACGCTGGTGAACATCGCCGACAGAATCTCCACCACCTTGCGGGCGACGGCGTACACACCCACGTCTCGCAGCGGCATGCCGAGGCTCACGACGAAGACGTCGGCGTTGTCGCGGGCATAGGCGAGTGCCTTGGTCAGACAGATCTTCCAGCCCGTGACGTACAGCTGCAGCAGCACCGACCACGCGACCCGCCCGGACGGACGCCACCCGCTGGTGGCCCAGAGCATCACCGTGCCGACGAATGACGTCACGATGTACTGCAGAATGATCGACCACGGGCCGGCGCTCATGAACGCCGCGCAGATGCCCGTGGCGACGCCGCACGTCGTCGCGACGATGCTCCGGACGGCTAGGGCCTTGAATCGGAGCTCGCGGGTGAGAATCGCAGCATGAAGGCGACCGAACGACGAGACAAGAAAGGAGATGGCCCCGCCGACGGAGAGGTCGGCGATCTCCTGGCTCCACCACCGCCCGCCACCCAGGTGAGCCCCGATCTGGGCGCCTACTGCCACAACGAACGCGAGCACAAAGGCAAGCAGAACGTTGCTCCAGAACCCGGCGGTGAGCTCCTCGCGGGAAACCTCCTTGCGGATGATGATCGCGAAGCCGAGGCCCTGGCTGGCGATCATGTCGGCAAGTCCCACCGCGAGCATGGTGACCGCGACAACGCCAAACACCTCGGGATCGAGCAGGCGCGCCAGCACGCCGAAGCCGACAGCGCCGGCGAGCTTCGCGTACCACTTCTCGATCGTGACCCATCCGACCTGGGCGACGGCCTTCCTCACGCGGCGCCGGCTCCCGGGATCTCGCCCTTCGCCGAAGCCACCCCGCGTCGAGCCAACTGCATGCCCCATCGGACCATCCGGCTCGGGCCAAGAGCGAGCATTCGCTCGGACGTGCTCACCGATGGTGCCCGTGTGTTGACGAACAGCCAGTTCAGATGGTCTTTCCAGATGGAATGACGGCTGCGCGCGCTGATGCCGTCAAATCGCCCGCCGACGAAGCCCAACGACCGCAGATGCGAGACGACATCCCGCACATCCTGTTCACTCCCCACGCCCGCGAGGTTGTGGAACTCGACCGTCACCTGATCGCAGCGGGCGAGGATCTCGGGAGGTGTGTGCCGCAGCAGCCCGAGCTCGGCGCCTTCGATGTCAACCTTGAGCAGGTCGACATGGGGGAGCGCGAAGTGCTCGAGAATCTGCGCGAGTGTCATGCCGCGGACCGTGACACATCCGGGCCGGGATGGGCCGGAAAGGGCTGATCCGGAACTTGCCGGGCCGGCACCGGCGACGACGCGGGACGCTTCCGGATTGTCATCGATCTGGAAGGTGACATCGCCCGGGACGGAGACGGCGGCCGCGTGGAGCACATGATCGCCGAAATCGGCCCGAAGAGCGTCGGCAAGGGCTGGATTGGCCTCGACCATGCGCGTCGGACAACCGAATCGCGACCGAATGGCGCGCGAGAATCCTCCGACGTTCGCCCCGAGGTCGAGGACGGTCGACCGCGCGGTGAGTACCGGAATGAAGGTGTGCCCGTGCAGCTTGACGACTCGAAGAAGCCGTTCGGAGAGCGATTGCCTGATGCTGCGTGTCACCGTGTTCGCTCCTCAGCCGCGCGCCTGTGCCATGCGCGCGAGTTGCCGCTTGCGACGGCGCTTCAACCACGGATTCCCGAGTAGCCGGGCGGCACCGATGCGCGCGCGATTTCGCAGCGATCGATCGAGTGCGAGGGACCGCTCGAACGCGGCGCCGGCGCTCCGGCTGTCGCCATTCAGAAGATGCGCGCAGCCCAGCTCGAACGTGTAGTCTTTGAGACGTCGCTGGCACACCGCGTAGTGGGGGTGCCCAACCCCGAGCCTCGACACGAGCCGCTCGTAGATGACGATGAGGGCGCCGTAGCTCCGCAGCGGCTTCTGCGACCATTCTGCCGATAGGTTCGCACCCCCATCCTCACGTCGGATCACTCGCACCAGGCGCCGTCCATCGATGACCCACCGATGCTGAAGCGCCAGTCGTGTGCCGATATCAAAGTCTTCATAGAACAGGTCCGGCGTAAAGCCCCCCACTTCGGCCAGCACATCGCGGCGCACCACCATGGACTGTGCGAAGAAGCACGAGGCGAGCGCCCAGCCGAATGGGTCGGAGGTTTCCTCGCCTCCCGGTGCGGCCGAGCGTCCACGCACTTCGAACATCCCCTGCGTTCGCCCGGAGGGGCTGACAAGTGTCGCGTCCGTGGCGATCACCTGGGCGTGCGGAAATCTCGCGATGACCTCGCGAGTGCTCGCGATCTTCTCGGGCTCGTACGCATCGTCATCATCGAGAAATGCGACCCAACTTCCGGTCGCCGCCTCGATGCCGGTGTTCCGAGCACGGCTCAGCCCACCGTTCTCCCGGCGGACGTATCGCACCGGCGCCGGGAACGCGCCGACCACTTCCGCGGTGTTGTCTTTGCCGCCATCGTCGACGACGACAATCTCGTCCGGAACCGACGTCTGCTTCAGCGCGCTGCGGATCGCATCGCTCACCAGGGCCGCGCGGTTGTACGTCGGTATAACAACGGAGATGGTCGTCATGACGGCTGCATCACCTCGGCCAGCGACCGCGCAAGCCACTCGCGCGACGCGGCAATCTTCGGCCCCAGCGACTCCTCCGCCGCTCGCCCGGCACGCTGGGCCTCAACCGCGTACAGAGCCTCCGCCGGCGTCGCAGGGACGAGCGCCCCGGTGACGCCGGCATCTCGCAGCAGCGCGGTTACCTTCGGCACTCGGTTCTTGGTCGGGAAGCACAGCACAGGAACCCCGAACTTCAGCGGCACGACTGCCCCGTGGAAGTACGTCGTGACAACGCACGACGCGTTGCGAAGAGCGGCCATCCACTGCCACGGGTCGGGTGCCGGCACACGGGTACCCCCGTTGAGTCGATACTGGAGCGTCACGAGGCGGAGCTTGAGCGACGCCGCCACTTCTCGCGCGAGCGATGCCGCCCGGGTATCAAGGTTGCCGAACACGGCGAGGTATGGTTCGCGCACAGGGCGCCAGGCCAGGTGGCTGTCGCGCACCTCTGCAAAGTCGTGCAGCAGCACCGGGTCTACCACGCGCGCGAGCGGCCGATCGGTCACGGTGCGGACGACCGCCTCCGTGAACTCGTCTCGAACCGAGATCGCCGCATAGCCGGAAAGCACCTGTCGTATCCGAGGCCCGTCCGACCCGAAGTTGCTCGTCGCGCCAGCGCTGGGAGCGTAGCTGATGCGCGGCGTGCCCACGCCGGGCAGGTCGAGGAAATACACCGGGTCGTACCCCTGCACCGGCCCGGTGAACCATACCTGATCGCTGCCCGTCACCAGCACGTCGTACTGCTCGGCAACCCTGGCCACGTCATCCACCGAGCGAAGGCGCGACCCGCTCGTACGGACGTGATCGCGCACGAATGCTCGCGCGCGCCGACTTCGGAGCCACTTCGTCGGGCGAGGCGGAAAGACACCGACGCGGTATACCCCGTCCAGGTGCTGGTTCGTGTAGTTGATCGCCACGGCATCGTGCCCGAGCGCCTCAAGTGCCCGCTGCAGCGCGTACGCCTGGAGCATGGCCCCGTAGTTCGGCACGTCAAAGATGGTCACGACGCCGATCTTCATCGCAGCACGCCCGACCCGTTGGGCATGTTCGCGCGGATCGTCGCGACGATCGCGTCCATCTGCTCATTTGCCATCGCGATCACCGGCGGCAGCCCCGCCGCCAGCGACGCGCGGGCCGCCTCGCGCTGCGAGAACGACCAGAGCACTCGCTCCACGAGCGTGTCGGTGTCGAGCGTGCGCGGGTCGTGCACGTGCGCACCCTGCCCGCATGTCTCGAATACCCCGAGCGTCTTGTCGCTGTACGAGATGGCGGCGGTGGGAACGCCCGACGAAAGCCCGGCGATCGTCGAGTGCATGCGGGTGCCGATGAACCAGTCGCACGCCGCGATGAGCCCTTTGGCCTCGCACGGGTCGGTCGGATCGTCGCAAACCCGCACCCGCTCCCGAACGTTTGCATCGAGCGCATCCCGCAGCGACTCGCACGCGTCTCGATCCGATTCGTAATGTCCCCGAGGTGCGAGCACGTGCGGCACGAGCACGACCTCCACCTCCTGCGCAATCGCTCGCACAATGCGCGTCAACGCCTCACGATAATCAGACCTGAAGCGGTACTGCTCTCGCGCGCTGACAGGATCGTTCCAGATCAGGCCGCTGACATTCACGCCGACGGCCCTCGAGGGCAACTTGCTGCGCAGGCGCGCGGCGTCCGTTCGAGGAAGCAGGAATGCGACGTCGACGCCCAGTCGGTGGCGATCGGGGTCGAACGAACTCCCGAGAAGTTCCTTGAGAATCCCGTAGCTTCGACCGTCGCGCGCCCACGCCTGGGAGGCGTATCGCACGAGCGCCCCGGCGGCACCGCGGTTGCGCGCATCGGCGAAAGGCCCGTACGTCTGCGGGAGCAGGATCAGCGGCGTGCGGACCTTCAGCGCCAAGCGTTTCGGATCGCACACCATGGTGAATCGGCGCGGCCCGTACAGATCGGTAAAGCTGTCACCTCCGGACAGGTCGAGAAGCGCGCTCGCGCCGCGCATCGCCCGCAGCGCGGGTCCTAAAGAAAGGCCCAGTGAGGCCATCGCGTGCGCAAAACCGTACGAGTCCCGCTGGTAGAGCCGGCGTGTCGTCCGAATGCCCAGCCGTTCGTATCGTGCCGCCACGACTCCTGCTGGCGACTCCGCGGCGCGACGCCCGCGTCCAAAGTCCAGAACGATCGGCGGCTCGAGCCCGCGAGACGCCAAGGCATGCAGCGTGGAGAGCGCCAGGGCATCCACGCCAAGGTTGCCCGTGCCTGGGGCCGCGCCTGCCAGCAGGGTTCTCGTGTGCCCGTTTCTCACGAGAAGGGGCTAGTTCCCTGCGGCGCTCTCGCCGACCGCGCCGATGGGCGCCGCCCCGTCGTGCGGGTGCCCCGCCACGTCGGCCGGCACGATCCGCTCCGACGGCTGCACGCGCCCCGTCAGCGTGCGCCCCGGCCACGGCGCGTAGTCGCGTGCACTCGGGTTCGCAAACAGCACGTCCGGGGACGATCCTTCCGTTCCCCGCGGCCCGAGGGCCGGACCGGTGAACAGATGGCAGTTGTCGAACACCGAATCCCGCGCCGGATACCGCGCGCTCGTGGGGTACTGGATGCCCGTGAACACGCAGTTGCGAACCGCGAGATTCGTCACTTCCAGGGGCGCTTGCGTCCCTGGATCGGTGTCGCGGAAGAGGTAGCCGCGCCCCAGCATCGTCACGTGGTAGAACAGCACGTGGTTGGAGGAACGCAGCCACTGCCCCATCGAGCTCGACGAGTCGGACTGCACGATCAGGGCATTCACGAACGCCGCATTGTCGTGCCTGATCTCGCTCCGCGTAAAGAACGTCTGCGCATTGCAGTTCATCGCGGTAAGGCCGTAGACGATCGTGTTGTCGAACCCGCCGACATACTGCACGATGTCCGGGTGATAGCTGGGTGAGCCGCTCGTCAGGTCTACGACTTCGCAGTTGATGATGAAGGGGGCGTTCTTGAACGCGTCCTCGCCGATGTCCCGGAGACTCACTCCGCGCACGAGGCTCGTGCCTTCGACGCCGTTGCGAACGTTTGAGATCTGGGAGTCCGTAAGGTAGACGCCTAGTTCCCACTCCGTATCATTCCACACGCCGACGCTCGCCGTGGGCCCCGCGCCGACCATTACGCATTCATCGATCCACAGGCTGCCGGGAGGTGTGTTCGTCGACGATGTGTCCCGAACAGACTGATTGAGGGACACTCCCCGGATGACAACGTGCGCGATGCGCGGTTCCAGACCCGCGCCCAGGTCAAGGAAGCGGATCTCGTCGGGCGCCACGCCTTCGGCGGCTTCGAACGTGATGCTGGCGAGCGAGTTCGTCGGTCCGCGCGAACTGAAGCCGGTCCAATCGTAGTCGCCGGGAAGGAGCCGAACGGTCGCGCCGTCGAGCGAGCCGTACGCGCTGTTGATCGATGCGACCGCCACGTGAAGCGTGCGCATTGCCGTTCCGATGGTCTGGCCGTTCCAGTCATCATTCCCGTTCACCGGGTCAACGAATCGCACTCGCTGTGCCATGTCGGCGTGCGGGTCAGCGTACAAGAACACAGGATCCAGGACGCGCGGCTCTCCCGCGCCGCTGGGCCAGGCGATCGCCCGGACCTCGACCGGCCCGGCCGCGAAGTCGCTCGCGCGAAGCACGCCTGTGTACTCCCACGTATTGGTCCGAGGGTTCAACTGCATCTCGGTCACGCTCGTCCAAGCACCGCCGTTCACCGAGAAGTCGACACGGTCGATGCCGTTGATGTGGAACGCGACCACGCCCACGTGGAACTCATCCGCGAAGACCTGGTATGGAACCACATCCCATCGAGCGATTGCTTTCGCGTCGTAGCCCGCGTCCTCGGGCATTCCTACCGCGGGTGGCTGCGCGGTCGCGCCCGGGAATCCCCCTCCGGGTAGGAGAACAACGAACTCGTCCCCGCTCGGAGGCGGCGGGGGCGGGGGCGGAGGAGGCGGCGGGGGCGGGGGCGGAGGAGGGGGAGGAGGCGGGGGTGGTGGCGGGGGAGGCGGGGGAGGCGGAGGAGGCGGCGGAGTCGGGGGCTCGCTCGGACCACCGCCATTCGGCAAGGGCGCCGGCGGCGGCGGAGGCGGCGGAGGGGGCGGGGGAGGCGGCGGAGTCGGGGGCTCGCTCGGACCACCGCCATTCGGCAAGGGCGCCGGTGGGGGAGGCGGCGGAGGCGGGGCCGGGGGCTCGCTCGGACCACCGCCATTCGGCAAGGGCGCCGGCGGGGGAGGCGGCGGAGGCGGAGGCGGAGGAGGCGGGGGCGGAGGAGGCGGGGGCGGAGGGACGGGCGTGTTGGTATGGGTCACGACGT